>NZ_JBWDNW010000059.1:0-1482 GCF_056269405.1 Paenibacillus sp. J2L1-98 | reverse complement strand
GAAGAGAAGAAGCTTAAAATCGGTTTAACGGTTCCGACGCTTGGCAACCCGTTCTTCGTAGCGATGTCCAAAGGCGCGCAAGAAGTAGCTGCAAAATACAATGCCGAAGTAACGGTTGTAGCGGCAGAACACGACCTTGCGAAACAAACGCAGCAATTTGAAGATTTTATTACGCAGCAAGTAGATTTGATTCTCCTCAGCCCGTTTGATTCCAAAGGGATTGCAGGCGCCGTAGCACAAGCAAAAGCTGCAGGCATTCCGGTAATTGCGCTCGACGGAAGCGCCGAGGGCGGCATCGATTCGGTAGTCATGTCCGACAATGTGCAAGCAGGCCGTTTGGCGGGAGAGTACTTGGCTGACCGTTTGAAAGGTAAAGGCAATATCGTTGTCATCGACGGACCACCGGTATCCGCAGTAACGGACCGCATCAAAGGCTTTGAAGAAGTAATGGCGAAATATCCGGACATTAAAGTCGTAGCTAAACAGAACGGCGAAGGAAACCGCGAGAAAGCGCTCGGTTTGATGGAAAGCATTTTGCAGGCGAACAGCAAAATCGATGCCGTATTCTGCATCAACGATGAAGAAGGCGTAGGCGTTAAAATCGCTCAGGAACAAGCAAACCGCTCAGGCGAGTTCTTTATCGTCGGCGTTGACGGCGCACCAGGCGCTGCCGATGCGTTGAAAGAAAAGAAAAGCTATGCCGCAACATCCGCACAATTCCCGAACCAAATGGCTATTCAAGGCGTTGAACTGGCGCTGAAAGTTATCAAAGGCGAGAAAGTGGAACCGCAAGTATTGATTCCTACTGAACTGATTACACAGGACAATGTCAGCTCTTACAAAGGCTGGTAATACAAGCGACAAGATGGGTTCCCGACTACGGGAGCTCGTCTTGTTCTCTTTAACATCAACGCAAGCGGCTTGAATTGACATTGTAGCAGGGAGTGGCAGGATGGAAACGTTAAAAGAGAGAATTGCGGATGATGAAATAGTTGCTGCGAAAACGCCCATTATGAAATTGGAAGGCATCCGAAAATCATTTTCCGGCGTACATGTGCTTCATCAGGTCCATCTGGATTTGTACAAGGGCGAAGTGCATGCGCTTATGGGAGAGAACGGTGCCGGTAAATCGACGTTAATGAAAATTATGGCCGGCGTTCATAAGCCGGATTCCGGAACTACGCTGTACAGGGGCCAGGAGGTTCATTGGAACAATCCGATGGAAGCCAGAGACCAAGGGATCAGCGTTATTCATCAAGAGATCAGTTTGTCACCGAATCTGTCCATCGGCGAAAACATCTTAATGGGAACGAAATTTCCAAAGAACCGCATGGGGCTTGTCAAATGGAGTGAAATCTATGAGAAAGCGGAAGTCATTCTGCGTTCCATCGGCTCCACGCTAAACCCTAAAGTGAGCGTTTCTACGCTTAGTGTAGCTGAGCAGCAAATGGTCGAGATCGCCCGCGCCCTGTCGTTCAACTC
>NZ_JBWDNW010000014.1:0-145171 GCF_056269405.1 Paenibacillus sp. J2L1-98 | reverse complement strand
TCCTGGATGATGGAATTTTTAGGGCTATGACCCGTTGCGTACTTCCATCGTACCGAGGCGCTCGTTTTTTTGCAAAGCGGAAATTTAACGCTCTACAGGAATGCTATCGTCCCCCGTTAGTTTAAGGACAATTACCTCTTCTTTTTCTTATAGAATTGAATGGCATATATAATAGCAGATGAAATTATGAGCCAAAGAAGAGCTCCTATAAAACTGAACGTAGAACCGTTCTTATGGAAAGTTACAATGCTCAGAATATCAGTGTTCATAAGATAGTCAAAAAAATAAAGTACCAAAAGTGTTCCCATAAAAACTAAAATCGTTAGCCTCTTATCATTCATCGAACTTTTACCCCCAAAATGAATATAACATCTCCATATGTGCTCTCCTACGTTAACCAGCCAGTTAGCTCAATAATAAAAGAGGAGCGGCCACCACAGTGCGCACTCCTCCAGTATCGTACCCGTTAGCTTAATAAGAAATGGGTATTCTAATGCAGAGGAATTTTCCCTTCTAATTCCTCTGCTTGGTTTATAAAGTATTTCATATTACCACTAACTTGAATACTTAACCCTAACCCAACTTCACGAAGTATTTCTTGCAACTCCTCAAATCTTTCTTTATCCTCTTCGGTTAAATCAGCAAATTTATATATTTCATCATTAGGAAATTGATTTAACTTATAATACAAGTTATTCAGAGTTTCCTTATCATTTTTTGAGAGATTTCCTAATTGTCCTCCAGTTGTGATACCAAGCCAAATTCCGTTTAGTACGTCTCCCAATTCAGTCGTCACCAAGTTGGGTTCTGACCATTTTTTTTCTTTTTGAATTGTAATTGTGCCTTCCAATTCTACTAAATTATGTTGAACCTCAGCAATGAATATTTGTTCCTTTACAAATTTCATCTTCATATATCCCCAAGCTACAAATGCGATTAGTAATATGTTCAAAACTATTGATATATTTAATATTAACTTTTGTTTTTTGCTCAATATTCCTCCCCCTTTCCGTACTGATTTTACCATAAAAACCATAATCAACTTTAAACAATTCTGCCCGTTAGCTTAACGCCCCACCCAGTCTATGACCTTTAGTTAAGCAGACTTGTGTCGCTCAAAAAAAGATATACTGTTTTCGCTCATTTTATTTAAAGCAGTTTTGTATCGCTGCACATCTATTCAGTAGATCATCCTAGAGATCGATCTGCTTTATCTTTTAATTCGTATACAAAACCGCTGCTGCCGGCACGATATGCATTAATTTTTTGTATACAAAAAGAAAAGCAGCTCACGCCGATCACACGTAGCTGCTACAATCAATGTATACAACGGATTGATCTCTCCTATTTCAATCCACCAGACTTTACTTTTTTCAGTGCTTCCTTAGTATTAGAAGCACATAGTTTTTTGAGAATGTTTTTAATCTGATTCTTGATCGTATTTTCTGTTTTTATAAGCTTCTTTTCCATCTCGGTTCGTGTAAATCCTTGTTCGACCAGCTCATAAATCTCCCGTTCAGCAGGAGTCAATTCTTTAAGCTGCTCTTCTTGTTTGAGTCGGCAATAATCCTTACCCAATATTTCGAGGGGGGATTGTTCAAAGTAGGTTTTCCGTATCATAGCAGGTATTTCGGAAACGTTTTTTTTCAGAACGTAGTTTGCGGCCCCGGCCACAAAAGACTTTTGAATCACTTCGTTGTCGTTTATGGAGGTAAGCATAATCGTTTTCCAATTTCCGTTATCTTTAAGCTCTAAAGCGGTATAAATCCCATCCAAGTTGTTATCGGTCAAATTAATGTCAATTAAGAATACATCGATCTGCTCAATGGCGCTGGACAGCCGAATCGCTTCTTCTTTCGTCGAGCAAACCTCAACCGTGTACGTATTTGTCGTCGTATTCACCCGATTGAATTGATGGAATGATATCAAGAATATTTACAATATTTTTAATAAAAATGTAGTAGTGAGTATGCCGCAACGCTATTAGCCATGGCATGGGCTAACCACGAAACATAAATATTTTTCGTCTTATAAAAGATAATGCCAAAAAACACACTATCAATAAATACAGTTGTCAGATCCAAACTTACAATTAGGAGGTTCCCTGATGTTATGTGCATCAGTGCGAAAATAATAGAAGATAAGGATGGCGGGCAATGGCTTCACTATCCAATGTAATCTCCCTTGAATTAATCCTCTAAACACGATCTCTTCGCCTAAAGCTAGAACAAGCAGGCTGATTAATAGCTTTCCATCGAAGGATTGAATGAAGGAAGCCCGTTCTTGTACGTGTACCATGACTTCAGGGAAATAGTTTTTAAAAACGTAAAGGTAGAACAATTGTAGGACGAAACCAACAATAAATACGAAATACCAGACTTCCTTGAAATCCCTCGAAATACTCTTAAATTTGAAATCAATGTCCTCTCTCTTTTTCTCACCCTTCTCTCCACGAGAAAATAAACAATGGGCAACAATGAAAATAACGTTTTCAGTTGGGGAGTCAACAACATGCTCCCTACCATGAGTAATACAAGAACTATCATTTCAAGTAATGGTCTTTTTTGTTCCACGGTCATTTTTGTAATATTCTCCTTCATCCGAGATGTGATTTTTCTGCATTCGCTATTTGCAAGTTAACCCCTTCTATGTTGACACTTAAATGCCCGTCCCTCGTTCAGCAAGAAAAAGTTGATTGTCGAAGTTTACTGTTGGTCTGACTCACGAGAAACAGGCAAGAGGCAACAAGAGGCAACAAGCATATTTTTCTTATTCGACGCCGTATTCTCATAATCCTTGCTGTCAATATAACGGAACCAAGCCAAATAATGTTGCAAATACTTGGTTGCAACGCCGTTAAAGCGGTCAATCCATCTTTTCAGACGGCTGTGGTAACTGTTGACGTTTTGTATATGGTACACGCCTTTCACACGCTGTTTCCCATCGGATTTAAAGCGATAATGATCCAAACCTTTCATTTTCGCATAGGAACTGAATGCCCTCCACGAATCGGTACAAAGCACATTTGACTCATTTAGATGACCGCCAATAGCCTCATCCAATTTAGACGTTCGAATGCGTCCACGTCCAAGTACGCCAGAGAAAGTCATCTTCTGACGGTCACGAGCAACCAATACACATATTTGGTCGTTACTGATGCCACGATATTTAGCTTTACCACCACGTTTACGGGACTTGCGTTCAAAGATATTCCTTTTGCCCTTTTCAGAGAACAAGAAATAGGTCTCATCCATTTCGACGATGCCCTGAAACGTTTCTGTTAGAATTTGTTTCAGAGCGGCAAGAATCTTATGCCGCCAGTAAAACAGGGTTACGTGAGTTACCTCGTCATGCAACAGTTCAGCACATTTCCTCAACGAAAAACCCTCAATCATACATTCGATGAATCGAACCCAAAGATGAGGTCTTCTGGTGCGTTGAAGAGGGGTGTTGGTGAGGTCGTTGAATGTTTGATGGCAGGATTTGCAGCGATAACGTTGCCGCTTGACCTCTCCAGTACGTGTTTTAATAACGTATTTTCCAAATCGCACAACCGAGTGATTATTGCAATGCGGACAAACAAGCCCATCTTTATGCTTTTGTTCTGAGATTTCATCAATCGCACGATTTGGAGCTACCAAGTTTTTCGTTCGAGATTGCAAAAAGTATATAAGTTCTTGCTTACCGCTTTCGTCCAAAGCGTTAGCGAGCTTCTTCAATTCCTTTAAATCCATAGGTAAATCATCTCCGAACTATGATTATACCCATTATTATAGGAACAATTTGTTCGTATTTATCAAATATCAACATTAAGAATTAACATAGCCAAAATAAAAAAGCCGCGATTTATGCGGATTCTTATGCATATATGTTCTTGTCCCCCGACATTTCATTTGGTGTCATACACTATATAGCTGCTTTTTTCGGTGATCAAATAATAAGTTGGCACAAATGAAAAAGCCGCCATGCATTTGGTGGCAACCCTCTCATGAATATTTGTTACTTACATGTTCAATAAATGAATCTACCAGACAATGTGGATTCTCCTTAGTTGAACTCAATTGGGGAACAAATAACGTCCCGATAAAGAATCTATGTCCAAGTAATTCAACAATTCTTGGCATTCCTTCAGCATCAGTTCCTACAATTTTTAACCCTGCTTCATTAATTAGTGCTTCAAATTCTGAGTTTAACCCGTAACTGCATCTGAATTGTTCGATTGTAGTTGGTTTTTGGTAAATGTCAGAAACTAATGAAGGACTCTTTATAAATACTTCACCTTTTTGACCCACTAGTGAACAAGTAAGTTTACTGATAACTAGTTGAGAAGCATCAGGGTTTAGTTCTTCATGATCAGCATCTTCAATCATTAATTTATTTTTGGCATACTCGATAATTATATTTTGAAATCCACCGCAAGTTCCTATTAATGGAATATTGTGTTCACGGGCATATCGAATAATTTGTAATACTCCACTTACAGATTCGGGAATACCCGGGGCTATCCAGAAACCTTTATAAGCCTTTTCGATCGTATCTAGCTGTTCAGGAATTGATGCTGTAGGAATCCAGTCATACTCAATTTGTATTCCAATTTTTTTAATGGAATGGATTAATGCATCATTTGTGGCTTGCTGTGAAAGATAATCCGGATTAAAATCACCTATAATACCAATTTTCAAATGGACAACCCCCTTAAAATAAAATCATCAAGTGATAATAGCACGGACTGGTATTTCGAGAATCGGTTGGCCACTATAGGCAAAGCCCCCTACAGAAAGCTCACGGTTAGACGGTCTTGCCGCTATCGTCGCCGCAAGGGAGCCATACCTTTCAGTTAGAACTTCCTCGCGCCATTCATAATCGTGAATATTGTACAAATCCGCCTCGACCAGCTCCCAGCCATCATTCAACACGACAGGTCTCGTCGGATCAAGCGATTTCGTCAAATAATACATGGATAGCGCATGCTGCTGCTACTGTTTATCGATCAGAATGTTAGGCACACTCCAGCTCTCGTTTAGCGGTACACATACGACGATGCTCGGTTGATTATAGTCGCGCTCGATCGCTTCCTGCCATTCCTTCGTAAACTTGCGAACATACTCATTGGAATACTGATAAGCGTTTGCCGCTTCCCTCCAAACGAGAAGGCCCAGCATATTAAGCGAGCTTGGTTATTTGCTTTACGAAACAGAGACTCGAGAGAAGGACGCGCAAATTGCGGCTTTACCTGTACGGTCATTCCGTTAATCATTCAACCGATAATAGAGAATGCCATTTACGAAATTAACTATTTAGGACACACTTTATTAATGACAGCAAACTTTAAGATCGTTATCCTAGTTTAGGCAATTTACTATTGTTTTTGTATCCTGAATCGTAGCGATCAAATCACTAATAGCTCCCGGACTTTTAACCGGCATTCTTTTCCAGACTTTCTCCACCTGGCTCTTCGGAATATTAATATTAGTTGTATTTGGCACAATCGTCGTGCCATTTACCTTATATTTAAACACCTTCCCCATTTTTTGTCTGAACTCACTACCTTCATGATCTACGATACGTTGCCACACCTCTTCGAATTGAAGCAACTCAATCCCCTCCATACATTTTCAAGAAGCATAGCACAATACCCCTCATGTAAATAAAGATTATGAGTGACAGTGTGTTTAACAATGGGTGGAAGAATAATATCTAAACAATATTTGAGAGAATGTTATTTTAGAGGTGTTCTTGTTGCATCTTCAATTCTCTGTCATGTTCTAAAAAAAAAAGAATAAAATATAATATAGTGATTGATGCGATGTAAGGCGCGGCATCGCAAAATCTGGAAGAGGAATCGACAAGTCTTCAAACATAATGAAATAAGCTTATCAGGATTGATTAATCCGGGTAAGCTTATTTCTTGTCAATGGCCTCTTTACGTCCTCCGCGGCGTCGCTGATACTAGTTGGCGCCATTCAGCCCTCTAAACAATCTCAAATCATTCTATAGCCCTGGAAAGACCATTTAGTAGGAATGTTAATTTTTTTTCTCCCAAACTTCAACTAGTTTCAATGTTTGCAGGGGCATAAACAGTACGTCACGAACAAATACATACCCCTCTCTGCCTAAACAATAACTTATGGAGTTTATCATACCAACCGGAGCATTCGGAACCATTTCATCTAGTAGTTCAGAATCAGTTTTATGCCAGTGGATTTCGGGTACCAAAATAAAATCATAAATAACTTTATTTTGATTTTCTTCGAGATCCAGCCAGGGATAAGGAGAATAAAATAGTGCTAGTGTATTCATCAACTATCCTTTAAACGCTTTATTTTCAGGCAACATATCGCAATTGTTAATCAAGAACTGAAGATCTGTCTTGGATAAATTGACACTCTTCAAGTAAACCCATTCCTTTCAAATAACATTGAAATGGCCCTAAAAGGGAGATCAAGTTCACTTCTATTTAGAAAGGAGGCTGCCGGCTACAATCCTTAACTGGAGTACCGATCCGAGGAGCAGCTATATATTTTTGTAACTAAACTAGTGTTTCTGATCTTGGCATCAACTTGGCTTGTAGCTTATTCACCTCATAACCTGTACATATAGCTGTATGTACAGGTTATCGCTATAATAATGGGCATACTGTTGTTATTCAAACAATCGAAGATGGCAAACACAGCAGCGGCAGTCTACCGTAGTAACAATTTGGTTTGAAACAACTCCACCTTCAGACCTGTACATACAGGTTGCGTTACACTAATATGAATTAGACCCAGTTCATACCCGCCCCCCACTTCAGATGACACTATACGAAAACGTGAATCGGTATGCTTACCGTTGCCATCGCATTTTTCTTTTGTTCATCATTTACGTGCGTATAAATCATTGTCGTTTCGATCGAGGAGTGCCCAAGCAGCTCCTTTACAACGCGAATATCCACTCCATTTTTCAATAGCATTGTTGCAAATGAATGCCGCAGCTTATGACAAGACAGTTTCATATCCGATAATTTCGGGTTTTGTTCCTTGAATGCAGAAAACGTTTCGTTTGCGATCTTCTGAATCTGGCGTATCGAGAGGCGTCTTCCCTTTTGTGAAATAAAGAAAGCATCTTCCCTCTTATTGTAAGGGGTAATCCGCTCTTCCTCTACCCTACTAAGATAGTCAACAAGCATTTTGGGTACGGGTATCTCGTTCCACTTACGCCCCTTGCCGAAGACCTCGATTGTCCCCTTTGATTTCTTGAAATCCTTAAGGTTCAATCGGTGAACTTCCCCTACACGTAACCCGCAATATCCCATGAGCAGGAAAATGGCTATATTCCGGTTTCGATACCGCCCTTCGATAAACTGGAGACTTTCGACCAGTTCCTCCTCCTCAAGGTAAACAGGCTTCTTGTTCTTTTCCGTCTTTGATTTTTTCACATCGAGTGCAGGATTCCGTGTAGCCATTTCGAAATCCATCAAGGCTACATAAAACGATCTAATTGCTGAAAGTGACCTGTTTCTTGTCCGGTCCCCGGTGGATTTCTGTTTGGAGACCAGGAAGTTAATAACCGCCATTTTCCCTGACTTCTCTACCTCCGCTCCACCCAACGATACAAGATAAGTTTGGACTTCTCTCATGTATTCCCGCTGCGTGGAATCCGTATATCCAGCCTGCTTCATCCAGAGGGAGAAAGCACGTACCTGCTCCCCGTATACTTCTTCGATCTCATACTTCAACGCCAATAGTAACACCACCAGTCCGTTGCCGAATTAATTACACACACAGCAGCCCCGAACAATTACCGTATCCTCTGTATATTTTAGGATTCTCTCGAGGCCACGAAACCCTTGTTCATTTCCGAGTTCATCAAACAGAATGATAACCAAGGATGAATCTGCGATCACCGGGTATGTTTTCACCTCTATCAATGAAGGAATATCATTCAAAAAAAAGGTTTCAGTACATCTGACGAGGAAGAAGACTTTAAACTCTGTCCACTCAGCAAAGGTGGAGATTTTGCACTGCCGCGAGTTCATAGAGTTTGGCTTTTTCCATTCAACATTTTGATAATGAATCGAATGGGCAATAACTTGCCGGTAACCAGACTTCCTATTGTAAAACAATCCGATTTGAATATCAGCTTTCTTCTTGGACCTTCCGTTCTCCCTTTACTGTCCCTCGGAGATAACCGTATACTTGATCGCCGTATCTGATATCAGGAATTCTTCCCATGCTGTCAAATCGAATGTAGTAAGCGCTTTTCTTTTCAGTTTGAGGTTCCCATTTTTCATAGAACGGAGAATTTCACAAGTTTCCACTTCTTCCTACTTGTCATGGTGAATAATTATTTTCCGACCTTCAAGGGATAATAATCTCATGCACATCACATTCTCTTAAAGCACCAGATCCGACATTATTAGAAGGCAATATGCCTTTTTGACTCTTACAAATACCCCACTATTATTAACAAAATCGATATAAACAGAAAGTGCGCAAAACATGAGTTTGGCGTACTTATTATAGCACATACGTTCCCCATTAAGGTAGTTTGTTCAAAATAAATAGCCGTTCCTATAAACGGCCAAAAAACCTTTATGAATCACTTTGGATATCTCTTATTGTAACAGTAATATAAATTAGGTCTGTATAATGCTTGATTCGTTCCATGATTCGATTCCCTTTATTTTCGTCGAATCCATCACGGTTTGTGAAGCAAAGGTGCTCCTCAAGCGCCTCAAGATCGAGGTTCGACGTAAATAACGTTGGCTTTCGGTTCATACGATAATTCAGGATCGTTCCAAGTACGTGATCACGAAACCAGGGATTCAAATTCTCAGCCCCTATGTCATCAAGGACAAGCACGTCCGCCTCTCTTAAAGAATCTATTGTTTCACTGAGTTTTTTTGAATCATTGAACGAAGCCTTAAGGTCCTCATAAAAATCGGGTAAATAAACAATAACGCCCGTATGCCCCTCTTTGGCCAGCTCATTAAGCAAATAACTCATTAAGTAAGTCTTTCCCGTACCAAACCCACCTGTCAAGAAGAGACCTCTGGTCTTCAGACCTTCCCACTTTATCTTCGAGACATACTCTAAGATTTCAAACACGGCTCTTGCCCGCTCCGGATCTTTCCTCAACATTTCCGCTACATCATAACCATTCTGGATTATGCTCTCGTTTACCGCAACTGTCCGGATACGTTTTTGAACTCTCTCTTGATTGATCCTCTGCTTCCAATGTTTGCAGGCGACCTTTTTTTCGGTAACACTATTCTTCTCATCAACCTCAACTGCAGTGAAGTGTCCCTGCATCGCATTCCCGCAACTGTCCACCCCTTCACATTTGGCGCAACGATCCTGCTCAGTGACATACTCATATAACCGGTTCATATTCACTTTCAGCGTAAATTCATCCATTCCTTGATGCCTTCTCATAACTCGACTACCAATGGATGGTTAATGACATAATCTCTTTTTTCAGTGGCAGCGTGAAACTGGCCCCGCGCCATCATTTGCTTTAGTGCATCACCGATTGAATCCATGAATGGACGGTCCTCCTAGGTTAATTCCCATCGAAATGTTCCATCGCCTGAATAGACGTTACTACGTTGCTAGTTAGGAGGTCAGCAGCTATCGTCTCCAGGTAGGCAATCGACCAAGCCTTCCACTCCGAAAACATAAAATGTAACAAGGCCCGTACTACTTGGTTAGGTACTCGATAATTAGCCTCAAATTTCTCGAATATCCTAGAATAAACGTCCACCATTGATTTATCGTGAAGTAATTTCTCCATTATTACTGGCAACGGATATTGTTCGATAATTTCTGTATATACTTGAGCTGTCAATTCATTAGTGAACATACTTGGCAATGGTAAGAATGCCTGAGAAACGACTCCCCTTTTACAGCTTGGAAATGTAACTGCCGCGCTGCCGCTAGGTCCTTCTTATTCATTATCGAAATTTGCCTAGCTATTGTATTTAAACGCTCCATATCCAACGCACCGGAACGCCAAACAACTTGCTCATCTAGTGCCTCACATAATTGAGTAGTTGTCATATCGTGTTTTATGAACTGATGATATATCTCCCTAATAGTGCCTTCGTTATTCGCGATGTCCTCTTACCATTCAGGTCTTGCTGGTTGAATTGCTTGGCGATCCCGGTTACAAATACAACCGGGAACTCAAGCCCTTTACTCTTGTGAATGGACATCATCCGAACCACTTCTTCTTGCTCACCCATAGACTTCGCGGTACCGAGGTCATTTCCCGCTTCCTTCATGCGCTCAATAAAGCGCAGGAATCGGAATAAGCCACGGAAGGAAGTCGCCTCATACTGGCGAGCACGATCGTAAAGGGCCTTCAAGTTGGCTTGCCGCTGCACACCACCGGGAAGACCGCCAACAAAATCGTAATACCTGGTATCACGGTAGATTCGCCAGATCAGCTCAGCCAGTGAACCTTCTCTTGCATCTGTGCATGGATTGAAGAATTTGATCCCGCAAACTGCCAGCGACCTGTTTATTCAAAAAAATACCCAGCATGTACACCGGCAAAATTGCGATCAAAAAGCCCATGAGCAGCTTAGGGAAAATCGTAAACCTTTTCTTTTGAAGCCGCATTGCGTTTCCTCCTAGCGTGTGTACCCGTCGATTCCTGTGATGCATTCACCCACCATTCTATCCCTTAAAAGAAGGGATAGTCTAATTATTACCTTACTTGTACTGTTCTATTGAGCGCTTGGTTTATAGATATAAAAACTTATAAATCATTATCATTTAAAAAGCTCCCCTTCCAGCAGCAGGCTTTCGTTTTCACCTGTCTACCGTAAAGGAAGCATATGAGTTTTACCTATTTACTTGGTATCTTTTCGTTACCGTAAAGCGCTTGATCTCGGACATGTTCCCCTTGTAGTCTTCCAGCGTAATACCGATGACTGATCCCTCTGCCGGAATAGCCAATCCATTCAAGTCATGATAGCCCCGAATGAAATAATCAGTTGCTGCACCGTCATACTCCTTCGAAGGTTTAACTGCCATACCATTAACGGTAATGTACATGTGCCACCAGTCCTTCGAGGAAGGGACATCGATCCCCAGCTTATTTCCATCGATATAGTAGCCGCCGTCGAACGGTTCGGAATAAATATCCTTCATTTTACCAGCATAACTGACGGCATCAAGGACTCTGCCTTTCGAATCCAAGGCAGATATTCGCAGCAGGTACCGGTCATCATCCTTCACGGGCACTTTAAGTTTTGCAGCAGCCGTTTCGATATCTACGGTATTGGTATACGTATCTTTTCTTCCGTCGGTAAAGATCAAGTCAAAGCGGATTTTGCTGCCGCGGTTTTCCTTGCCCCAGCCGATATCGAAGCCTTCGGCCGTTTCTTTGACCGATACATCTGAAAGGTAATTTTTGCTGTTAAGCTTAATAATAGCAGGCTTGCTCTCGGTATGATCGGTGCCGACGGCGGTCAGTTTTAGAGCCGTGACCTGTTTGTCCAAGTTCTTCACATAGAAGCTGTCGCCATAGATCCCGCCTAAAAATTGCTCTTCGCCATTACTCAGCTGCGCATAGAGATTGTATTGCTTTACTTTACTATAGTCCGCACGATTCCATACGACATCGACTTCATTGGTATGATACCGGTCTTTGACTGCAAAGCCGGTTGGCTTGTCAGGCGTGTAGTCTTTCCCATCCGTGAGTTTAATCTCCCCGATGTTGACTTGATAGCCGCCCACAGTGCCACCCTTCGGATCAAATGCAAGTCCCAGGGCCGCGATTTCACGATTTGTATATGCCTTTAAATCCAATCGGGCTGTGACATAACCTTTTGTCTTCTTTCCGCTATGCGGTACGGGGATGTATTCGACTTTATCCGGCCATCTTTGAAAATAAGCCCTAACTGGATCTCAGAGCCATCCGTCACAGATGTTTTGTTATACGTAAGTGAAGCCGTTGTGGTCTTTTTAACGTCCAGATCCGTTTTATACAGACGCAGGAAATTTTTTGCATCCAAGTTTCCGTTCACAACAAGCGAGCTTCCGCCTTTGTAGCCGCCGATAGGCTGATAAGTGAATTTATCGCCGTTCTCCACGGCATCCCCATAATCAAAATCGGCTTGCAGCCTGGTTCCCCGGCTCTCCATCCACCACTGCCACGTCGGAAGAATATCCTGCAAATTAATGTTCGACCACTCTTCGTCCTTGGACACTTTACCGTCCATATAATACTTCATGCCATGTCCGGTATTAAAATTCGCCACAAACGTGCTCTATGGAATCATCCTTAAAAGAAAGTTTCGGACCGATCGTTTTTTGTGTAACCGCATACATTTTTTTAGAGAAGCCTCGGTCGCACCTCATTTTCCGTTTTACACGTCCATTTCCCCTACGATCCGCCTCGAAATCGCAGCTTCGCGAAGGCGTAAGCGGCAACATCGGGATATCAAAAAGCACTCTCGATAAGGGTTCTAACATTTATACGTTTGCGAGTGGTGTCAGCTACGCCGGTCTGCCCCTTTAAGTAGCTCCGGGGGAGCTACTTTGTTTATATATTCATTGGGACTGCGATAATTTAGTTGTTTGTTTTGATGTATATCTATATTAAAACCTATATTAAACAATGAAGAGCAGCACACAATATACCAGCGTAGATGTCACCAGGGCAAACTAGATGGAAATAGATTACAAGATAGCTCAAGTACCAGCATAGCTAACACCATTCGCAAATACATAGTAATTGTTTACAGTTATCCCCTGTATGCAGAGTGCATGAAACATAAAAGTGAGTGGGAGAAAAAAAGCCGCACCAGCGGCTTTGTTGTACGACAGCACTTACCCATTACTGAGTGGGATCACCATGTTCCAGGTATTCGATGCATCCCCAAACCCGTGCTTGCCATCCGAGACGGCTCCAAACAAATGAGTCGGTCTGCCGTCCTGGAACAGTAAAAATGGACGTTCGAAGTTGCCGAACGTTCTCATATTGCCATCATTCATTTGCACGGTACGAGAATAGGCAAGCGGTTTTTCGTAAATTTCCCAAGACAATCCATCCTTGGAATGAGCATGCACTCCCCCATATTTTTCACCGCACAGTGTGCCATCCATATCCTTCGCAATTAATTCGAAGTGATCCCCGTTCTTCCATATAAATGGGTCTTCTATGTGGAAGTTCTCAGGAGGAAATATTGGATTCTCGCTAAGCACATGGTAGGGTCCCTCGTAGCGCTTCGCGAATGCTGCTCCAATAGTCATTTTACCATGCCGGTTACCCTCGTACCGCCTGGCTTTATAAATGAGCAGAACAGAGCCGTCGTCTTGAATGCAGGGTGCTGGATTCGATGTAAGGAAGCTGTCAAATTTACCAGGACGTGCAGGCACTATTGGAGCATCTAACCTAAGCCATGGGCCAAAGACGCTTTTTGAGATTGCAAGACCAATCCGTTTGTTAGCTCGTCCAACAATGCACCTTGGATCATCCAACCCGTATCCATCGTTCAACATCGGGTCAGGCAGCGGATGTGTTGAGCCCATATAGTACAATAAATAACCATCTTTATATTTCACAATATGCGGATTATGAGTGCTGCGGCCGTCCCAAAATTCCGCTCCTCTTGCAGGAAGCACAACCTCTTGAAAAGCATATGGACCTTCAGGTGTATCAGATACAGCTCTTACAATTTCCGAAGCCACTATCCAACCAGGGTGCATGGGCAGCGTTTTTGGCCAACGCGAAGCAAACATATGGAAGCGCTCATCCTCACCTTTTACTACAGATCCACACCAAATCCAGTATCCGTCCATACGGAAACCCCCGTTTATAGGTGCAGGCATTTTTTTATAAAACATGATAAACCCCTCCCTACTCGTACCAGTAGCCCTTATGTCCATGTAAAATTCTCATAAGCGCCTCGATATAATAGTAATCGCCCCATATCATGTAATCATCCGGCGATGATCCGCTGCGTACACTGTATGATCCACGCTCCAGGAGCCCCTCCGCATCCGAGTTGCCGATCGTGGCATAATGCTGGATCAGGCCGACAATCGAATGCTTCATACCGTTCTCTAGAAAAACCCGATCCCGATGATCTGCCGGCAGAGCTTGCAACAATTGATGGATGCCGCATACAGCAATCGCGGACGCGGAGCTATCTCTCTTTGTCTCAGAGTGTACCGGAGCGCAGAAATCCCAGTAGACGACTCCGTCCTCGGGCAATCTCTCCAGGAAGTGACGTGCCATACGAAGAGAGGTTTCTTGATACTGCGGATCGCCCGTATAATGGTACGCTAGCGCGAATCCATAAATTCCCCAAGCCTGTCCTCTCGTCCAAGTTGAACCATCGGCATAGCCCTGCTCTGTGCCGCCGCGAATTGGTTCTCCGTTGCTCTGATCAAAGTAGAACGTATGGAAGGAAGAATCGTCGCCGCGTACGAGATAACGTCTGCTCTTCTCTGCCTGCCGTACTGCTGCCACCGCGTATCGCTGGTCTCCTGTTTGATGGGCTGCCCAGAATAGCAATGGCAAATTCATCAGACAGTCAATAATGATGCGTCCTCCGTTCTTCTCATCTCCGTCCACTCCCCACGCCTGGATAATTCCTGCACCTGGCCTCCAGCGTTTCATTAACACCTCTGCGGAGGCAAGCGCGAGCTTCTTGGCCGCCTCATCCTTCTCGATTATCCACTGTGCCTTGGCGGAGAGAGAATAAAGAAAGCCGATGTCATGATGGTCCAACACGATATGTGCCGCTAGCCGCTGTCGAAAGCTCTCGACGGTAGAGGCCGCCGCATCCCGGAACTGCTTATCCTTCGTATGTTCGTAGCACAGCCATAACATGCCGCTCCAGAAGCCGTTCGTCCAATCGGTATTATCATTGAGATGGTAGACGCCATTTTCACTGACATGCGGAAACCTCCCGTTGAACTTTGCGATATTTCGTTTCGTTTTCTCCACAGCATCCTTAAGTGCCTCTTGCAGCACGGCTTTCACTCCCCGGTAAAAATAATTGTTGCAACATACTGATAGTTAACCTCATGCACCCGACACCGCTCTTAGCCTTCCTGAACTTCATCATGAACAAAGCTCAGCAACGACCCGTCCACGCCTTCCGTTGCGCCGAGATCAGGCTGATCCATTAGCGTAACGACAGGCCCTTCCGTCTCAGGCATACCTTCCAGCTCGAACAATATGATTTCATTAAGGCCTTTACGAAGAATGGGTCCCGGCACATAAAGCGCACGCTGAGGGCCTGCTTCCCAATAGCGCCCCAGATTAAAGCCGTTAATCCATGCAACGCCTTTCTTCCAGCCGTCGAACCGGAGGAAGGTGTCGCTGCCCTCCTCTCCCTCGAAATATCCGCGATAGAAAGCCGGTCCGCCGCTCCACTCTAAAGTAGGCTTTTTCATAGTCTCATAGGATACTTTGTTTATCATGCTGTTCATCATCGAAAGGGGATAGACGGTCCAGTTGTACTGGAACTGATTGTCGATTCGCACGCCTTCTGTAATGCCCTTCGTATCGCGCAGCAGCGGGCCATAATTGATTCGTCCCATATTCTCCACGAGAATGTCCAGTCTGGCTCCGCCGGGAGGCACTACTATATCCAGAGGCTGCGGATTCCATCGCTCAATGACCCCCAGAGGCACTCCACCCAGGAATACCTGCGCCCGGTCCCGTACCTCCTGAATATGCAGCTTCTGCCCTGAACGCGGTCCTTTCAGCCATGTTGAATACAGAATAAAGCCATAAGACTGCCCGAACTTCTCCATCGGCTCGATCCATACGCTCTCCTTTGATTTCGAAATGGCATCCAACTGAGGGAAGAGTTCCCCCCGTTCCGACAAATAGACTTTGCCGTAAGCCCGTTTCGGTATCGGCTCCGGCAAGGGACAACCCGCTTCAAACCCGTGCTTCTCCATAACGTCGCGAATAGCCACATATTTGGCGGTTACATCGCCCCATTCCGTAAGCGGTGCATCATAGTCGTAGCTCGTTACTGTAGGTTCGTATGCCTTGATATGATTAGCGCCGTTATAGAACCCGAAATTTGTTCCGCCATGAAACATATAGAAATTGACGGAAGCTCCCCTGGTTAGCATCTCATCCAATTCCGCTGCAACATCCAAGCCATCCCTTACATGATGCGCCTCCATCCAATGATCAAACCAGCCATTCCAAAATTCCATGCACATTAGCGGCTCCGACGCACGGTATTCCCGGAATTTCTCGAACGATTCTACTGCCCTTGAGCCGAAATTCACGGTTGCGTGAACGCCTTCGATCGTACCTCCAATCAGCATCTCATCGGTTGGGCCATCGGAGGTGAAGAGCATAACGTCAACGCCACGGCGCGTCAGGCCGTCCCACAAGTATTCCAAGTATCTCGTATCATGGCCATAGCTACCGTATTCGTTCTCAACCTGCACCGCAATCACTGGACCGCCATTCGTAGATAGTAGCGGAACAAGAAGAGGGATCAGCTTGTCATAATAACGATCTACCTTATCCAGATAGCTCTGGTCAAAGCAGCGCAGACGCATATTGCTGTCCTCAAGCAGCCACGCGGGTAATCCGCCGAACTCCCACTCGGCGCATATGTAGGGGCTGGGTCGAACAATCACATGCAGGCCAAGCTCTCCGGCAAGCCTAATGAATTGTGCCACATCTGCCATGCCATCGAACTGAAATTTTCCTTCCTGCGGCTCATGCACATTCCATGCCACATAGGTTTCTACCGTGTTGAAACCGCAAGCTTTCAGCTTCAACAGCCGATCCTGCCAATATTCCGGCACGACGCGGAAATAATGGATTGCTCCTGACATGATACGCAGCGGTTCGCCGTTCAACAAATAACAGCCATCCTTCCATTCCAACCGACTCATGTTTCCACTCCCTCTATATGCAATATAAACTCATTTCCGGTTATTCGCTGCTTCCATACGCAGCAAACGATCTCATTCTCGGTTTATCGTCCGATTCCAATATTCGCAAGCGCAGACCGTCCATTGAAGCAGGCGCGATACGGTCGATCTTCTTGTGTCCGATCGCGCTTCCTCGAACAATCTCATGCCATTTGCCCCCGCAAAATGCTTCTATCGCATATTCCCGTACACGCTCACCGTATCGAATGTTCTCCATGATCACCACATGCTCGACTACTGTGTTATGCGCAAGCCCAAGCATAATGAGCTCGCCTTCTTCGTCTGCGGCTTCTGCAAACGCCTTGCCGAACCTGCGCCCGATCTCATCGCCGAACGCGATGATCCGCTCAACGTCGGCATCAGGTAGAAGTCCGCGATTATCCGGCGCCACATTCAAAAGCAGCGTCGCGCCATGGCCGACGGAGCGATAATAAATATCCATTAGACTGTCCAGGGACAGCAGAAGCTCTTCCTCATCGGGATGCCAGAACCAGCGATCCTTGCGGATCGGCACATCGCATTCCGCCGGAACCCAGTTCGGAGTGTCCGGCAGCCAGTTCAAGGAGGCATCGCTGAACATGCTAACCCGTGCCGACTCCGCCGTATTCCAGCATGGATACGGCGCCAGTCCGTCCTCGTTGCCTACCCACCGAATCGTGGGCGCTCCCATATTGAAGATCATGGCTCCGGGCTGATGTTGCTTAACCAATCCGATAATCCGGCTCCAGTCATACTCCCGGCCCTCTGAGCCCGCTCCGTCGAACCATACTTCCACCAGAGGTCCATAACCGGTTAAAAGCTCTTCCAGCTGCCGCAAGTAGAATTCATCATAGGCTGCCTTGTCCGAATAACAAGGCTCATGGCGGTCCCATGGCGATAAGTATAGTCCGAAGCCGATTCCTTCTTCGCGGCATGCCTCGGCGCATTCATGCACCACATCGCCCTTGCCTTCCTTCCAGGGACTGGAGACAACCGAATAATCCGTTGTCGCCGTCGGCCACAAGCAGAAACCGTCGTGATGCTTTGCCGTCAGGACGAAATAGCGGAAGCCCGCTCGCTTGGCTGTGCGTACCCACTGATGGGCATCCATCTCTGAAGGGCTAAATAACAAGGGCGAATCACTCCCGTCACCCCATTCCTGATCGCAGAACGTATTCATCCCAAAGTGACAAAAGAACCCAAGCTCGTAATCCTGCCATAGGAGCTGATGCTCCGTTGGAAGGGGCCCATTAAAAGAAGATTGAATCATTCTATTCCATCCTTTCAACATCGAATAGATCTTTATATAGAACCTCTACTCATTTTTCCCCCTAAGCTCAGTAGGCGTTAATCCCGTATATTTCTTAAACACTTTCGAGAAATAGCTTCGTTCATAATAGCCCAGCTTGGCAGCCACAATCTCAACGCTCTCATCCGAATTCTTAAGAAGCTGCTCCGCTATCCCTACCTTATAGCGGTGTACATAATCCGTGAAGTTGACCCCCGTGAGCCGTTTGAAAAAGCGGGAGAAGTAGCTCGGATTCAAGTCTAAGAACTGTGCCATATCAATGGAACTGATATTCTCAGCCAAGTTGTCGACAATATAGCGATCGATCGCCTGCATTTTAGGCTCCAGCAGCGTCGAGTGCAGAGGTCTTTTTTCCTCTGCGATGAGCTCGGAAAGCTTCCCTTTCATCAGACTGAGCAGGTCGTCTCCATTCATGACGGACTCCAGCGCTTGATAAAAAGTCTCATCCCTAGTCCGCATATTCAGCTTCATTTCAAGGGAACGCACCAATTCCATGCAGGCCTGAATCCAATCCAGCGGCTGAATCCGTTTATCCGAAGCTTCGGCCATCATAGCTGCTAGCAGATCAAACATTACGCTTTCATCGCCATCCTGCACGGCTTTATCTAATGACTTCTTAAAGGTTTCAAAGTTATTAGCGGCGGGATAATAGACCAAATGATTCCGGTCGGGACGCCATTCTAACAGACTGGTTTCCTCATAGAAAAGCTGGTATCTATTGCGATTCATCTTTTTATACATGTCTGGGATTTCCGCAAGCGCAAGCTCTGTCGTGCAGTTTATGAAATGGAGGTTTACTTTCAGAAATTGTTCAACCTGCCGCTGCACATCGATTAAGTAGCTCTGTAAGTAGCTTTGCGGCGTTGTCGTAACGCTGCTTCGATAGTTGAGCAGCACCATCAAAAAGCCCCTATTTTTGAAAGCGCTGATTCCTTCATACCGGTTGGAAATCTCAGTGGCGATATTGTACACGGAATACAGAAGCAGATTCATGTCCTTATAACCGTAACGCGTTCGCACACTAGAATATGGAATATAACCAAACGTAAGCTTGAAGGAGGAATAGGACCACTTGATACCTAGCCTGCGGGCGTACCTAATAAGGGTTTCTTCGTTGCTTCCTCCGCTTACAAGTTGCTCAAAGAAGGCGCTCTTCAGCACATCCAGATTACGGATGAAATCCTCCTGATATGATTCCCTGGCCTCCGAGACCGCTTTCTGCTTCATCGCCACAATGGACTTGTTGAGCGTTTCTTCGAGCTGCGCGGCCACCAGCTTGTCCTTGATCAGATAATCGTCTGCGTTCAGATGAAGCGCCCGCTTCACGAATTCGAACTCTTCATAGCAGGTCAGAAACACAATTCTCACATCCGGCTTTATCTGTTTGAATTGATCCGCGAGCTGAAGGCCGTTCATCTGCGGTAGCCCGATATCCGTCACCACTATATCGGGCTTCTCTCGCTTGAACAGCTCCAGCGCTTTAATGCTGGAGTAAGATTCCAGCAGCGTATTGAAGCCTAGAGAATTCCAATCAATAAGCTGACGCAAATATTTCAGCATAAGCGCGTCGTCATCGATTATCAGAACCTTATACATCGTTCTCGACCTCCAGAAGCTTATCTGATTCCAAAATAGGAAAGCTTAGATTGACGGTAATGCCTGTATCCTTGTTCGAGACAAGCCGCATCGCTGCTTTCGGCCCATATATAAGTCTCATTCGTTTCAAAATATTGCGCAGTCCGATATGGTCAAGGCCATCACTTACCTTTATGGTTTCTTCATTCAGTTTTTCGTTCATAATGGCCAGCGTCTCCTCTGACATTCCCGCGCCGTTATCCTTGATGGCAATAACTAGGTTCTGATTAAGAATCTGGGCATCCAGCACAATTTCTGAATTACGTTTCCTATCGACGAAGCCGTGTACGATCGCGTTCTCAACCAATGGCTGAAGCAGAAGCTTCGAAATAAACACGTTGCCTGCGATTTCTGAATAATCCATAGTCAGCCCGATACGCATGTCGCTCCTCATCTCCATGAGGCTGACATAGTGCCGGAGCACCTCGCATTCCTCCCGCAGGGTAGAAGGCTCATCCATCCTCAAGTAATTCCGCAGCAGTGTGATAAGCGAATTGATTTTCTCGCCGTGCAGGGTATCCGACTGCATAATGAGACTGATCTTAATCGCGTTAAGCGTATTGAGAAGAAAATGGGGCCGAATCTGATTCGCCAGCGTGTGAAGCTCCATTCTGCGCTTCTCGTCCTGCTCTCGATTGATATTCGCAATCAGCTCTTCAATCTGATCCAGCATCTGATTGAGGGTTCGTCCCAAATCATTGATCTCGTCCTCGCCGGAGACGACGAATCGCATCGAGCGGTTGCCGCCTCCGAATTGAAAGGCGATCCGCTGCAGCTTATGAATCGGTTTATGCAGTCTTCTCGCCATGACCATGGACAACAGTAAAAATAGGAGCATGGATATCCCGATAATCATACCGCTAATATAGAACGTTCTCGTAAGCTGACCTACAACGTCCTGCTTAGGCGTCTCGAATACAAGGCTCCAATCCACGATTGGAATGATGGCTTTGCTTCGAATAGATGTCGCAGCATCGCTTGATGGCTCAAGCTCCACGTCCCCCGATCCCGCAAATAGCTCTCCATCGCTATTAAAAAGGCCGAACTTTCCAGTGGTAAAAGGATGAAACAGCTCGCTGAAATAATTTTCCGAAATGCCTATGTTGAGAACAGCCAGCCTGCGTCCGGTGCCTGACTCACGGATGGCCCTTGTTCCATAGAAGAACTTTTCTGGATACATATCAGAAGAAACCGCGCCGAGCCACTGAAAGTGACCAGAATTAGTCAGGAACTCCTTGGAACGTATTTGTCTCCAATGCTCCTCCAGCTGCGCAATGTCCTTTCCCCGGTCAAAGAAGCCCGGCGTAGAAATGATCATCCCTTGCTCATTTGCGATAAACAGATGGATATGATTGGGTGAAGCCTCGAACGACACTAGTTTGAGGAGGTTTTCAATTCCGTTGTAAACCTTATAATCCTCATAATTGCTAATTTGGCTTAGGTTCGCGTAATGCTTGTAATAGGGCTTTAATAGATCATTTTCAACAAAAATAAGAGAAGCGTAAGCCAGATCGCTAATCGTCTCCTCAATGTCCTTCTCCGTAAGCTGCAGAATGCTCTTATTCGTCAGCTCAATTTTCTCCATGCTGGCATTTTTAATTAGCAAGTAAGAAAAAATGGATACAGTAACGATTGGAAGCAAAATAAGAATAATAAACGAAAGCTGAATTTTTCGATAATACGTACTGCGGAACAACTTCTTCATTATGATCCTTTCAACGTTCGTATTATTCTTAGATTATATCCACATTATAAGTATCTCACTCCTTGACCGTTAGTACGATTTTTTCGTCTAAAGGGTAAAATTTTGACCCCCCGCGCCGCTAATTTGAGCCGTTCCAATTATAAAAAAAGCGTACCGGATGGGCAAAAAAACCCTCTGGAACGCTTTTCGTTCGTTTAACTTACTTCGTATTCTCTTCAATGATCTTCGTTGCTTCGTCAACCATTTGCTGCTGTATTTCATCGATAGATTCATTGCCAAGCATAAACTTGCTGAATGCATCCGCTTGTACTTTCGCGAGCTGTGAGCCGAAAGTAGTTATGACCTGTGAAGCCTCCAGATATTCAATCTTATCGCTGAATAACGAGTTTTTGAGCGATTCCACATCGTACATTTTCGCTTTGTCTCCGATCATGCGATCAATCAGCGGTTCCGGATCGGATTTCTTCCAGCCGGAGAACTCCGTTTTAAACTCGGATTCTACTGTCGACAAGAAACGCATTAGCTTGAAGGAAGCTGCTTTGTTCTTGGACGTTGCTCCAATCGCCAGATGCGAGCCGCCCACGAAGTATTTGCCACCCTCGTAATCCTTGGGCTCGGCGCCTGCCGGAGGCAGGGGAACCGGTGCGAATGCTGTTACGAAATCATGCGGGTATTGCTCCAGGTTTCCAGGATCCGGAACCATCCAGCTGCCCGACAAAATCATTGCCGCTTCTTCGTTGAAGAACTCAGTACGGTAGTTCAGCTTGGCCGCAAGCACGTCCGCATAAGGCTTCGTTGTCTCATCTATCGCTTCCATATCTTTGCGAAGCTGGAAGAAATACTTATACGTAGGATCCGAGTAATTCGTCGTCCCGTCCTCATAACGGAAAGGATTTCTGAGAACCGTCTGCGCAGGCGGATTCATGTAAAGCTCCCACGTATGGAAGTAGCTGCCGTAACGCTTGTCCACACCTTCTCCTTTATTAAGCTTCTTCGCATACTCACGGAAATCATCCCAAGTCCAGCCGTAAGATGGAACCGGCAGGCCAGCCTCATCCAGAGCATTTTTGTTCATCAGAATGAATTGGTAGCTGGTCGTGTTCTGCATGCCATAGTACTTGTCGTCGATTTTCGGATTCACGTAGTATTCGTCTTCGGGGACAAGTCCTTCCGCTTTATAATATTCATTCAGCGGAGCAAGCGCGCCTCTCGAGGCTCTCTCAATTACAGCATCCAGGCTAGGCACACCGATTACGTCGATTGCTGCGCCGGAGGAAATCAAGAAGTCCAGCTTCTTCAACATCTCTACCGAGTTGCCGGGAACGAGAACGACATGCTCGACTTTGATGTTCGGATTCTCTTTCTCAAATTGATCCAGAAGCGCTCGGGTATTCGACAACGTCGCTTCATTATCCCAGTTGTAATACTTGATAGTGACCTGCTCATCCGATGAGACATTTGGCGATGCGGAACCGACTTTGTTCGAATTGCCGGAATCGGATTTGCCGCAGGCGCTGAGTATGGTTACGATCGCCAGCATGATGCTTAGCAGTAACATGGTGCTTCTCTTCACTTGCTATTCCCCCTTGTAGAAATCTATATTGACGTCCTTGGAATTGATTATAGCTTTAGCGTCGGTGTCGGCGTGTACGATTTTTAGGTGATTGGAGAAAATATTTGACTTTTCCGATTGCTCTCAGAAAAGTCCCTGCAGGGTATAAATAATTTTCGCACCCTCCGCCCGGGTCGCCAAGCCCTGGGAAACAATCCGATTGTCTGAACGACCCTGGATAATCCCTAAGGCCTTCGCTTGTTGGATCGGCAGCTTCGCCCAATCGGCGAAAAGATTCGTTTCACGGAAGCATTCCCCTGTTGCTGGATCGAGCTTCATCTGACCGCTATACTTGTAGGCTCTCATGATCATAACCACCATCGCTTGCGGGTAATCTCTGCATCCGGCCTCAAATCGGCTCGCGGCTGTTCCCTCCTGTGGTTGCCCCACCGCGCGCTGGGAGCTGCGCGCGGTGCAGCACAATGCCTGCTTGCGCTGCCAAGTTGACGTCGTGAGCATACCACATGTCGCTGGGCACATCCTAGAACCGCATATCGGCTTCTCCCTGCAATCTTAGCATCCAGGATAAGAGTACGGCAAACTCCGCGCGGTTAATCGATTGATTCGGGGCGAAGTCATTGCTTCCTACTCCATTACAATTCCTTGCGCCAACAATGCCTTAATTGCCTCTTCTGCCCAATGTCCTGATACTACGTCGTTGTAGGCTTTATCATAACTTAGTATGGCATAGTAGCTAAAATGATATAGCTTTGCTTCCAACTCCTTGTTGTTCTTAGTACCTTTCATATACGTAAGGATAATCAGAAATAGAATAAAGAGCTGATAGCTTGTGCTCATCTTTTTCAACAGGCAACGTAACTGTTATTGGCTCAATGAATTGACTCAGCTTTATCGTTCTGACGTCGATACTTTAGATGAGCAGGGACAAGTCTAATAATGGAGTAAGCGGCTGCAAAGACGCTCCCGTTTTCTGTTCGGCCCGCTCCAGCAGTGATTCGGCGGCTTTAGAGCCGACTTCCTCTAACTGCAATCGGATTTGTCCCTCTGATAGCTGCCCAGCCTTTGCCATTTCGCTTAACTGCTCGAGCACTGCAGTTGGAATGCTACTGCTGATATTATCTGCTTGTACAGAAATGAATGCTGAATCAGCGGCCTTCAACAGCTCAGCCGAATTTACCGGCAGCACCAAAGCTTTAATATCCCTTCCGTCTTGAATACGGACTGACTCTCAGCTAGACCTTCCGCTTCAATAATCCATTCGCCCTTCCTATCTTCTGCAGGCGGCGAAGGTGATTCGGTCGGGGCAGGACTTTGTTCCGGACTTGGGCTACTGCTCCGTATTCACGAATTTGCTCTCCCAATCCGCCAGCGGCACAATGGACGGCAATTTTTTTGCCTTCGGCGGGGACTCCCCGCTCTTTAGCGGAACGATATATAGCGCTATACGAGCATCCTGCCTATCCGTCAGATGCACGGCCAGCTTCTTCACAGGCGTCTCCTCTGTTATATTTCCCGGCTTCGAATATTGGATATCAGGGTTCGGAGAAGTCGACAGCGGCTTGGCGTCCATGACTGTAAGCACATCAGGATCCTCGCCACCCAGAAGCCCAACCCACAGACGTTTATCGTCGATCGTCAATATGGCTGATTTTCCATCCTCCGACAGCTCGTAACCCGCTTTGCCATTGAAATGAAGGAATGAATAGATCTCTCCGGGCTCGGTCAGCCCAATCTCATCCTGCAGCAGCACATGACTGCGATCATCCAGCAAAGCTATGCCGCGGCGTACACTCGTCACGCTACGGTTGCCATAGGATTTGGTCAGATCCATTATTGCATAAGCATTCGTATCATTGGATTCAAGCTGCTCGATTGGAGCAATATAAGGCCGGTAGTCAGCTCCATATACATAAGTTTGGTCCGGGTCTCCCGCGACGCCAGTCGCAGGCTTCGGATTGATCACCAGCGTGTTATGCCCCTCCGCCCGTTTGGTATAGTAAGTCCATCTCGGTCCATAAGTGCTGAAGAAGTTTGGCCACTCCGCTCGGTTTCGGTCCCCGAGATCGGAGAACCATCGTTCGCCAAGCGCATCAAGTACGAATGTGCCTGAGTCAAGATCCATATGCCCGTTCTGGACTGCCCCCGCTTTGAAATTAACCGATACGGCGTTCCGGTCATTCCACGCTGCGCGCAATGAACCGATTTCAATGCCTGGATAACGCTTGTCCAGCGGCATTTTGCCAAACTTGCTTCCACCTGCATGGTGTGGATTGTACCACAGAAGAGAAAGAGGATCGATGGCCGACACCGCCTCCGTATACGGTAGTTGGAATTGGGTAAGCTCAGGCTTGTTATACCGGTTAGCCAAATAGTACATCTGCTCGTTGTCCCCGAAATCGGTGCCGCTGTCGCCGAAATTGAAGGATTTGCCCGTTGACCCGGACAGGTGGATCGGAAAGTAGCCGCTCTCCGCGATGCCCGGAAAGCTGCTAAGCGGATTATTCTCCGGGCCTAAGGCCGTGTCGATAGAGGCCAAGAGACGCGAGACATAGATCCATGTATAATTCCAGTAAGCATAACCCTCGAACCAGCCGCCATGCGGATTGAAATGTTCCAGCGACTGCAAAATGTCGACCATGCCGCTATCCAGAATTTCTCCCGCGAAGCTCGGTGAATCCTCACCGATTGCCAGGGCGCTTATCAGCTGACCCGCATTCCCGACCGTATTCCAGTTGTTGGCTTCCGGATAAGGGGTAACCGCACCATTCCAGTAATTCGTTGCATACGGCGCATTGGCTCCCAGCCGGTACGTGATGATGCCCGGCAGCATCCCTTTTTCGATGATATCGGCTTTAAGACTCTCTCGCCGATTCTCGTCCCAGACATTATAGAACCAGTCATAGGCAAAGGAAGCGGACATCAGACGCGCGGCATGCTCCAAAAACATATCCGGGTTCCATAAAACTTGTCCCATGAGATGCTCCATCTCCAGCCACGCACGTTCAGAATATCTGCTGTCCTGCGTTAGATGGTAAAGCATGCCCAGCAGCAAAATCCGCTGCGGATCATTGCCGTTATAGGTTGAGCTTACAAGCAAGCCTTCCCCTTGCTGCTTTATATTAAGAAACCAATCACCTGCCCGTTCATCCGTTTCGATCTTCCGAAGCAGTCTAGCGAAGTCCTCCTCCGTCGCCAGCAGGCGGGGATGTCCAGGAGATAGCTGCGACTGCCATTCCGGTATTTCGGGTACTTCAGCTACTTTCAAGACAAAGCTGTCGGATAGTCCCTCGTAAGAGGCACGAATGGTTGTTTCGCCAGTCGTAATCGCCTCAATCCCTCCATCCGGATTGATCGTTGCCACTGAAGGATCGCTGCTTTCATAGTGGATGCCTTGAACGTTGTCTGATAGCACTTTATTCTGAAACATGACATATGTCTTCGGATAGACGAAATCGCCAACCTTCAACTGATCCACATGCTCTATCATAAGAAGACTTGAGGTTTGCTGCTTCAGTTGGAACACCTCCGTCGCATTCAGCGCTTTGCGATAAATGCGAAGATCATCCAACTGCACATTCAATTTGTCACTTGTTTGGTTGGCAAGCAGACCTGAAGCGTTAACGCCAATCTTCGGGGTCAACGCCGTATCGACGCTGCCATTCACCCCCGACAAATTGACAGCCTTGCCGACAGCTTCCTGCCCGTCTATATAAAACCGAGCGAATCCGTCGCGGTCAATCGTTACCGCAAAGTGATGCCAATTCGTATCCAGGATCCGGTGGACGGTTACTTCTGGCAAAGGACCATACCCTTCGACCGTTAGCTGCCAACGGATATTTTCATACGTATCGGTAAGGATGCGCCATCCTACCTCGCTGTTCTGATTCTTGTTCGTAATCAGCACCGGCCAGCCACCCGTCTTCCAAGTATTTGGAAACTTGATCCAGAAGGAAATCGTAAAGTCTGTATCCGCTCCGAATTTTAGATCCGGGTGATCGCCAAGATCGATATATGGAGCCGGGTTACTCGCATTCACTTTGGTGTAATCCGTGTCGAAATTGAGAGCTTTGGACGCGTAGCCCGTTGCATATGCAGGCAGGTTCCCTACCGTAACAGGCGTTACGCCGCTGGTTCCGATATTCGCAGCACTTCCGTCGAAGGGCAGCCTGACGGATCTCTCCGAATCCGTGTCAGGCAGCTCTTCACCGCGAACCCGCCCCGTCCCAAAAGGTGTAAGCGAATTTATAAAAATAAGTAGACATATCAAGCTTGCGATCTTTCCAGTGTTGCTCCATTTCATCCTACTACCTCCTCCTTTGTCGAATGTTTATAGTATAGCAGCATAGCGGTGAAGGACCGTGAATATTTTTGACATGGCAAGGGTGATATTTTGACTTGTCAAAATATCACCCTTGATTCAATGCTGTGTTTACTTTCTTAACCTTTCACACCGCCTAATGCGATCCCATCTATTACCTGCTTCTGCAATATAAAAAATACATAATCGCGTAGTTGTTCGTGTAATCGTCCCGGAACAGCGCCATGCCGAGCGGAATGGTGTACAAATCCTTGTCGAGCAAGAAAATTAGCGGATTCTGGTAATCGTTCCAGGTCCAGATGAACTTGATAATCGCCACAGTCGCAAGCACAGGCTTGCAGAGCGGGAGCATAATCGACCAGAAGATACGGAAGTAGCCCGCTCCGTCGATCTTCGCCGCTTCGATAAAATCATTGTTAACGCCCAGCATGAACTGCCTAAGCAAAAACGTGAAGTAAATGGAGAACATATCCATAAGAATAAGCGCAGCATGCGTATCATAAAGCCCCATCCAGCGAATGAGCATAAACCGCGGAATCAGCGTCGCTTGGGCTGGTATAATCATATAAGAAATTAGCAAAAGGAAGACCAAATCTCTCCCCCGGAATCGCAGCTTCGTAAAAGAATACGCCGCCATCGATGAGAACACGAGCGTAATCATTGTAACGATCAAAGCGATTTTAATCGAGTTGAAGTAGAACTTATAGAATGGTACATTCCCCATCCACACCTTTTTGAAATTGTACACCACATTGATAGATTCCGGTATCCATTTAATCGGGAAGCGCATCACGTCATTTTCGAATTTGAAAGCAGATGACAGCATCCAGATGAACGGTACGAGGAAGAAGATTGAAAGTGCTCCCATCATGATGGTTACAATGATCTTCGATACGTTTTTTTTCAGAACGAGCATCTTATTCCCTCCCTTTATTAGGCCGTGTCTTCTTTTCGTAATTTCCAAGTTGCTGCCGTGATCAAGCCAATAATGGCGAACAGAAGCCAAGAAATTGCGGAAGCATAGCCCATGTTGTAATTTCGGAAGCCCTCTTCATAGATTCGAAATACGACAACGGTCGATGAATTATGAGGTCCTCCTTCAGTCAGGAAGGCAATGATATCGAATACTTTGAAAGAGCCGATCAGCATCGTTATGAACAGAAAGAAGGTCGTTGGTCGTAACAGCGGCACTGTTATTTTGAAAAATTTCTGCATCGAGGATGCCCCATCAATATCTGCGGCTTCATACAGGTCGACGGAGATGTTCGTTAGCCCTGCCAAGTAAATTATGATCGTGTAGCCGATGCCCGCCCAAGTGCTGCAATTTTTTTGTGTTCTTACACTTGTTATTGTAAATTGTTATATCGGCGAAAGCTGTGTACTTTTTTGATATAGTTGTGCAATATTTCAACCCATCTGAAAGCGTATGCAAGGGGTTATACGGCGCCTTCTCTACCAGCTCGACCAACATGCTGATTGGTATCTGGGACACATCATCACCGAGCCGAACAAGAAATCTCGTAACGCCGATCGGATAAAGCGAATCGATACTGGATTTTATTAATGGCCCCGTGGATAGCTTATCACCGACACTCCGGGTTGCGGGGTAGAGGCCCTCTCTTAAGACGAAAACTTCATACCAGAGTTCATCAAAGAATCAGGGCAACCATGAAAACTTTTGTGGGGAATGTGCTGCAAAGAATACAATAAAGGGAGCTGAGAACGCGCTTGTCCGCTGCGTTTGCCGGTGTGAGCGTTGGTGTAAGGATTACCACTGCATCTTTTGCCATTGAAAAAGCGGTTTGATCTAAAGCAATTCCTGTAATACCGTCATATTCCTCCAAACTGATATCGTCAAACCATACTTTTCCTTTTCCCGTTTCAAGGAAAGGTTCAATAACCAGCCTCGTGACGCCTGCTGGAATGGTCATAAATACTTGCTGTAATGTCCAATCCTTCGTACCTAACAATTTAGCAGATGCAGGCCCGTCTCCTACTTTACTTGTGTTATAGTATTGCGTTCTGAAATAAGCCCCTGCCCCTGCACCTGTTACGTTATCGGTTTTCACCCACACTTTAAGTCTGTAAGATTTGCCGGCAGTTACCGTCGTGACGCTTTGATTCACAGATACTCTGCTTGTTGCGAAAGCGTCAAACAAAATGGACTTGCTCCCTTCATGATTCGTGTTTGAATCCAGCGTTACATTCACCGTTTTGTTCGGTGCTTTTCCGCTGCCGGTTGGAATCCATAGCCCCCAGCCTACAGGGGCAGGACTTGTGACACCGCTCCAGCCCGCGGTTGGTGTGGTTGTCTGCTCGAAGCTTCCGTTCGTCATCAGGTTTACCGCAACAGCCTCCACCCTATGGCTAGCGTTTTCATAAAAGGGGATGTGCTATCCAATCAAGCTGACAATTAAACCAACAGCTAACAGCATACTCATTTTTCTCATTAACTTCACCTCTCCCAAAATGAATATAAAAGTAATTAAAATGTAAGTCATATGTACCGATTTGTATATCGACGATATTTGATCCATATCGTTTTTTTATGAAAATCTCCTTTACTTGCCACCACTGTGGTGAAAACTTAGGTTTCGAATCGCTGGCTCCCCATCACTCTCCGTGATTTCAAGAAAGACTCCGCGAACTTGGACGGCTGGGATTTGTATAATTGCTTTATGACCGATGTTTCGTCCTTCGTAAATGATCACCGGCCGCCCGCTCTTTTGGGTTATAATCGTTATCTTGAAGCTTCTTATATGCTCGCCGTTCGTCAGATCCTCTTGGATGACAATATGATCCAGCAAATGCGGCTCCTTTGGCTCATATGCCCAAGTGTCGTTCATTCTTGTGCATTGCTCAAACGTTGCAATCGGGCTGCCAAAACGAAGACTAATTTCTCTACTAAATTCCAAGAGCCGATCCGTATCTTTCATGGGGAGAAGACCTTCCCGGTTCGGTCCGATATTCAGCAGCAAGTTTGCACCACGGCCTACGGAATGATAAAAGAGACCCATGAGTTCTTCCGTGCTTTTGAGCTGATGCTCGTCGTTATCACTATAGAACCAATTCGATCGCATCTGGACATCGCATTCTGCCGGCAGCCATAGCTGCCCTTCAAGCTGCTCCTTTTTCTCGGCCAGGATCGAGAATTCGGTAGAATCGACGACGTTCCAGCATGGAATAGGCGCGATGCCGTCTTCATTGCCAACCCAGCGAAAATCGGGGTCACCCATGTTAAAGATGAGAATATTCGGCTGCAGCCGGCGGATCTCGCCAATGATTCGCTTCCAGTCATATTCATGAGCTTCGGAACCGCAGCCGTCGAACCAGAGAATATCAATTTCACCGTAATTCGTTAATAGTTCGGTAATCTGATTGACGAAATAGTCGTCGTACGCCTTGGCGTCTTGCGTATAAAAATCGGCCGATCCGTCGAAAGGCGAATAGTACAATCCGGGCTTTACATCATATTTGCGGCATGCATGAACAAATTCCCGGACAACATCGCCCCGGCCTTCTTTCCAAGGAGAAGCCTCGACAGAAAATTTCGAGTATTGGGTAGGCCAATTTGAGAAGCCATCGTGGTGTTTGGCAGTCAATACCGCGTAATTCATCCCCGCTTCCTTAGCTGTACGAATCCACTGTTCGCAATCTAGTTGGCTTGGCAGGAAAGCGGAAGGCGACATCGACCTTTCATCGAAATCGACATACCCTTCATAAAAAGTGCGTAGTCCGAAATGTACAAATAGTCCGAACTCCCAGTCCTGATAAGCAAGCTGCCTTGCAGATGGAATTAATGTTTGCGAATTTTGATGTTATCCAACCTTTCTATTCATATTCTTCTTGTTCATCATAAAAGAGGTGCCTTTCATCCCACAATGCTCAATTCTTGTGACGTCCTGGACAAGAATTGGGCATGTCATGTAACAAAACCCGACAACGCCAATAAAGGTCATAGTCGGGTTTCTAATGTCTATTGACTTAATACAATTACAGGACGATAAGATACCGTGCCGTGCTCCTTGCTGGCATAATCAATATAGGCATTGGAAGCGGAATCTAGCGAGCTGATCCGAATGGAAATCTTCTTATCGGCTCCCAAAGCTGAATTGACTTGATTGGTCACATCGATTTCAACGGCAGTACCGACTGCCGGAACAGTCCAACTTCCCAAAAGAGTGCCGACTAACGGCTGAGTGTTCCAAGTGATGCCCGTCTCTGTCCATGTATTATCGCTAACCAGATGCGCTTGGTTAGTGACGCCGCTTGCTGAGCCAACGGGAACCAATTTGATTTTGGCGCTTGTCACCGTACCAATGATCGACGACAGGTCAAATTTCACAAACGACTGGCGCGTATATCCGGTTCCGTCCAATTTCACAGTCACCGCGGAAGAAGCACCGTAATTGGTGTTCGCATAAGTGCCATCGCGTACGAAAGCATCGTCAGAAGAACCTAATGTGACCGGTGTAATGAGGTTGAATTTAGCGGTAAACGTTTTTCCAAGCGACTGGTTGACATCTACGCTCAACTTGATCGTAGGACTAAGCTGGGTGACCGTAATTCCTGGGTCCAACGAATAAGCTCCTGATGAGTTTCGATTGATCTCGATGTTGATTGTGCCCGTATTCGCATGAGTCGGATCGGAAACGGCTACCTCAATGGTGCTTGACGTTTCTTTCGTCGTGATCGATGCTTTCTTTTCGCTTGTAATAAAGGCTGAACCTCCCACGAAAACGGTCTTCACGATGTCATTCCAGAAATTCGCTCCAACCACATTGGCGGACGTGTCCTTCACTGCCTGAAGATCCGCTCCATTTTCAAGTACCGTGATAGCCGGGTTAGCTGCATAAGCTTGAGTAGCATTCTGATCTTTATTTGGCAAAAGCACGTAAGCATAAGACGTATTTGTTGGATTTGTTCCATGATCGAACGCCAGACTTAAGTAGTCGGCTTTCATAGACGGCGTGACAGGCTGCTGCGAATTGACATCATTCCACGTGCCGGTTCTAGATTCGCGAATACCTTTGACATTTGCGCTGCCGGGGAAATAATAACCGATGTCCGAACCCGCCACGTTGCCTTGCAAATGGGCCCAATTCACATTGGTCAGCGTTTCCGACGTACCGCTCAAACGGATTGTCCCGTCCACGGTCAACGTATTGTCCCCGCCACTGTACACTTCGATTTCATTGATCGTCGGTTCAGAACTGGCCGAAACAATGTACAGCCGCATGTACCGCGAAGTGACCGGAGTGAAATTGATCGTCTTGTTTGCGCCAATCGTCGTTCCTGCTGTACCCGGGATGTCTGTATAAGTCAGGCCGTCAATAGACGATTGCAGCTTGAACGATGTTACTCGGGGGTAGGAAACTTCCTTAATTATCGCCTGGTTGTACGTAATGTTGGCTCCGAAATCAACGGCGAGCCATTGATTTGTCGATGCCCCGGAAGATGCGCCCCAGCGTGTGGATCCGTTAGCGTCAAACGCTTTGGCTGCGTCGAAACTGGAGCTCCAGTTCGTCGAGGCACTGTACGTTTTATTCAAATTCGGATACGTGTTGCGTCCACTGTTATATACTTCAATCTCATCGATTGTCGGTTCTTGACTGGCCGAAATCATATACAGCCTCAAATATCTTGAAGTGACGGGCATAACGTTGATTGTTTTACTGCTGCCGATCGTTGATCCTAACGTACCTGAAATATCCGTATAGGTTACGCCATCGTCTGAAGACTGCAGCTTGAATGACGTCACACGCGGGTACGATGTTTCTTTAACTACAACTTTATCATAGGTAGTGCTTGCCCCGAAATCGACCGATATCCATTGGCCCGTCGATGCCCCTACCGATGCACTCCACCTTGTAGACAGGTTGGCGTCAAACGCTTTCGCCGCGTCGAAGCTGGAGCTCAAGCTCGTTGAAGAACTAAACGCTTTGTTGACAGCCAAATTACCGCTTGAACCTTTCAGTTTGCGATTCTCGATCATCGTTTCAACATTGCGGCCGTTTGTATCGGTAATTCCTGCGCCTAACGCAGCGATTTGATCACCCATCATAAACCACGATTTTTTGCCGGTAAGTGGACTGCCTGTTACTTGCGAAAGAGAGAATTCCATCCCTGCCGTACCATATTGTCCATTTAGAGACGTTCCGCCAACCCAGTTTTTCGTATTCGGATAATTTCCGTACTCTTTCAACGTTCCCGACGTGCCATCGGTAGTCGTTCCCGGCAGCCGGTACATGTCTATCGTAGGCCAATAATTGTAATACTGTGTAAGGTCATTGTTGTAGATAGTGGTCATACCAGCTCCGGTAAACCAACCCTTTTTATTTTCCCCGCTACCGTACTCGAAAGCCGAAATGCGGTTAGAGAACATACTGAGACCGAAACCGAAACCCGGGCGTAGATGAACGGCACGATCCATGCTGGCAAACATGAAATTTTTTATCAACTCGCTGCTTGGAACAATGGTAGAGTCGTCCATCACAGATTTAAGCAGGTTGATATTATAAATATCCAATCCCGTGTAATAAGTCGGATAGGTCGTATCCGCCTGAATCCAGGCTTTCACGAGACTCTTATATAGCGAAGCTTTGTCAAAAGGTGCTCCTTGCGATAAGCGCAAAATCATCATAACAACACTTTTGCCTCTACCGTGATCCTGAGCTCCTTTTCTTGTTATCCCCCGTCCGCTTACCATATCCATCATCTCGTTTTTATAAATAAGTGGCTGGAATACATCAGTGACCCACTTATAAACATTGCTGGCGTTCGGGTCTGTGATCGACCAGGAGGAACCGTTCAAGAGATAGAAAAAGTCCGACATACCTCTTAACAGTTCTGCCCCATAGCCTCCCGTATAGGCAACATTTTTATGTTGAACGAGTGAACCGTCTTCGTATATGCCGTCTCCTGTCATAACATAAAGGAACTCCGGGCTCAAGGCATCTCTGGCCTGCGCTATCTTCGCGCTGGACTTTCCGACAATACCGCGAAGGAGAACCACTCTCGCTTTATCCAGTCTGTTCGATCCCGTCATCGGAATGGTCGAGACATCCGTTCTCCAGTTCGGATCAGGGCAAAAATGATCGATAGCGTTCGTAAAGTTCGTAATTTGAGCAGCAGATAAGCTGTCATACACCAGAATCATGATTTCGGCAAGTGAGCGTGGCGCCGGCCATTCAAGATTCGGCCACGAGTTGCTAACCGAAGTATTTTCGTTAAAGTGATTCGTATACAACCAATCCAAAGCGCTGAGAATATCCGCGAGCATGGTTGCATTGCCTTTCAGAGATGAACCTGTTGTGGCGTAAGCGAGCGCCATGCTTCTCAAACGCGCATAACTGTCGGCTACGTGACCTCCACCGCTCATCGTCCAATTGGTTAAATCGCTCCAAAGATACGTTCGTGTTGCAGATTTGTCCATCGAATTCCAATTTTTTTGGGCCGAAATTGTAAGCGCATCAATTGATGCTTTAATATCCGGATCGGATAGGTCATAATCGGAACCGCCTGTCATTAGGTTTTTCCACTTGTCCCGAAGACCATCAAATTCGTCGGCGGCTTTCACGGTAGCAGACGTTGAAACCATCATCATCGAGGCAAGCAAGGCAAAAATCAAAGAAAGTATCAACGGTCTCATTTTTCGAAACATAATCATTTACTCATCTCCCTTAAATGTATTCGCTTACATTTTAAAATTTAAAATCTCTAATCCGAAAGATTCGGCTTCAATCACCTCCTTTAAGTATGTCTAAAAATAAATCTTAATTAAATATGGAAACGCATCGAACTGGTTCGTCACAGGCGTTACGCTGCTGGTTCCGATATTCGCAGCACTCCCGTCGAAGGGAAGCATGACGGATCTCTCCGAATCTGTATCAGGCAGCTCTTCAGCGCGAACCCACCCCGCCCTAAAAGGTGTAAGCGCATTCATAAAGATAAGTAGACATAACAAGCTTGCGATCTTTCCAGTGTTGCTCCATTTCAGCCTACTACCTCTTTTGTCGAATGTTTATAGTATAGCGGCATAGTGGTGAAGGACCGTGAATATTTTTGACATAGCAAAGGTGATATTTTGACAAGTCAAAATATCACCTTCGATTCAATGCTATGTTTACTTTCTTAACCTTTCACACCGCCTAATGCGATCCCATTTATTACCTGCTTCTGCAAAATAATAAATACAATGAGCAGCGGTATGATCGCGGATAGAGAAGCCATCATCATAATCGCGTAGTTGTTCGTGTAATCGTCCCGGAACAGCGCCATGCCCAGCGGAATGGTGTACAAATCCTTATCGAGCAAGAAAATTAGCGGATTCTGGTAATCATTCCAGGTCCAGATGAACTTGATGATCGCGACAGTCGCAAGCACAGGCTTGCAAAGCGGAAGAATAATCGACCAGAAGATACGAAAGTAACCCGCTCCGTCGATCTTCGCCGCTTCGATAAAATCGTTGTTGACGCCCAGCATGAACTGCCTAAGCAAAAACGTAAAGTAAATGGAGAACATATCCATAAGAATAAGCGCAGCATGCGTATCATAAAGCCCCATCCAGCGAATGAGCATAAACCGCGGAATCAGCGTCGCTTGGGCTGGTATGATCATATAAGAAATCAACAGAAGGAAGACCAAATCCCTCCCCCGGAAGCGCAACTTCGTAAAGGAATACGCCGCCATGGATGAGAACACAAGCGTAATCAGCGTAACGGTCAAAGCGATTTTAATCGAGTTGAAGTAGAACTGGTAGAACGGGACATTCCCCATCCACACCGTCTTAAAATTGTAAACCACATTGATGGATTCCGGTATCCATTGAATCGGGAAGCGCATCACGTCATTTTCGAATTTGAATGCCGATGAGAGCATCCAGATGAACGGCACGAGGAAGAAAATAGAAAGTGCTCCCATCATGATGGTTACGATAATCTTCGATACATTTTTTTTCAGAACAAGCATCTCATTCCCTCCCTTTGTTAGGCCGTGTCTTCTTTTCGCAATTTCCATGTCGCCGCTGTGATCAAGCCAATAATGGCGAACAGAAGCCAGGAAATAGCGGAAGCATAACCCATGTTGTAATTTCGGAAGCCCTCTTCATAGATACGGAATACGACAACGGTCGATGAATTATGAGGTCCTCCTTCGGTCAGGAAGGCAATTATATCGAATACCTTGAAAGAGCCGATCAGCATCGTTATAAAAAGGAAGAAGGTCGTTGAGCGAAGCAATGGCACCGTGATTTTGAAAAACTTCTGCATCGAGGACGCACCGTCGATATCAGCGGCTTCGTACAGATCATCGGAAATGTTCGTCAGTCCCGCCAAATAAATAATGATCGTGTAGCCGATGCCCGCCCAAGTGCTAATGATGGCGATTGACAATAACGATGTCTTGGGATCGACGAGCCACTTCGGCGGATTGTTGATACCCATATCCAGCAAAAACTGATTAATCGGTCCCAGCGACGGATGCAGAAGAGCGCTCCATACAGCAGCAATCGCAATGATAGATGAAATGTACGGTAGAAAAAAAACGACTTTAAAGTAATCCTTGCCGTATACCTTGGAGTGAATGAGCACAGCCATTACTAGCGCAATCCCAATGGAGATCGGAACCGTCAGCACGGTGAACATCAAATTGTTCATGAGTGCCTTGCCGATCGTAATATCCTGGAACATCTTGACGTAGTTGTCAATACCGATGAATTTAATGCCGGATAGTCCTGACAGCAAATCCCAGGAGGAGAAGCTTAAATACAAAGAAAATACAAGCGCAAATACGTTGAGCAGCAGCATGCCCGCGATTTCGGGCAACAGGAACAACCAGCCAACCAGCGCTTCCTTGCGACCAGGTGTCCAAAACTTCTTGGGACTTTTTAGTCGTTCATCTAAACCAGCAGATCTTACAACATCCACCTCGTATCACCTCAGCTATCTGTTAAGTTGGTATAATCATAATATAATTGATGGGGTTTCAAAGGGCGGATTATGACCTCAAAGGTGTAAAATTTTGACCCTTGGATCCGTGTTGTCCCTCGTGTTCATCTTGGTACATTCATGTCGAGCGCCGGGGCAAAGCGATGGCGTTTATCATACCTTCGGTGTCTCTCGGACTTGGACTCGTTCCCGCCGCCGGCGACGCGGGCGTCGAATACATGGGCTGGCATTTCCTGTTCGCCCTGACGGCGTTGATCGTTCTGTTCATCCCGCTGTTCGCGATCTGCCTGCCCAAGGAGTCGATGAAGGAAGTTTCCTTCTATGCGCTGGGCGCGTTGCTCATCGGCGTCGGCATAACGGGGCAGCTGCTGTTCCTGACAACCGGCTCGTGGATCACATAGGGCGCGGGCGTTCTTGCGCTAATCCATTTGTTTGCCGCGCGCATACGGATAGTGTGCCAGAGAGTGTACTTTAACGGCTACCACCTGTACATGATCTCAGCGGCGGAAAGCAAACATGATTTACCCTTATACCCCAGACTGCATCCTGCTTCCCGGCACGATGCGGTCAGTTTGGTCATGAGCACAGTCGAATTCAAGCAACGTTTCACCTTGGGCGCGGTCGATAAAATCCTTCTCGACGCCGCGCATGATGCGGAATCCATCTATCTTCTTCTCGAACATCAAGGCATGGAGCCCTTCATTGATTTGAATGTTCGCTCCAAGAAAAACATAACCAGCACAACCGCAAGGGATATACAGATTTCACCCACAGGGATTCCGATTTGTCCAAACGGAAATCCAATGAAGCCTAATGGGACGGATTACAAGCTCCATCGTCGCAAGTGGAGAAGTACACCGGCTTGTGGTTGCTCTACAGCCAAGTACGGTCGTACCTTCTACACGAAAACCAAGGATGACCCTAGACTGTTTACGAAAACGCCTTGCGATTCAAAAAAATGGAAGCTGACTTACAAACGCCGTTCATCCATGGAACGTTCTAACAAGCGTGAGAAGATCGACTACAAACTCGAATCCGGCAGGCATCGTTCTACGATGATGTGGTACATGCGACTCTACGGCATTATGATCTCTGCCAGCACATGGACGCTTGGTATGTGAGGCAAAAAGATGAATGGGATAAAAAGAAAGCCATGATTTGCCCTTCAGCAGCCTAATTTTTAAAAAACCTGGTTAAAAAATTGGTGGAGTCTGCCCTGTTATGAAACTGGTTTTCATCTTCCATATTTTCCAGAACAATTTCATGGCTATTCCGGCATCGCCCCTAGAATTCCTCATCGAATGCCGAGAGGCTATTATACTTTCCTATACGTAAAAAAACATCCTCCCAAACGAGAGGATGTCGGCTGACGCCTTTAGCTTTTCTTGCTGTCATAGGCTTTCTGATAGATTTCGAGATAACGCGGCAGGTTCAGCCCGTCGAAGCCCTTCACGTAGCTATCCCACTCCGCATCATTTAATTTCTTCGTTCCCGTGACGAACTGCGCCATATTCGACCGCACGTAATCATTAATTTGCGTACGGAGCTGATTCGCTTCCTTCGCATCGTTCGAATCCATGAAGATCGTCAGTGGGAAAGTTTCTTCCGGCTGCCGGTTCTCGTAGTTTTTCGCTTTATTACATCCTACAATGATGTTTTGGAGAGAAGTGGGCTTCCACCGATTATTTACCCATTGGAACAGCAATATGATTATGATTACATCAGCCGTGATGGCCAAAGATTCAGCGTCAACGGTACATTCCCGTGTGACGATTCCGGACTACCTATCCTTCGATGGATCGGAATACGGATCAAAAATCCGGTGCGAGTGTGGGCTAACGTGAATGACCGTCTCAAAGGAGAACTCTTCATTCAGGCAGGGCCGTCAACAGCCATATGGGGTCTGAATTGTTGGGGGGAACATGAGGATGGAACTGATGCATGGTACCCTTTGCACATCGGTCCGCAGTCTCCGGACGGATGGAATAATGGAGACAGCACCGATCAAACCTATATTAAGAAAACCGTCGAAGAAGCGAAGAGAAGAGGCATAGATCCGTTAAAAACAGTCTTCTCAGGGATCGAGGCAGGCATGGGGAGCCCGGATCGCCTAAGTTCTCATCCAGCGCATGTTGAACAAAGTTGCCGCCTAGTGACGCAATCGCAGTAAGCGGGTTGCCTGTCTCCGGATCCAGAATGATATCCATATTGCGAGTGGAGTTATGGGTTCCTCCCTTGTACATCGTCCACCGTGTCATACTCCATGTCGCCAACCGGCGATGCGGCCTTTGGAAATAATCAACCGATGACCCATGGCTATCGCGCTATCGATATTGAGCAATGGTCTCCGGAAACAGATCCGAATGCTGAACGATTAAGAGCGTATGTGCCTTTGGAAAAAAGAAATCAGGCGTTTGCTGCAACCCAAGCGAATCCTAAGCTGAGCCCGGAAACGGAGTTTTTTAACCTGACTGGGGATTATGATTTCTATTTCCTTGGCGCAACGTCTTACAATAACGAGTTTTCGAACTACTTATTTAACTTTTGGCAGTATACAGACTATTATGGCGGCTGGTATGGGACTGCAACAGAGGACGTGCCCTCCAGCTTATATGACCCGGCGGAAGGCTGGTGGAAAAGAGCATTTGAGTTCGGCATCGTCGACCTGCCTAATCCGGCCTATACCAATGCGGCGCATAAAAACGGCGTAAAATCGGTAGGCTGCATCTTTATCCCGCGCGGAGGACAGCCGTATAACCTTTTGTTCAAACAAAGAGAAGACGGGTCGTTTCCGGTAGCTGAAAAATTGATCGAGATGAAGGAATACTTCGGCTTCGACGGCTATTTCATTAACCAAGAGAGGGCCGCTGTGTCCTTCGTTATATTGATGGAGCAAGCTTCTATTTATGAAAGCCGGAGGACAAGTATGCGGGGCACGACCTTCAAATTGAAGAAGCAGCTCTTCAGAGAGCTGCTTCTAAGGAAGGTGAATCAATAGATGACTTCTTTGTTTGGTTCTACTACTTCGGCTTCACCCCGGGTCGTAACTTTAACACTCACAATTGGCCTCGGATCACCTTCAAATTTACAGCTGAACGACAATGGCTGGCCGCCGTTTCGCAGAATAGGTGCATCTGCTGATGCTTCAACGGTTTTGATCAAGTTCCAGTTTTTGTCGTAAACCTTTCCGATACGATCGCCCTCGCATACGAGATATTGGCTCGCGAACACTTCCGTATCAAAATTCATATAAACACCGTTTGTATAAAAAGTCGGACGTTTCACAGACGCATCCTCTACCCCGTAAGACGGAATGACCTGCATAGTGAATCGAAGCGGCTGCTCATTGTAACGGTTGAACACTGTCCAATCGGCTCCTCCCGGTTGACCAGGCTGCTGTTCAGCCGGATTGCATACTAACGGCTTCGAAATCGATACCGGGTACAGGTTCCACTGCTCTTCTCCCGTGCGCTCCAAATGCCAATCGCTCTTAGGCTCGCACAGCCGCTGGCGCTGCTCCGGCGTAAAAGCTTCAGCCCGGCGAGCCGCTTCCCACTCGCGTACTGTCACAAACAAAGGCTCAATGTTGCCGTTCCGTTGAAGGACATTCATATCGGCGACAATCGCGAAGCCAGCTGCAAAACCTGCGGCTTTCGACAGCACCCATTCGATCTCGTCCGGCGCAGTCGCTTCGAACTGCTCCGAAGCAGAGCGGACCAAGAACCATCCCAGCATCGGCGGAACGAAGTTGCGGGCAAAATACCGTTGATTTCTTAGCCGCCACTCCAGCTGGCCTTCACGCGTCGACGCACCCCAAGGCTCTCCCCAGTTGAAGCGCGTAAACACATGCCACAAGTAGTTCGGTATGACGTAGCTAGCGTCGTTGATCACTTCCTCGCCCCAATTGTCATAACACCGCATCACGAACTGACTGACACCATAACCGTCATGGCCGGTTGCGTAGCAGCCTTCAAGGCCGTCGAACGAAATTTGCTTCAGGCCGGTTGAAGTAAACAACTCGCTGATCCGGTCGCTAAAGGCATCCTGCAGCTCGATGTCAGGGAAAAACACATCATACGGGTGATCCCACAGCCGGCCGATAACCGTGCCCGGCTCGTGCGAGCAGGCCACCGTGCCATTCGCTCCGCGCTTCACGACAAGCAGCTTCCAAGGCGCGCTTTCCGATACGCCTTCGTATTCCACCAGCTCACTGCCGATCCGAGCAGAGCGTCTGAACAAGCTAATTTGAAACGGTGCTGGATCATCCACCTCGATTTCTGTCGTCTCTAGCCCGGCGGCAGTGGTCAAATGGGCCGTTCCCGCCATTTGCAGCCGCGCATCCGGCTCCGGCGTCACATACGGATCGTTCAATGTCGTGAAGTTGGACAACGTATGAACGCCAACATGCACGCCTTCGCGCTCTGCAACTTCAACACAAGCTTTGATGCTGTCATCCCCGTTCGGAAAGCTGCTTGGCTTCAGAACAAAGTGCCCCCACTTGCTGAACGGGTCCGGATGGTAGACGTACTTTAAGCCAGCCATTTTCGTATAACGTACCGCATCCTCTATCGTCGCTTCCGAAAAATCGGTGATGAGGTACGATTGATTGGCTCCGGGCGACGTTTTGCCCCAGACCCCTTCAATAACCGGATGCGGCAATCCTTCGCCCAGCTCGATTGCTTCGATCGTCGGCAGCACATCCAATAGAGCGCAGCCGAACAACGCAATTTTCGTACCCGTAATTTGCGCATCCTCTCCAGCAATCGGAGCGACATCAACGTTTGGCAAATTCCAAGCCGGCCGGCGTGCGCACACCTCGCGGTTTCTCGCAAAAGCCTGCAGCAAGCTGCCCTCGCTCGTCGGCCAGGCCGTACATACGTCATAGTCGAACATGTTGTCGGATCCATTCATTTCGTCGAAATTTCCGCTTCCCTCATTCGCGCCGGAATAAGTCGGCCGCACATATTCCAGACGATTGATTTCGAGCGGCCAACCGCCGACCGTCTTCATATTCAACGATTGGAGACCAATCGCGAACTCCTCATTGTGCACGACGCCAACAGATTCGCCGACCGATCCGGCGACCGCAGTCACGTAAGGCCCCCAGACGACCGCATCGACATTCGCGCCTTCTATTCGCACGATTTCGAACGTTGCATACAGCGCCTTGCTTTCCACTTCAACATCTATAACTGCTCCGGATGGATACTGTAGAGTAACGACCCGAGAGCTCTCGTCATAATGCGCATTCGAAGGCTCCTCCGTGCTCCCGCCGGCTGCAACACGCATAAGCGGCATCGCATGCTGCGTCGATTCATAACGTTTCCCAGATGCTCCATCAACAAGTCCCGCAACGATTCCTTTATCGTTTAATTGAAGTATCAATCTACTCATTTGAATATTCCACATGTGTACTCATCTCCTTGGCATCATTCAACAATCAATAGGTTCGCACCGATGGCTACGGGCGGGCTGCAATTGTATAAAAAGATGTCCTTTCTGCGAAGAAAGGACACTCACCGCAAGGCTTTAAATAATTACTTTAAATTTTCATCGTATACCTTTTGCGCTTCTTCCAGAACAGCGTCGCCGCCCATCTTTCTCCACTCAGCTACAAAGTTGTCAAACTCGCCGAGCGACTTGCGGCCTGTAATAAAGTCGATATAGTTCTGCAGCGTAAACTGCTTCAGCTTATCCTGATTTTCGTTGTAAACCGGCTTGTTGAACGGAGCGAGAATATCGATGTTACGCGTCCCTTTCGCACGGGTATCCTTCGCCAGCTGACTCATGCTTTCATCCGACGTATACGACGTCACGAATTCGTAGTCGTTGAAGGAGCCTGACATGGAATAAGCGCCGATACCCGCTTTTTTGCGTTCCTTCTCGTCCGTATACGGTGCGATAAACTCAGCGATCCCTTTGTCGTTCAGCTTCCAATGCGTACCCTTGACGCCGTAATTCAACCGCTCGAAAGTTTCCGGATCGAATTGAGTCGCCTCAAACACTTGCATATATTTAATCATTTTGTCCTGATCTTTCTCGAGCTGCTTGCCGAACATGACGCCGGATGCATACGCCGGGTTATATTGGGACATGCCATATTTGCCTTCCGGCCCTTTCACGCCGCCGACAATCGCGAAGTTGAAGCCGGGATGCTTCTTCGCCAGCTTGTCGTGCCATTGCTCGCCGCCGAGGAACGCATTACCAGGCAGGAACGCCCACCAATAGAACTCGACCGAACCGACCTTGTCGGTCAATACTTTGTCCTCGACGTTGTTGCCTTTGTTCACAACGAACTCGGGGTCGATCAATTCGTTTTTGTACCAGCGGCTCAGCACCTCGAGCGCTTGCTTCGCGCCCGGCTCGATTTCGCCGCGAACGATTTTGCCGCCCTTCTCGCGGAAGATGTTCGGGTAAGCATCAAATGCGCCGAATACGGAGCTGAACATACTTTCGATATTTTCCGCCGAGGCGGTAATGCCGTAGGTGTCCTTGCTGCCGTTGCCGTCCGGATCGTCGTTGCGGAATTTGGTTAATGCAGTCTCCATTTCTTCGAGCGTTTCCGGTGTTTTCGTAATGCCGACCTTCTTCATCCAATCTTCCCGGAATGCAAGCTCCATGCCGTCGATTCCGATATCCCAAATGACCGGCAAACCATAAATTTTACCGTCTCTGCGCACATATTTGAACGGATCGTCGCCAAGGTATCGTTTCAGCCAGCTGACGTACTTCGGCATATGCTGCTCAATGAGCTCTTGCGGAATTTCCGCCGCCACATCCTGCTGCAGGAGCTTGTCGTAGTCCGTAAAGGAAGGCTCCTTCCACCAATCGGGAATATCCCCGGAAGAAATCATCAGATTGAGCTTTTCCTTCATCGCTTCGCGTGTCGCCGCAATAAAATCGATGTCGATATCGAACTTCTCTTTCAGCGCGTTAAGACCTTCCGAGTCGGTCACATTATCGTCCAGATTCCAGAACGTTAATGTTTTCTTCGGTTGCTCCTTGTCGTTCGTCTCAGTGGTTTGCTTATCCCCGATGCCGGTATTTCCAGGAGATTCGCTTTTGCCGCAGCCCGCCATAAGGGATACAATTAAGACAGCCGATAGTGCTCCGGTAAGCCAACGTTTTTTATTCACTCGAACCAACCCTTTCATTTGTATATTTTCATGATTTCTATTTCAAGAGGTTTACCCTTTAATAGCACCGATCATGACGCCTTTCACAAAATATTTCTGAATAAACGGGTACACGATCAGCATCGGTATAATGGAGAACATAATAACCGTCGATTGCAGCTGCCGGCCGGAAAACTCCGTTGTTTTGCCGATATTTTGAATAACGCTATTGATGTCCGTCATATTGTTCTGAATGATGATTTTGCGCAATACGATTTGCAGTACTTGTTTGTCCGGATCGGAAATATAGATCATACTGTCGAACCAGGCATTCCAATGACCTACCCCCACCCATAGCGCAACCGTCGCCAAAACCGGCTTCGACAGAGGAACAACCACCTGAGTGAAAATCCGAATATATCCTGCCCCATCCACCCGCGCCGATTCTTCGAGCTCATCGGGAATCGAGCGGAAAAAGTTGCGCATAATCATGACGTTGAACGCCCCGATCATTCCCGGCAAAACAAGAGCCCCCATCGTGTTAAGCAGGTTCAGCTCCTTAATCAGCAAGTACATCGGGATCGTTCCTCCGCCGAACAGCATCGTGAACAGGATGATGCTCGTAAACGTCCGGTTCCACGGCAAATCCTTCTTCGAAAGCGGGTATGCCGTAATCGCCGTGAAGAACACCGATAACGACACGCCAAGCGCCGTACGGACAATCGTGTTGAAATACCCGGACCACAAAGCATCGAACTTAAACGCCAGCATGTAGCTTTCAAACGTGAGCTTTGTCGGCACCAATACGAGTCCGGATGAGTAAGCTGCGCTGTCAGTCCCCGCACCGTCAAGCGATATCACGACTTGGGACCAGAATGGATACAACGTGATCAATACTATGAAAGTCAGAATCACGTACAAAAACACATCAACTATTTTATCCCCGGTCGATTTTTTCACATTAATCATTGTGCTCACCTACCTTCCGCTAAATTACCACAAAGCATGCTCCTTGCCGCCGATCCACTTCACGATGCGGTTCACTGTGATGATTAGAATCAATGCGATGACCGATTTGAACAACCCGACCGCCGTCGCATAGCTGTAATTCATATCGACAAGACCTTTGCGGTATACGTAAGTATCGAGGATGTCGGATACGTTATATACCTGTACGTTGTACATGTTGAAGATTTGGTCGAAGCCGGCATCCAGAATGCCCGACATCGATAAAATCAGCATGATCGCAATGACCGGCGCGAGCATAGGGATCGAAATGTAGAACATCCGTTTGAATCGACTGGCACCGTCAATGACTGCCGCCTCGTACAGCTGCGGGTCAATGTTGGATATCGCCGCAAAATAGATAATCGAACCCCAGCCGAAGCCTTGAAAAATACTCGTCACCACTAGAATGATTCGAAAATAGCGTGGGTCTGCAAGGAACAAAGAAGGCTCGCCGCCAAATACTTTGATCAGTGCGTTCACCGGACCATCCAGCGAAAATATCGTGAAGAAAATGCCCGCCAGCACGACCCATGAAATAAAATGCGGCAAATAGGAGATTGTTTGTACCGCTTTCTTGAATTTCTGGTTTGATATTTCGCTCAAAAGCAAGGCGAAGATGATCGGCACCGGAAATCCGAATACCAGCTTGTACAAGCTGATGAGAAGCGTATTTTCAAGTACAGTATAGAAATATGTGTCATTGAAAATTTTGACGAAATGCGTAAACCCCGCCCATGGACTGCCCAATATGCCTTGTGTAATTTTGAAGTCTTTGAACGCCAGCAGCACGCCGTACATTGGAAGATAGTGAAAAATGAAGTAGTAGATGAGCGCCGGAATCATCATGAGCAATAGCACGCGGTATTGCTTGTATTTACTCCGCTTTTCTTTTTTGAGCGAATAAGTTGATTTCACTGCCGCCACAGGTTCGTTCATCGGTGTTGTCTCCCCCCTTCATGTAAGTGCTTTCATTTGGATATACAAACTATATCATGAGGGTTCTCAAATTAAATTATCAAATAATTTAGAAACGATTCAGTTTTTTATCATCTTAGTCGAGAAGACTCCCTCTTCAACGTAGTAAGAGGGAGATGAATCGATTTCTTTTTGGTATCTGAATGCGAACATATGTGCTATAATTTGGATGAGGAGGTGATCCCAATACTCGTCCATAAAGCCTACAAATTTCGTATCTATCCGAACAAAGAACAAGCAACACTCATGAACAAAACGATAGGCTGCACTCGTTTTGTGTTTAATTTTTTCTTGGCAAAGCAGCTAGAAAAGGATGCCTATTGGCACATTGTCGAAGAAATGAAGCAAAGCGGTCAATTGCCTTCGAACGAATGGAAAGGTGAGTTTTTTAACAAATATGAAGCCATCAAAGGTGTTCGGGAGTTAAAACAGCATTATCCTTTTCTTAAAGAAGCGGATAGCATAGCCTTACAAAAGTCGCTTGAAAATCTAGACGATTCGTATATCCGCTACTATAAGAAGCAAAATGACAAACCACGCTTCAAAAGTAAAAAGAATGCTGTACAATCGTATACGACCAAACAAACGAATGGCAATATCACGGTGTCGGGCAACTATATCAAGCTGCCGAAGCTCGGTTTGGTTCGGTTCTCCAAAAGTCGTGCGGTCGAGGGAAGAATCCTAAATGCTACGGTTCGCCTTCATCCAAGCGGTAAATACTTTGTGTCATTGTTGGCAGAAACCGAAGTGCAAGCTTTACCCAGAACCCATTCCGCATGCGGGATTGATGTTGGATTAAAGGATTTCGCTGTTGTCAGTGACGGAACCGTCCATCAAAATCCGAAGTGGTTTCAGCGATTAGAACAGAAGTTAGCAAACGCGCAGCGCATGCTAGCCAGACGAACAAAAGGATCTTCGAATTGGCATAAGCAGCGGATTCGGATTGCTCGTATTCATGAGCGCATTGCGAACGCACGGAACGATTACTTGCATAAAATCTCTACCGAGATCGTCAAAAACCACGACATCATCGGGATCGAGGATTTAGCGGTAAAAAACCTTTTGAAAAACGCAAACCTTGCCAAAGCGATCAGTGAAATATCATGGTCGCAATTTCGTGCGATGCTTGCGTACAAAGCAAGCTGGTATGGCAAACGGGTGGTAGCCGTGGCGCGCAACTTCGCCAGCAGCCAATTATGCTCCTGTTGCGGTACGAAAAACAAAGACGTGAAGAATCTCGCTTTGCGTGAATGGGAATGCCCAGGCTGCGGCAGTCATCACCATCGCGATCTGAACGCAAGCATCAATCTGAGAAACGAAGCCATCAGGCTTCTAACCGTAGGGACTACGGGGATAGCCTAATCCACATATTTGCCCGTTAGGGTGAAGTTCTTAGGAATCCCCGTCTTCAAAAATCAATTGATTTTAAGAAGGGGTAGTTCAAGAATATTGAAAAAAGCCCGCCTAACGGAGACCGCTGCAAAAATAGTGTTTTTGGAAAAACCAAAGAATTTAGGGGGTCAAATATGTCTCCCTAAACGCGAAACGAGCCTTAGAAGCGATTCTAGAGGCTCGTTTTTTTAAACTCTTTTGTTGTTCTGAAAAAAATGGACTTTTGCAGCGGTCTCCTAACGACAGACTTAGGTAATCAAAACATAGTATAGTGTGGGATCGTAACCGTCATGACAGTGCCTTCGCCCAGCCGGCTTCGGATGGAAATGCCGTATTCGGCGCCAAATTGCAGCTGCAGCCGCTCGTTGACGTTTTTCAAGCCATAGCCGGCCGATGTTTGCGTGAGGATCGAATCGACCGTATTCTGCGGCATGCCGGGACCGTTATCCTCGATCGCGAATTCGATCGTCCTTTCGCGCACCCAAGCGCTGACCTGCAGCAAGCCGCGTCCCGAAGGCTTCTGGTTGATGCCATGCTTGATCGCATTTTCGGCGAGCGGCTGTAAGATCAGGTTAATCGTCGCGAAGCTATACGCCGCTTCATCGATTTCGTAAATGACGTCGAAGCTGTAATCGTTCATTCTTTGAATAATCTCGATATACGATTTTATGTTTTCCAGCTCGTCCCGCACCGTAATAATGTTGTTGCCCCGGTTCAGCGCCGTACGGTAAAACCGCGACAACGAGGTGACGACATGGCTAATGTCGAGAGCGTCGCTCTTCAGCGCTTTCCAGTTAATAAACGACAGCGTATTGTACAAAAAGTGCGGGTTGATCTGCCACTGCAGCGCCTTCAGCTCCGCTTCCTTTTGCACGATTTTGCTGCGATACGACTCGTCAATCAGATCGTTCAGCCGAATAAGCATATTGCCAAACCGGTTCGTGAGCTCGCCGATTTCATCCTTCGACTTGCTGTGTACCTTCAAGCTAAGCTCCCCGTTCTCGACCCGCTTCATCATCGAGTTCAACGCGTAAATCCGCCGAATCATCGTTTTGGAGAAAATTGTAATGATCACAAGCAGACAGACGATACAGATGAGGATCATAATCAACGTGGCATTAATAATGGTCCCGGCATTCGGCGATGCCTGTGCCGCCGGTACGAAGCAATAAATCGTCCAATTCGCCTGCGGTACCTTCTTCTTTACGAGTAAATAGTCGGTTCCGCTGATTTCGACCGTCCCTTCTTTCAATTGCTCCATGGGCATCGACTCGAAAGCGGATACTTTTGCCGCATGCGGATTGGCATAAATCGTCCGGTTTCCGTCTGTAATCACGATGCTGTAATCCCCCGCCATGTCCTCGACGTTCTTGAAGAAGCTCTCCCCGTTTATTTGCATGTAAACGATATTTCGGTACTCCGTGAACATGTCCGGGAACATCCCGGTCACGAACAAGTTTCCATCGTAAAACCAATGATTTTCGTTGCTTGCTCCTTGGGTAGCTTCGGCGTACCACGGCTCCTGCTTCACCCGTTCGGCTGATAACACCGCTATCCCATACTCCGGTACATAGTTTTGCGTGTAAAATGTAACCTTTTCAATGTCTTTGTCCAAATTGGCCATCATCATAAAATACGGCGTCAAATATTCATTCAAATCCCGGGACAAATTGACGAGATCGAGATAATCGTTGTCGACGATTTTTTGAAACGTTTTGTTAAATACAATGGAGCGGACCGTCCGATTGTACCGTTCGATAGAGTTGTTCATGCTTTCCGAGAGCGTGCTCACGTTTTTGTCGATCCCTTGAAGCGCTTGCAATTCCAGCATTTCCCTCGACTGGTCATACGCATAAATGCCGAACACGAGTATCGGAATGAGAATGACTGTGAGGTAGGATAAAAACAGCTTGTGCTTGAACCTCAGCCGGTTGAACAACGCATACACCGGTTTGATCATCGAACCGCCTCTTCCCGCAATTGGGAGGGCGTTTTGCCGTAATGGTTTTTGAACAGTGAGCTGAAATACGGGAAGTTGAAATAACCGACGTCTTTGCCGATATCGACGATCTTGCGGTTTGTTGAGATCAACAGCTCTTTCGCCTTCTCCAACCGGTACAATGTCATGTACTTGTTGATGCTGATTCCCTTTTGCTTCTTGAATAAAAAACTCAGGTAGCTGGGCGATAAATACACTTTTTCTGCAAGCGAATCGAGCGATAGATCGGAGGCATATTCCTGCTCGATTGTCTGGACGACTTCCTCAATCGCTTTGGACGTAGAGTCCCCGGCCGATGCAGCGGGCGTCTCGTTCTCCTCAAAAATCGACTGGACCACTTTACGTAAATCGCTTAATTTGGTTGTTTTATATATTTTTTCTAAATTATCCCTAAACCGATTTGTACTCTTCTTTGCCGAAGCATCGAATATCGCTTTGACGATTTCTGAACAGACATACTTGACATAAATGACAGAAAAATGATCGCTGTTCTGCAGTATATCGAACAACTGATTAAACCGGAAGCCCGAAATATCGTAGCGGTTCCGCTGGATATTGTGAACAAGCTCTTCTAGAGCGTCATTGACTGCTCCTATTGTGTCGCCGCCGGCGAATGAAGCGTGATTTGCTAACAGTACAGTACTTTCGTCAAAAAAGAATTTATTTTCCAGCATCGTTTCCATAGCGTTATATTCCTTGTACAACTGCTTCGAATTTTCCACAACCCCACTGATGACGACGGTAACATCGCCACCGTACGTTCCCTGGAACCAACGAATCAGATGGTGCCCAAGCTCAGTTAGCGTCTCCTTCGTTTCTTCGGAATAAGCTTCGACAATTAGCAGACTTTGGAACTCATTCAGGTGAACCAATTCGAAGCCGCGGCCGATCGTTTGCGCGAGCTGCCGCTCAAAATCAAGATCAAGTCGATCGAAAAATCGGCTGCGTGAATCAAGTATCAACAACCGTACATGATGGGACCCGTCGAAACCGACGATCAACCCCGGCAGATCCAGCTCCTCTTCCTCCGCTTCGTTTCTGCCAACGATCAGATCGGTCAGCTGCTTTTGCTTCTCATAGCGGACTTCCTTCCAGTACGATTCCTTTAGCTTCTCCTGCTGCACCTTCGTTTGCCGTTCTTCTTCGCATAATTGGATCACTTGCGACACCACTTTAATAAACTCGCTCACCTGTACTGGCTTCAAAATATACCGGATCGCCTTCAGGTCAATCGCCCGTTGCGCGTACTCGAATTCGCCGTAAGCGCTCATGAAGATAACCTTGATCGGCCGACCGAGTTCCCTTACCTTCTCCGCCAGCTGCAGACCGTCCATTCCCTTCATCCGAATGTCGGAAAATAAAATATCGACTTCATGCCTCTTAATATAATCAAGTGCGCTCTCGCCGCTGTCTGCCTCAGCGATCTCCAGCTCGAAGCCGTATTTGTCTACCAGGAACTTGACCCCGTCACGTTCAAATTTATCGTCGTCCACAATGAGCATGTTCAGCATCGTTCGTTCCCCCTTCATGCAAACATATACAACTGGAGTCTATCATAGGTTCCCCCAAGAAAAAAGACTCGAATCGACAGACTGAGTCTGGGACAACTACAGGTAGTGAAATGTCCCACATCGCTAGACTTAACGTCATATCTGTGTTCTTCGCAAAGAATTCGATACACTGTTCCAGAGCCATTTCGACCTCTGGCGTGCTCACAACGTCTGCGGGAGCTTATCATACCAATTGGTGCATTCGGAAATATCTCATCTAATAGTACAGAAACGATATTATGCCAGTGATTCTCTGATACCGAGATAAAATCATAAATAACTTTTTCGTGATTTTGTTCGAGATCAGCCAGGGATATAGAGAATAAAATTGTACAAGTCGGGCAGCTATACGATAGCGGTTACAGTAGGATTTGTGGCATAAATAATAGCCGCCTCGCAGCACAAGGCTTGTCCCTTTCGGCGGACCGAGAGGATTAATCCGGGGACTATTGATGTGAAATGTCGGGCTAAACCAATCCGAGCACCACTCCCAACGTTTCCGGACACTTGATACAAACCATACCCATTCGACTCGAAAGACTTTACAGGTGCCGTTCCGGCAAATCTATCGCTCATGTTGTTTTTTTTCGGGAATTTCCCCTGCCATATATTGCACATATGTTTACCACCAGGCTTGAGAATGGTAGTTTAACGCTGCATAAAAATTTCCGTCACGTACGATGTTTGGGGAGATTATAAAGTGAAAGTCGATGTGCGTAATGGTTATAAATGAGACTAAAACCACAAAAAAAAGTCTCAATTTACAGTTATAACTGAGACTTTCGATATGATGAAATGAGACTTTTCGTACTTTTTATATTTATGAATGAGACTTGCCACTTTTCATTAACTAGTTGCTGCTTCTGTTAGTGCGGCTAATCGGACATTATGGAAAAACATCTTCAATGGAAGCTTTTCATCAGTTCGGATCAGTTCGGATCAGTTCATACGTGTAGTCCATTTTATGTAAACCTAACTTTTTCTATCAGGCATTATGCCGAAGCGAGATATTCACGCTGCGCGCTGGATAGAGACAACATGGCGATTCGCCGAGCGCGTGCACAACTTCACGGTGCAGCTTGGCGTAGAAATAGGAATGAAGTTCGAAGCTGCACTGGTCCGATGCAGATGACAAGCGAGGGTACGCCCATAGAAAGGGCATCGGCCTAGGGAAGCGTTAAACGGGCAGATAATTGGGATAAGGAGGGAGATAGCTGGTCCTTCGTTTTGCGCAGCCAATATATCAACTGATCTTTCGTGATGCTGTTTTCAGCGCACCAGGCATTCATTGTGAGTTCGCTTTCTCTGTATGCCTCAATTCAACTGATCCATTAGATTAGTAGCGGTGCTGCTATATTGGAGTCATCCGACAACACGAGAGGCTTTGGGAGGCGTACATAGAATTAGTCGGATCTTATACAATTGACGGCAGGGGAGCTGGTGAGCGAGCATTACAAGAATTTCCTGATGCTCTACAAACAGTTGCAGAGCTATTCTCAGAGGTAGTTAAGATGTATCGAGGAGAAACTCCTTTCACTTATCTAAGATTTCTTTCTTTACAGTATTATTCTGATCGTTTTACTTCTGAAGCTGTTTATCTACTGCTTCCAATTGCTTGGCAAGCTGTTTCCTTGAAGTAGTCTCTTTTGCTTCAACCGCTCCAAAACGTCTTCTGATTTAAGGCTTCAGTCTATGTGCGGATACCTTCAAGGATTATAGACTTTAGAACATCATCCTTTCGAAGTGCCTTCATTTCTTTCATATCCCCTTTATCAACCGGTTGTAGAGTCTCTTATCTCGCAGCCCAAATCATCCCCCTTTGCATTAGTGTCAGCACTTCGGGAAGCTTCACGATATCCACGTTATGCCCAAGCGAATTGTAGAATACGCGGCCCCTTCCGTAACTTTTGATCCATACTACCGGCATGACTGTCGAACGCCATACTTCCGGCTGATGGACGCCGTAATAGGATGTCGCCAGCACGTGGATGGAAGGATCAATCAGCATGTAGTAGTGCTCGGTAGTTATAGAGAAATCCGGCAGGCCGCGCGTAATGAAATGGTTCTTATCGTTTATGATCACTGTAAAATGATTCTCGGGATGAGCGGTAAATACGCCGCCGACCATGAGTTGATACCGCTGCTCGCATCGTAAGGCGTCTCCCATCCCCCCGTGCAGGCCGGCAACGCCCGTGCCGCCCTCAACCGCTTCCAGGAAGTTGTCGAGCTGGCTCTTGGTAATCGTCCCGTCTGTATAATTAGGGATAATGAGATCAAGCCTGCTGATTTTCTCCTTGTCATCGAACACGTCCCAGCTGCCGTAATGCTCCACCTCGAAGCCGTCGCGCTCCAGCAGCCAGGATAAAAGCGCCCCAACCTCCTGCGGCTGATGCGGCGCAAAACCTCCCGATACAATAAGCGCCTTCTTCTTCATCATATCCGCCTCCTCCCTTCACGTTCGCCGCTACCCAGCCGTCGGACGACGTTTCCCATTTGCCGGATAACCTCATAATCACTTGCGCTGTACGAAAAATCGACCCGGATAACCGGCACACTGAATTCATCCTTTACACTGCTCGAAGTAGCTTCTGAACCGGGGAAGCGAGTACGTCGGGATATTATAATAATGAGCGGGCATAAGCAAGCCTCCTTTTAAGCGGAATCCATTCATTACGCTTAGCCACACTCGCGGCTGTACTAAACACGCTTACACTTCAGCTCCTTTCCGCAATTGTCTTCATGTTTACAAATTATATGCTAGCAAATGAAAAGGTAGCCCCTCAGGCAGCTGAGGAATGCTCGAATGGCTCGTCTGTCCACAGAAAATAAAGTCTTAGACTGTGAGATAAAGTGTCATCTGAAGCCAGCAGCGAACTCCGATTCAACCGTGCATGGAATAGAGCGGTGAAGACGGAAATATATATATTCGGAGGGTTGAAAGAATGACGGGCCTATCGCGATTATGTTGAAAGGGTGTGAGGGCATTGAGGATCTATATTGCGGATGACGGAGAAACCCTTGGAACGATCGCACAAAAAAACGGTATCGAAATCGGGAAGCTGATATCGCTCAATCCGTTTATCCCAAGCATAAATCTCAATATTGCAGGCATCCCGGTGAAGCTGCCTTATCCGACCGCCCCGGTTAGGGTCAATACGCCGCCTCCTTCCTGCGATCAATTTATCCCGCAAGTTCCACTCTCACAAATGGCTCAGACCCATTATGATGTGATTGTCATCGGAACGGGGGCGGGAGGAGGGGCAGCCATCTGGCGATTATGCAACCAATTGAAGGATAGCGGAAAAAAGGTCGGCGTCGTCGAAGCTGGCCCTGTTTTGCTGCAAACCCATGAGTATAATCTTCCTATATTAAGCGAACAGCTATCTTTTCAAAATGTATCCGTACCGGTCGGGAATGAGCTACAAACGAGACTCGTTTATGCACTCGGGGGGAGAATGTTATATTGGTCGCTTGTCAGTCCCCGCATGTACGCCGGAGAGCTGGCCCGGTTCCCTGTGCCTTTGCAAGAGATGAATTTATATTACAATATTGCCGAAGAGGTCATGAATGTCACGACGCGTTCGAGGTTTTCTCCCTACATGAATCCGTTTTCGCAATTTTTTATGTCCCAGCTATGGGAGGGCGGATTGCCTGAAGCGACAGTCGGACCGGTGGCTTCTAACTTCGAGCCTGACAAATACGGATCCATCGTTCATTTCAGTTCCCTTTCTTTTTTGGGGGAAGGCTATAAGCAGCTGCCGTTCGATTTGGCCGTCAATGCCAGGGCGGTACAAATTCATACCGAACAAGGAAGAGCGGCTGGCGTTACGGTTATGACACCCGATAAAGAAAGCCGCTTTATATCCGCCAGCAACGTCGTTGTATCTGCCAGCGCTTTCGAATCAGCGCGGCTGCTGCTTAATTCCGGAATTGAAGGAAGGGCGATCGGGCACTATTTGACCCACCATACCCATTTGGAATTCAAGTTCAACATAAGCCCCGAACGGGAGGATTTGCCGGAAATCGGGCCGGTCTATATTATGCTTCCCCAAACCGAGAGCCGGCCTTACCAGTACATTCTCGGCGTTAGGGTTCAAATGCTGGTACCGGAAGTGAAGCTTGAAGTTAGCGGCGGCGTATTCGGCAAAGTCGAGCCTCGCTTTGAAAACAAAGTGTTTTTGAACCCGCAGATGAAGGATGAATATGGCGTTCCGGTGCTGGAAGTCGATTTTTCCCATAGTGAACAAGATGAAGCGGTCAGGGCCCAGATGGTGGACTCCGTTCATTCTCTCGCTTCTGTCATGGGGGCGGTAACGGAGCCGCAGATCACCCCTACAGTAAAAGTGGGACAGGATCTTCACGAAGCAGGGACATGCAGAATGGGCGATGACCCCAATACATCCGCAACGAACCGGTTCGGGCAAATCCATGGCGTACCCGGCCTCTATGTCGCGGATAACAGTGTGCTGCCGACAACTGGAGCCGCTAACCCGACGCTTACGACCGTGGCCTTGGCCATACGCACGGCGGATTATATCGCGAGGCAATTGTAATAGATCATTCAGCTTCAGCCGATTTCGGTGCATTCGAAAAATACGCTCGATTGAAAACAGCCTCTCTTTCCGTAAGAACGGTGAAGGAAGGCCGTTTTCGTTTTAACCTTGCACCACGGCCAACGCTTCACTGCCTTAGGCAATACCATTGACATCACATTATTATTCGAGCATAATTTCCTGTCACAGGAGAAATGGAAATTAACTCGGCAACCGCTGCATAGACGATGAAGAGGCTGTCCTTGTCACAATGACATGCAAGACAGCCCCTCAGGTAACATAACTATGAATTAACGACAACCCGAACGCTGACCTGGTCCGGACGGTAGACGGAGATCAACCGCCCCTTATAATCAGCGGCAAACATAACCGTCCGCTCCCTTTCCAAGGTGAATGCGTATTCGGCACCCGTCCGCGGATCGTGAACCTCCACTTCGGCGTCGCTGCTGTACTCGGATACGAAAATGTAGAGACTTCCTTGCGCGAATGGAAGTTTGCGGCCGTACACGCCTGGAAGATCCCCGCCGTTCCGCCATTCCAGTTCATGCTCCGCACCCGATACTTCGAACGCTTCGGCGTACAACGCTTGCAGCGGTTCCCACCGGTCATTCAGCTCCAGCGGAAGCGGACAATACATCATGCGGCCCGCGCCGAGCTCGACCGTGATCGGACTTTGAGCGCCGCTCAGGCTGGAAATCGGCCGATCGATGGCAAGCGTGCCGATCTTGCGGTCTCCGAACGAAACGGCGTAAAGTTTGCCGTTCAGCGCCAGCGCTTCTTCGCGCAGCACGTTGCCATGGACTGTCTCGCCGATCTCGGCCTGAAGCCGCTCATCGGCAGGCCCCCAGTAGGTGTCTCTGCGAAGCGGCCCCGTCCATAATACCGTGCTGCCACGCATAGCAAGCTCAATGATCTGCGCGAATGCTTCGTCGCTGAAATTATGAGCGCTTGGCACGATAATGAGCTTGGCCGGCTGGCGCTCCAATTGTTCGAGTTGGTACTCTCCTACGCCTCGCGGATGGATGTTCATCCCGTAGGCAAGCACTCGAATCGCCTGGGTTGTGGCCTGGAAAGCGTGCTTCCGGCTTGAGAAATCGTTGGAATACGGGTACACGACAACGACATCCTCGAGCTCGCGTCCATCGAAGAGACTGCCGATCTCACCCATAAATCGGCCGAAATCGTATGATACATCCGCCTCCGGTTTTTGAGTGCCGTCCGCGCGAAGCGCTCCGATATTCGATTCATTCGCGTTGTCCATGTAATAATTGATGTTCCAGATCCATTGCACGGCTCCTGCGCCGCCGGTAGAAAACGCGTAGGCGTATTTCCGTTCCAAGATGTTGCGCAGCTCTTCTTCGGTTCGTTTCGCGATGCCGTCGGGGCGCTGGATATGCATAATTCCCGTTTCCTGAATCAGATTGGGCTTATCCAGCGTCTTGGCAAAGATGCCGTCCCATACCAATTGATCATTAAGCCACCAGCTGTGCACGGTCGTATAATCTACCACCGGAGCGTAGAAGAAAGGCGACGGCCGCTGAGCGCCCAAGCCCTCGTCTTGCCCGACCGTCACAAGCTGCTTCGGATTCGACCGGCGGATCGTTTCCGTAAGCTCCGACGCCCACCGATTATGCATGTCCATCGTGAACAACGCGTAATCGATCCAGCGCCCCCACTTTTTCGGCTGCAGCACGCTGTCGAAGTGCGTATCATTCGGATCCGGAGGCGTTGCCGCTTCGAAGGACGGAAGCTGGCCCGGCGTCATATTCCAACGCTCCTGAAGCTTCGCGATGTCATTCCCGTGACGCTCCCGCAGCCATTCGGCGAACGCTTTGAGTTCGAAACGGTCCGCTAAAGAGCGCGGTCCCTCAAATACACGCTCAGGGTCGAATAGGGACGGCTCGTTGATTAAATCCCAATGGACGTTCGTCGTACCGACGTGGCGGGACACAATGGAGGTGATAAAACGCTTCTGCGCTTCCACGGCTCTCGGATCCAAATACGGATTGACGCCACCCCAGGCTTCCGGAGCGAACGAAAAAAACGTGAAGGTTACTTCGAGCTCATGCCGCTTCGCGGTCAGAACGAAAGCATCGATCGCCCGCATCACATCTTCTACGACATGTCCGTCTGTGAACATAATCGTCCGGTATCCCGTCCAAATGCCGGTTCGGATGAGGTTGATTCCGGCGCGCTTCATCTCCGCCATATCCCGCTCCCAGCGGTCTACGTTCGGCAGATGGAGAAATTTCCGCGATACGTCGGAAGTCATATACGTCATGCCGACGATCGGGACGGGCCGGCCGCCGCGAAGGAAATAATCGCGTCCGCACTCCAGCGTCTCTCCGCTTAGCAGCAGCTCCCGGTCCATCCCCCAGAAAGCTTGCGTCATTAGCCGGGCGTCTCCTGCGTCTGAACGAACCTCGCAACGGATGCGATACAGGCCTTTCTCCACGGCAATCGGAACCGCGACGTGGATCAGCTGCAAATCACGCTTATCCGATCCCGTCTTGGCTTGTACGTTACCGCTCCAGATCGGCTCTTGCCCGTCTTTGCCGACCGACAGCGAAAACGTCCAGTTCTGTTCGGGAACGGATGTCCGCGACAGCGACTGCAGCTGCAGCGTTAACCGAGGCTGGTCCCCCGGCTCGAAAACCGCGTAATTCGGCTTCAGCCACAGCTCGGTTACGCCGCGTCCGACATACTGCGCAAGCTCCTTAAGCAAGTCAAGGCCACCATCATTCCAGAAAGACGACTGCAGCGACTGATTAATGAGGACCCACCGTCCGCCGGCGTAATCCCCATTCGTATTTTCGATTAATACTACCGGAGCCGATCTCTCCCTCCCATCCCGATCGACACCCATGAGCAGCGGATAAATATGAGCGTCCATCGGGCCGCAGGAGCCCATCTCGCTCGGTATGTCGCTGGATTTAGACGGATGAAGCGTGAGCCCCCAAGTCTCTTCAATCGTAAAAAGGCTTTCTCTGCCTTGCAGCAACGGAAACTCGGAGGCAGCGGATAATCGCTCAACCTTGCGTACATCTACAGGAAGGGCGTCGTGTATGTTCATCAGCTGGTGATAAGCGACTTGCTCCCGCTCCACTCTCCAACCGCTGTCGTCCTGAACAACCGGTTTACGGAAAGGAACGCCTCCCGCGTAAATAAGCCCGCCTCCATTCGCAAGGAATGTTCTTATGGAGTTCCATGAGGATTTTGGGAAGAAAGCGCCATGCAGATAAACTAACGTATCCCAGCTTCCCTCCGCCAATCGATCCGACAATGTCTCCGCATTTGCGATTTCCGCCCACGCCGATGCCTGCTGGATTGCTTCCTCTGAAGGACGCGCGCCTTCATAAGGAAACGATGTATCATAAAAAAGCAATGTTTTCATAATTACCTCCTCCTGAACGATAAAGTTGTTATTTTTATTATGATTTTATATAAAATGCCGGCCATTTCCCAACCAACCGTTTTATCGACGACGATAAAGAAACCGGCCCGCTTCGGAACATCCCGCAACGGGCCGGTATTACTTATGCGTCGAACATACAGGACACGCCGATAAACGTATGGTGCAGCGCATTGTCGAGCGCTTCAGCCCGGATACCGCATGGCGCCAGCTTCTTAATTAGGCCTTCTCCGTACAAATCGATGCTTTTGGCGATCTGGCCTCCGATAATGAGACGGTCGGCCTTAAAGTCCGTCAGGAACGGCAAAAGGAATTGCCCCAGCTCTTCCCCGAATGCCAAGAACAGCTCCCTCTCGCGATTCCCGCCCTGCAGAGCAAGCTCCGCCAGCTCCTTCACATCCATGCCGTCATGCAGACAGCCGGCATCCCGGAATAGCTTCAGGATGCCTCTCCGCGAGAAGCATTCATCCGCAACCATGCCTTGATGAGGCAAGCTATACAGGTAGCCCTCCGTCGGTACGCGATCGCCTTCGGTGACGAGAGTGCTGCAATCGATAAAGGCCGAACCGATGCCGGTCCCGAGCGTAATAGCCAGAATTCGCTCTTTCGGATAGCGCTTGCCGGCGCCCAAACCGAATAATCGTCCGTCGTTTTGGAACCGAATGTCCAAGCAGCCGGCCTTCCCCCCAAAGCCGTTTGCCCGCAGCGTTTGCAGGAGCCTCTCCTTGACGTTCACGCCGTAAAGCGATTCAAATTTATCGAGCCCGCGAATGCGGCATATGCCGTGCTCATAATCGAAAGGCCCGGGAAAAGACATGCCGATGCAGATGACATTGGGTATGGAAGCATTCGGGCCCCGCTTATATTTGTCAAGCAGATCCTCGAGAATTGTTGCCAATCCGCCGATTATGGCTTCCTCCGAAGCATTGGCATTAGCGGCATACTGCGAGATCGTACCCTCCATTACTTCCCCTCGGTCCACAACACATCCTTTGACAAAGGTTCCGCCCACGTCCAGAGCCAATACAAGATTAGCGCTCAAGGAGACTCACGTTCCATTCCGGGGATACGCCCGCTTTAATGAGCTTGCATGGCGTTTCCGTCAGATTTACGATTTTGTATGCCCCTAATACGGAAGGCAGGATATAAGATTCCGCGTAGTTCAAATCGACGAATACCGACTCGTCCGCAAGAGAAACGATGCGTACGCTCTTTCCCTCCACGAGATTGTACATGACAAACTCTCCATCCGTCCGGTCTCGCCATTCCGTCTGCAGATGGATCCGCCTTACGTAAAACAGCAGATCTTCGCGCTGTCCCAGCAAATACTCCTCATTGTCGCCTTGGCTCTGCAGCAGTTGCGGCTCGGGGATGAGGTTTTTCTTAACCCACGACGTCGTTTTGTGGAAATCGATATTGCGGAAGCCGTGATCCGCGTTGATGGGACGCGGTTTGCCATCCAGGTCCTTGCGCAAATAATCGTATAGCTTGAACGTAAACCACCAGGTCGTGGAGGAGACTTCAAGCACAAGATTATCGATGCCCGAACAATGAACGGTTCCCGGCGGAATGAGGAACAAATCCCCTTTGTTCGAGTCGAATTCGTTGACGTATTCGGTAAACTTCATCGGCACGCCCGTCTCTTGCGCCTGCAAGACGGCGTTTTGGAACGCCTCTTTCGCCGTGCCCTCCGTAAACCCGAGGTAAACCTTGGCATCCTTTTTCCGTTCCATAATGTAGTAGGATTCCTGCTGTGTCATAAACTCGTTAAAATGCTCGCGCACGTATTCCTGTTTCGGATGCACTTGGCAAGACAGATTATCCCCGTCCATCGTATCAAGGTAATCGAAGCGAACCGGGAAATAATCGCCGAACAGCGACGCCGGACGTTCGCCTATGATGGACTTATATTCGAGGGCCATGACGATCAGGAATGGTACTTCGATCATGTCGCCTACGTATCCGATCAGAATGGAATTTTCCGGCGCGATCGGCTCGAAGCCCCATGCGCAGTTCACCCATTCCTTAGGCAGGTCGGCCATGTCTTTCAAATATTGTCCCCCCCAAATCCCGGGTGCGAAAAAAGGCTTGACGCGAAGCGGACTTTGAGCCACGCTCCGGATCATCTCCGCCAAGCTGCGGATGGTCGAGAATACAGGCTCTTGCGGCTTATTCATATCCACGTAGAAATCGATTTTTTGGAAAATGTGTTTGCGGTAATTTTCCAGTATCGGCCATTCCACGAAATAACTGATCTTGTATTTTTCAACGGAATCGCGGTTCCACGACATCCCGTAATTGAGCAGCTGCTTCTTATGCTGGATTTGCTGATATTCCCTGGATACATCCAAATAGAAGAAAACGCCGCTTCGCTCTCCCGCAAGCCAATAGGCGCCCGGACCGAACACGATGGCCGCCGTCTTCCCGCTTTGCCCTTCCAGTCGGCTTGAAAGCGCCGCTCTTGCGTTCGCTTCGAAATAGGCTTCGATCCCCGCTTCCGTCACGTAGCCGAACGCTCTATTTGCCGTAATATTGCGGTCGAACTGCTCGCGCAGCGTCTCGCCGGATTCCAAGTAGCCTGCCGTACTTTGAACGTTCAGGATCCATCCTTGCTTCTCGATCGTGGAAGCGGCATGCCGAATGAAGGACTGAAAGTCCGCGCCGTGCGTACCGTCTACGATAATTAGGGCGGGAGAGTCCGCCTTCTCGTCCAAGCTTGCCAATATTTGCTCTGTCAAGGCTTCGTAACCTTTGGAAATGGGGTGTTCCGAGAACGGTTGCCGGACTGGATTTATAGGATATTTATTAAACATGGATCATTCCTCCTTCAATAATCGCCGTCAAACGTTTGATGAAAAGGGCCACCCTATCAGGTGGCCGCTATGGTTCTATATAATGCCATGCTGCAAAGCCTTCCACACCAAATGGGCAAACTGGCTGTTTGACCAGGCGAACCAATCTCTCGTGAAGTTCGCGGGATCATCTTTGTGGAAGCCTTCATGCATAAAGCCGGTGTCGGCGTCCGTCGCCTCCATGATATCGATCATTTCCCTGATTTCATCCGGGTCCGCGGCGGTCAAACCTTGCATGGAATAAGCGAGATGCCACACGAAGTCCGGCGGCGTATGAGGACTGCCGATGCCGCTAAGGCTCTCGCCTTTGTAATAATAAGGGTTGTCTTTGCTTAAGATAAAAGCGCGCGTGTTTAAATAGACAGGGTCGCTTGCATCCGCGAAGCCGATATACGGCGCCGACATCAGGCTTGGCGTGCCGGCATCGTCCATCAGGACGTGATTGCCGAAGCCATCCGTCTCGAAGGCATACATGCGTCCATACTTCGGATGCTCCACGATGCCGTACAATTCAATGGCATGCCGGATTTCTTCTTCCATTGCGGCCATACGGGCCGCAAGCTTCTCGTCCCGGTACACGTAACGGACGATTTCTCCCATGTCGCGGAGCGTTACGGCGGCGAACATATTCGACGGAATATTGAAATGGAAATCGCAAGCATCGTCGCTAGGACGGAAGCCCGACCAGATCATGCCGGTTTCGTTAACCGGCATGCCGCGCCCTTGCCTCCGCAGCGTATCTATCATGATTCCGTTATGGCGCTGGAACCGGTACGTCGAGAGCTCGGCATGCTGCTGCTCGATCTGCCAAACGTTCAGCATCGCCAGCAAAGAAGCTTTGAAATGTTCATCGAAAATGCCCGTCCGGCCCGTTTCCTTCCAATAATGATAGGCAAGACGGAAGGAGAAGCACATGGAGTCGAGCTCGAATTTGCGCTCCCACACCCACGGCGAGCTTTCCGTTTCGTCCGCAGAGTTCCAATGCCAGTCATTGGCCGTTTCGTTAAAAGCGTTGGCATACGGATCAATGCCGATATAGAACATATGGCGTTTAATGACGCCCTCCAGAATGCGCTGCAGCTCGGCGTCTTCCTTAGCGAACGGCACGTAATGTATCACTTGCTCCACGGAATCCCGCAGCCACATGGCGGGAATGTCGCCCGTTAGCACGAAGGTAGTCCCGTCCTCCATCAGCTTTGTTGTCGTCTCCAGCGTATTGGGGAAGCAGTTCCGGAACAATCGGCTAAGCTTCGGCCGATGGGCGAGCCGCTTCTCCGCGTCCTCCATCGCCTTTACGATGGAGGACGGCAGCCTTAGTTCGGGCATATCGATTTGCGGTAAACGATGAGCTTTCATACTGCGGTTTCATCCTCTCTCCAAACTTATTCAGGGGGCAGTACGTGCAGGTCGGCGCCAAGGAGCGACTCCGCGTGGCCGCCGACTTGGATGCGGAACCGTCCAGGTTCGACGATTCGGCGCAAATCCATTCCAACGTACTGCAATTGTTCCTTCGCGACCGTAAACCGGACGGTCGTCGATTCACCGGGCTCTAATTGAATTTTATGGAAACCCTTCAATTCCAAAGCAGGCCTCGTTGCGGAGCTGACGACATCCGTCACGTACAGCTGCACGACTTCCTGTCCCGCCATGCCGCCGGTATTCGTGATGCTGACGCTTACGGTGCAGCTCTCGTCCGGCCGCATGTTAGGTTTGCTCAGCGTGATATCGTCATACCGGAATGACGTGTAGCTGAGGCCGTAGCCGAACGGATATCTCGGCTGCAAGTCCGTCTCCACATACCGCTTGCCTCTGGTCCGCTTCGTATTGTAATAAACCGGAAGCTGTCCGGGATGCTTGGGAATGGATATCGTAAGCCTGCCAGACGGGTTGCAGTCACCGAAGAGAATGTCCGCGATCGCGTTACCGCCTTCCTGTCCGGGATACCAGGCCTCCAGAATCGCATCGGCATGTTCGTCGATCCATGGTTCTACGATAGGCCGTCCGTTAATATAGACGACGATAAGCGGTTTGCCGGTCTTATGAAGCTCCTTCAGCAAATCCAATTGCACGCCGGACAATCCCAGCTCCGCTCTGTCAAAGCCTTCTCCGCAATCCATGTCGCTTAAGCTCGACTGATCCGTTATAATCGCGGCTCCCGTCTTCAGATCTATCGTGCCTTCACCGAAATCCCTTGCGCTGGAACCCCCTACCACGGCGATAATCGCATCCGAGACCTGCGCGATTTGGACCGCAGACTCGAAACCTTCCGTCGACGGATCTTTGATGCGGCTGCCCGGCGCATACAAGACATCGCTTTGGCCGGCGCATTTACGCTGAATGCCGTCCAGTACCGTCACGATTCCGCCGCGCTGCTGCGGCGACGTATAATCGCCCAATTGGTTATAAATGTTGTTTGCGTTAGGTCCGATGACCGCGATTTTGCCCAACGCGGGCGACAGCGGCAGGACTTGATCGCGATTTTTGAGCAAAATCATGCTTTCTTGCGCCATCTGTCTCGCCAGCTTAACGTGGCTCTCTTGGCCGATGATCTCCGAAGCGCGGTCAGGATCGGCGTACGGGCGCTCGAACAAGCCCAGCTCGAATTTCAGGCGAAGGATGCGGCTCACCGCCTGGTCAATATCGTCTATCGCAACCTTTTTATTCCTTACGGCATGCAGAAGATGTTTGCCGAAGCTGTCTCCCGACATCTCCATATCGACGCCCGCCAGCAATGCCGCGACTGCCGCATCCTCTTCGCTCTCCACCACTTGATGGCCGCCGCAAAGCATGCTGATTGCGCCGCAATCCGTAATGACGAAGCCGTCGAATCCCCATTGCTCTCTCAAAGTCCGGGTAAGCAGCTCATGATTCGACGTGCAAGGCACGCCGTCAATTTCGTTGTAGGCCGTCATGATCGACAGCGCCCCCGCTTGCACCGCCTTCTCGAAGGGCAACAAGTCTTTCTCCAGAAGCTCCCTCTCTCCGATTCGGGCGGGAGCGGCATTGCGGCCGCCTTCGGAACCGCCGTAACCGGCGAAATGCTTAAGCGTGGCGACAATGGCATCTTCGGAAGCGATAGACTCCCCTTGCAAACCTTCGACTGCCGCTACCGCCATCTCGCCGATGAGATGCGGGTCCTCGCCGAATGTCTCTTCCGTCCGTCCCCATCTAGGATCGCGGACAACGTCGAGGACGGGAGAATAGGTAACCGTGCCCCCTTGGGCCCGCGTCTCCGCCGCAATCGCGCGGCACACTTCCCGAAACAGCGGCGCATTCCAGCTGCTGCCCATCGCAAGCGGCACAGGGAATACCGTTGCGCCGATGGCCATATGCCCGTGGGAGCATTCCTCCCCGAACAGAATTGGAATGCCAAGCCTCGTATGCTCAATCGCGTATTTCTGAATCAGGTTAATGACTTCCGCCCCTTCGCGGGGAGACAATCCCGAATCCAGCGTTACCCCGGTCCAAGGATCGGCCCGCAGGACGCCGTAGAGCGAGCCGACGCCCCCGCGCTCTATATAGGAACGAAAGGTTTCCGTCAGCGCGACGCCGTCTTCCGTTCGCTCGTAAGCCTGCCAGCCAAAGGGCTGAATGAGCTGCCCGATCTTTTCTTCGAGTGTCATGCGTCCCAGCAAATCATGAACTCTCTCTTCCGTCGCGATAGAAGCGTCCAAATACTTCATCATTTCGATCTCCATGCCAAGATGCCGGCATTCATGCTACGGCATGCTGTCATCGCCGATTCCGGCTTATCCAGCGCTTCGCCCCATGCGACAAAATACCGGAATTCATAGAAGCCGCCCAGCGTCGCCGTAAAATTCGTTTCCCAATAATTGTTCATTGCCCAGGAATAGAGATGGCCCGGATCATGCTTCAGCTTATCGTCTCCGTTCAGTAAGCGGAACCCGTGTTCAAGCGCGCCCAGTTGAATAAGCGGCGTATCCGGCATAGCGATCGCCAGCCCGCCTTGGCTTCCCACGTAAGCGACGCCTTCCCCGATGCAATAATAATCGGCCAGGCTGCCCGGCAGCTGATCCTTGCGAGGACGGGCTAGTGCGTCCATCTTATCCATCCACAGCTGCTGCTCGCCGTCCATGATCGGACCGCCAAACGGCAAGGAAATATAAAGATTCTCCGGATCCCATACGCTGTCCTTATGCATCCGTACGGCCACATCCACGCGCGGCTGGTCCGTATATGCCGTAACGAGCAGAGAATAATGAGAACATCCCGCCACCTCGAACGTCAGTTGAACCGTGCCGTACACATCTCCCTGCGCAATCACTTCCGCACGGGTCATTACTCCGGTCGAGACGACAGCATCCGCTCCTTTGCGGTTGCGGCCCATCTTGCGGCGCACTTCGTACATATCCGTAACGCTTGAGGCGCGGGTCATGTCATATACCGGCGAGAAGGCATTATGATTGCGGTCTGATCGCAGCATTTCCATCCCGGTACGCTTGTCGATCCAGGACGTAATCCCTTCGCCTTTCGCCCATTCCATCCGGACAAACGGCGTTTCCAAATAAGTCGAGGTGAAGCGGAAGGCCTTCTCCGCATGCGATACGTCAATATCCATCATCCTGTCCGACCCTACGTAATCCTCACGGTAAGCTGTCTTTACTTGGCCCTTCCGGACGGGATGGATCATCAGGGTTTTCTCTTCTCCTGCCTGCAGCGTCACCGGCACGCTGACGATGACGCCCCTCGGCGCCACTCTTAGCTGAGCCGCGTACGCCTCTCCGCTTCCTTCGTCGCGGGCTTCGAAGCCGTCCTTGATCAGGTCGTAGTGCCAACCTTCCATAATAAGATGGGCAACGTCTTCCTGCGCGAAAGGATGAGGATTATGCAGCTTGAACCGCATCGGCCGGTCCGGGGCAAGAAGCGCGTCCCCTCTATGCTCCAAGATGTCGTACAATGCTCGATGCGCGAGCGTGCTTGCATTGGCGGCGAATGCCTCTTTGCGGATGCCCAATTCCTGCACGAACGGATTCCATGGCTCCGTCACGGAGGAATGATAGCCCCAAGTATGCTCGGCGAACAGCGTCAGCTCGTATTCCATTGCTTTCATCTCCTCGGGAGTTACGATCTCTCCGTTTGGATCGAGCTGCTTCACTTTCTGATAGACGCGCTGCGCCTCCCGAAATACTTGCACATGCTTCGGCGTCGAACCTACGCCGTCCGTCCACCAGTCCGGCCAATCGCCCCGGTATACCGGAATATCATCGGGATGCTGCTCAGCATGACCGCGTACCGCGTCAAAAAATTCATCCAACGTACACGGCACGATTCTAATTTCTTCGCCATGTTTGCCGTTCCACCGGTTAACGAAATCCATAAGCTGTACATTGGGCGAGCTGTTGTCCGTCGGCAGGCCGGACATCATAACGGGCGCGAACGGGAACGGATACCCGTCCGCCCGCAGCCTCTCCAAATACCTCGGAATGCGCGCTTCCGCGATTTCGAAAGTAATGCCCTTGCTCGTATCGAATTCATCCTTGATCGTATAAGAACCCCCGATACCGGGAATAAGTCCCAAATCGTTGCCGAAGACGTAATGCTCCCCGTTCCAGGTCAGGAGCCTTTCGCCATTTGGCATCTCCCACCAGAACGGCTGCTGCTTCTTCCAAAGGGGATACATCGAATGATGGGTATGGATGCAGGTGATCATGTTTTGAATGCCCGCATTCAGCAGCACCTCGCCATACCCCCAGCTAAAGCCTGTAATATCGGCTGTCATGGCGGATTTCACCGGCATTTCAATCGACTCCCCGTAAACGCGGACGCGGCCGATCATCGCTTCAAGCAGATCTTTGCCGATCAGCTCGCTCATATTGAGGTAGGTGCCCGACAGACCGATATCTCCGCGCTTTACCGCTTCCGCGAACTCCGACTTTTCCTGCTCCGACGCCTTATCGAGAAACGCCTCAATCGGCCAAAACGTTTCACAAACCCACTTGAAGCCCTTCCATTCCGGACGGCGGCCGGCATGAATTTCACGTAAAATATAGAGCGTCTGCCGGATAAAGTCGACGTGATATTGCTTAATCTTCTCTTGCCGCTCCGTATAGCCCACATCGGTATGAGAGTGATGAATTGCGTAAATCGTCCAAGGCTTCGTTCCAGTTTCCATTAGTAATCTCTCCTTTAATTATTCTTTAACCCCGCCCAGTACCATACCTTTCACGAAATACTTCTGAAGGAATGGATAAAAAGCGAGAATCGGCAGCGCGCCTACGAAAATTTGCGCGGCTTTTACGGTTCGGTCCGACACGGAGGCCAGGTTCGCCAGCTGCTCCGCGGACATGTTGGTCAAGCTCGCTTGAACGATGACGGTTTGCAGGTAGCTCGACAGCGGATAGTTATGCTGCGAGTTCATAAGTACAAGGCCGTCAAACCAGGAATTCCAATGCCCGACGATCGTGAACAGCATAATCGTAGCGATGGAAGGCATAGACAGCGGCACATAGACGCGCCATAGCGTCGTCCAATAAGCCGCGCCGTCGACAAACGCCGCCTCCTCGAGCTCTTTGGGCAGCCCTCTGAAAAAATTTAATAATAGAATGACATTAAATACAGGAACGGCTCCGGGAATAACTAATGCCCATACGGAATCCAGCAGCCCGGTCGCGCGAACCGTCATGTACCAAGGAATCAATCCCCCGCTGAACAAGATCGTAAAGACGAAGAACCACGCGTAGCCCGTTCTGAATTTGAGCTCCCTGCCGTTTTTGGACAGCGGATAAGCAGTTAGAATGGTCAGAATCATGCTGACGCTTGTACCGAGCACAACCCGCTTCACTGTGATCCATAACGAAGCCAGAAACTCGCCCTTGGACATTACGAACTCATAGGACTTGAAGGTCAGCTCCCTGGGCCATAGCTTCACGATCCCGGCGCTTGCCGCTACATTGGAGCTTAGGGATACCGCCAAAATATGAATAAGTGGAATCAGGCAAGTTAAGGCGAGCCCAATAAGAAAGACGTAATTGAGGATACGAAACAAGCTGCGCCCAATTGATTTTCCTTCTACCAAACCGGTTCTCTCCTTTCCTAAAAGATGCGGTAATCCGCGATTTTGTAAGCCAGCCAATACGAGATCGAAACAAGCGCAAAGGAAATGAGTGATTTAAACAAACCAAGCGCAGTCGCTACCCCGTACTGCATATCCATTAACCCGATCCGGTAAATTAGCGTATCCAGAATATCTCCGCTCTCGTACACCAGCGGACTATATAAATTAAATACTTGATCAAACCCCGCATTTAACACATTTCCCAAGCTTAATGTCGCCATCAGAACGATGACCGGCATCATCCCGGGGAGGGTAATATGCCAGGTCTGCTTCCATCTGCCAGCCCCATCAATGACGGCCGCTTCGTACAAGCTGGGATTAATCGTCGTCAGCGCCGCTAAATAAACGATCGTGCTGAAGCCGAATTCCTTCCAAATATCCGAAACGATGAGGGTGACCGGAAACCATTCGTTATCGCAGAGAAAAAAAACAGGTTTAATCGAAAACATACCTAAAAACTGATTTAGCAGTCCGTTAGATGGAGACAATATATCGATGAGGACGCCGCCCAGAATGACCCATGACAAAAAGTGAGGCAGGTAAATCAGCGTTTGAACCCATCTCTTCACATACACTTTGCCAACCTCGTTCAGCAAAATCGCGATCGTAATAGGCACAAGAAGCCCGAACACCATCTTGAGAACGGCGATAAATACCGTATTCCAAAGCACCTGACCGAAATCGGGCATTTGAAATAAATATTCGAAGTTTTTCAAGTCCACCCATTTGGAATCAAACAAGCCTTTTGACGGAACATACTTTTGGAACGCCATTAATACCCCTACCATAGGAAAGTAGCAATAGATCAGTACGATGACGGTGCCCGGTATTAGCATCAAGTGCAACGGAAGCTGCTTAAGTCCTTTATTTATGTGCAATATACCCACTTCCTTATTTTCGAATCTCGATCTGTCTGTATAAAAGGAAAGGGGCAAGCAGCTAGCATCTTACCCCTCCTCATCCGTATTATTGTTGCGAAGCGTTCCATTCATTAACTTCTTGCGTAATTTGATCGCCGCCGAGAGCTTTCCAGTCCTCGACGAACTTGTCGAATTGGTCGATCGTGGCAGCGCCGTAAATGATTTTCGTGAAGATTTCAGTCTCCATCTTTTCCAATGTAGCTTTTTTCTCGCCCATCGTATCGGTAGGAGCGCCGCCGTATCCTTCGGAGATCACTTTGCCTTCATCCGACAGCTTCTTCAGAACCATCATCGCGCCTTCCGGACCGCTCTGATACATTTCGCCATAGAAATTCAAGTCTCCGCCTTGGAATGCCTTGATTTTATCGTAGGTTGATTTCTCTTCCGGGTTCAGTGCGGACGGATCCCCGTTCTTGAGCGCTTCCGCCACGTTCACCGAACGCTTAATGTCTTTATCCGGGACGAATAAATCCACCATCGAAAATTTGGCAACCGAGATGCCGCTGCTGTCTACGCCATATTTCAAATAATCCGCAGTTTCTCCGTACAGCTTCTCCATAAAGAGGTTTGCCAGCTTGATTGCGACTTCCGGATGCTTCATATCCTTCTTGACGACATAGTAGAACGATGCGCCAAACGGCATTTGCACGGTGGCGTTGCCGCCGTCGACCGACGGGATCGGAAAAGGTCTCCACTCCGCTGCACCGTTTTTCTTTTTGTTGTCCTGAAGCGGCCATTGCGAAGCCCAGCTTGGTCCGAACATCATCCCTACGCGATCGTCGACCAGCGATTCCGCTACTTTCGAGCCGTCCTTTACGCCAAATTCCTTATCCAGTTCGCCGTTCTTGTACAGTTCCGCCAGCTTGGCCAGCGCGGCTTTGACTTCCGGTTGGATGCTTCCGTACACCAGTTTGCCAGATGCGTCTTTTTTCCAGATCCGAGGATAAGCTCCATAAGCATTAAGGAATCCGTTTAGGGAAGGATATCCGTTAATGATCTCTTTGCTCAGCGCGATGCCGAACGTATCCGCCTTGCCGTTGCCGTCAGGATCTTTGGTCGTGAAGGCATTCGAAATTTGCAATACTTCTTCCCAAGTCTTCGGCTCGGAAAGTCCAAGCTTCGTCAACCAGTCCGTACGCAGCCAGAGCAACGGCGTTTGCGCGCCGATCATCGGCTCCGTCTTCGGAATGGCGTACAGCTTGCCGTCGAAGGTAGCGGATTGCAGAGCCTGCTTGTCCTGTTCGAAAACGCCTTTCACCGCCGGAGTCGCATATTTCTCATAAACGGACGTCAAGTCCTCCACCATATCCGATTCGACCAATTGCTTCAATTGGGAGGAGTTGACCATCATCAGATCAGGTATTTCTCCCGAAGCGATGGAGAGGTTCAACTTCTGGAAATATTGTGCGTCGGTTCCTTTCACGATCCAATCGTATTTCAGATTGATGCCCATATCTTTATAGAGATCTTCCCAGGCATTTTTGGACTCCGATTGACCTTCCGGATACACAACGTCCTGAGTGATGAATTTCGCCGCAGTCACATCTATAGGAGGATCAAATTTGCCAAGCGGCTCGATAACGGTCTCTCCAGTTCCTTGATTGCCCGAATTTGCATTCCCGCTTGGTTCATTTCCCTCGTTTTTGCCGCCACAGCCGGCCAGCACGACGGAACAAGCCAACATGCTTGCGAGAATGAGACTCCAATACCCTTTTCTCTTCATCATGAACACCCTTTTCTAGTTAGTATTCCTTGCTACGGCTTCATTATAAAAGCTTAGAGAGTTCGCTAACTAGTTTCCATTCGTGACATTTGTATCTTTTATTTACACGTTTGAATCCCGCTTTAGCTCCCGGTATTCCTGTGGCGTCAGATTCGTCGCCTTTTTGAAGAAACGATGGAAATACTGCGAAGACAAGAAACCGAGCTCTGCGGCGATCTCATGCACCTTGTAACGGTCCTGTTCCAGCATACGCTTCGCTTTCTCCAGCCTAATCTCGTTGATGTAAGCGGACAGCCCTTTGCCCGTTAATTTTTTGTACAATCTGGAGAGATAGGACGGGTTATGTCCCACCACCTCGCCAATTCGTGACAGCGACAAATCCCCCGACAAATGGTTTGCGACGTATTGCTGGATCTTCTGAATAAGCTCATGCTCCTGAACAATCATTCCGGCATGCTGACATTCAAAGATACGCTTGGCGTAAAAAATGAATTCTTCGCAAATCTGATGCCAGGAACGGTACCTTTCGAACTGCGTAAACCGTCCCAAATCCTGATCGGAGCGAGCGTCATGGCTGGAATGCATCAAGCCGTGGGGAAGGAATACCGCCACAAGCAAATAGTATAGCTCCATCTGCACGGCGCTTGGGAATGGTCCTGATAACGACGCGAAAGCAAGCAGCTCCTCCAGCGTTTCGATCGACGCTTCCTCCTGGCCGTTCTCCATACAGGACTTCAAATAGGCGATCTTATTGAAGTGAACCGATGTCAGGCGCACCTCGACGTCGTTTTCTTCGCTTGCCGGCATGGATTCAGGCTCGAGCAAAATCAGTTCGCTCCCGAATCCAAGGCCGCTATGGAAGAGCAGATTAAGACGCTCGAACTTGTGCGGAATATCGGACCACTCCGAGAATCCGCTCGCAAGCGCCAATGATAACGGCAGCTTTAGAAGATGGAGCGACGTCCCCTGGATTTGCTCCAACATCTCGCGAACGAACAGGTAGGTTCTCTTTCGAACCTCGGGATCTGATGGGGCTTCGGAGGGCTGGATGAACCAAGCCATCTTGTTTTTGTCAAAGCTCATGGAGGTTGCCTTCGTGAGCGGGGATAATAATTCGTTCGTCATATTATCCAGCGCAAATTGGAACAGCGTTCGGTCCATCAAGCCATCCCGCTGTCCCCAATCATCGATACGTGCGATCATGAGCAAGCAAGGGCCGCCGTCATCCAGTGGAATCTGCAGATCTTCGAATTTGTCGCGAAGCGAAAGAAGCGACTTGTCGTTCCCTTGTATCAGCTCGTTCAGATACTGCTTCTGAAGATAAGGCAGCGCCATCTTCCTTTGCTGGCTCGCCAGGGTGAGCTGCATGTCCACCAATTGCTCCTGATCGAGCTGTTTAGCTGCCGCGACAATGCATTCCACGATTTTTGCATTGCCTTCGGTCTTTAGAATATAGTCCACGCTGCCTTGCCGAATCGCTTGCTGAATATAAGTAAAGTCGCTGTAACCCGTCAAGAAGATCACTTTGCACCTGGGCCACTGCTTCACGATCTCGCCCTGAAGCTCCAGACCGTTCATGCCCGGCATCTGAATATCCGACAACACGATGTCTATTTTCATTCTTCCGAGCCACATCAACGCCTCCTGCGACGTCGCCGCCGAATAGATTTCTAATTCGGGTTCTGTCAGCCTGCTGCATAACTCCACAAGCCCTTGCAAAATAAACGGTTCGTCATCCACGATTAATAAACGGTACATCATTGATCCTCCTTTGTCTTATCAGGAATTTTCATCGTGACGCCCAAACCGCCAAGTTCACTGCGGAATACGTCCAGCCCGGCCTGCGGTCCGAACTTGATCTGCAGCCGCCTGTGCACATTCACGATTCCCGTCGTTTCAAGTCCCGATGTATCCTGAAGCCTGCACCTGAGGCTCATAAGCTGGTCATTCGTCAGCTTGGTGCCGTTATCCTCGAAATGGATACGAAGGATGTTGTCCCGCAAGTCATTCGTTATCCGCAAAATACCTTCCGATATTCTGGACTCTAATCCATGCTGGTAGGCATTTTCGATGATAGGCTGCACGATGAGACGCGGTACCGGCATCGCTTCCCATTGCGCGGGAATCGGTTCCGCCGAAACTCTGATCCGGTTACCGAACCGCATTGTCTGGATATTCAAGTAAGCCTCCGCATGCTTCATCTCCTGCCCGAGCGGCAGCTCCGACTTCGCGTCCCTTGTAATAAACTGAAAGTAGTTCCCCAGGTAGTGGACGAACTTCCTTGCATTGTCCATATCCTCGAATTCGATCAGCTGATGCAAAATAAAAAAGCTGTTGTACAGGAAATGCGGATTGATCTGCGACTGGAGCTGTCTGAGCTCGGACTGCTGACTCCTGATTTGCTGCTCGTACACTTCCTGGATCAGCGATTGCAGCTTGGCGACCATCTTATTGAACTGTTCCGACAGGTCCGAAAATTCATCGTTGCTGCTCTGCGAGATCCGCACCGTAAGCTGGCCCTGCTCCACCTTACGGAATGCCTTGAGCAGATTGCGAACCGGATTTCGAATCGCTTTAAAAATCCAATATGAGAACAGAGCCATCACAACGATGGACAACGCGAACAAGATCCAGAACAACACATTGTATTTGTCAAAATCGCGCATAATAACGTCTTCGGGCGTATAGATCGCCAGCGAAAAATCGTAACCGGTGGATCGCTGGAACGAAACCAGGTATCTCTTCCCTAAGCTTTGGAATATGACGCTTTCGACTTCGCCGCCCACCTGCCGGGATAATAACCGTTCCATTTCGTCGGACGCGCCCGAGACGGCGCGGTTCGTAATGGAACGGCCCTCCCGAGTGAAGTGGAGGTACGCTCCTCCTTTATCCGACATGGCGCCCAAATCCTCCATGATCATCCGCTGATTGATCTCGATCTCGATCAAGAAAATGGGAGCCCGGTCTGTGAACGCACTTTCCGGGAAATAGGAGCCCATGAGGAGCTTATTGTCATGCCATAATAACGGAGATAATTGCTGCTGCAAGTTAAAGCGAATCGCTTCCATTTGTTTGAGTGAAACGCCGTCGAGGTAGCTTCCCGGCTTGATCCGCTTATCGATCAGCGGGATGTGAAGGGTCGCATCGGCTATGTAAGAGCTTGAGTCCTGAAGCAGCGACAGCTTTTTCTCCAGCCGTAAAATCGCTTCTCGCCGCTCGTTCTCCGTTAAAGCCGGCGCTATCGTGCTTAAAGTCATAAGATCCTCGTCCACGAGTAAGGAGCGCTTGAAGCTTTCGATATTGACCATTTCGTTCGTCAGTGAGGACAAATAAAAGTCCACGCTGGTATGCATGGATTGCAGAATCTGATCCCGTAAACTGCCGGCCACCTGTTTGTTCAAAAAAATGCCCAGCATGTACACGGGCAAAATCGCGATCATGAAGCCCATGAGCAGCTTGGGAAAAACCGTAAACCTTTTCTTTTTAAACTGCATTGCGTTTCCTCCTACCGATCGTTTGCATCGAGTTCCATGTTGCATTCACTTATGGGACAAGTAAATCAAGCCGCCGGAAAGGATCATATTTCTCCCAAGTAATGGAAAAACCCAACCGCAAAGGGTCAGGTTTTCATGATATGTATGGGTGAGTTTTTCCTGTTTATTTGGTAACTTTCGTTACCGTAATATTCTTGACCTCGGACATGTTCCCCATGTAATCTTCCAGCGTAATATACTTCTTCGTAGGTTTAACTGCTATACCATTGACGTTAATGTACATATGCCACCAGTCTTTCGAGTTGTTATACGTAAGCCAATTTATTGTAGTATTCTTAACGTCCAGATTCGTTTTATACAGACGCAGGAAATTCTTCGCATCCAAGGATCCATTCACGATTCCGCCTTTGTAGCCGCCAATGCTGCTGATATTTGTTCAGCAGCGTATCGAGTTCCTGTGATTTCTTTAAGACCATACTGGACGATAATCCATATTGATCGATCGCTTGGTGCATTTCCTCCCGTTTGCACTCGATCGCCCATTCAATTTGAGACTTTCGTTCCACGAAACAACCTCCACACCGTTTATAAGCAGAATCTAGCCTATTTTTCCATAACCATTCACTCCTCTAGAGTATTCGTTCCACGGACCCCTTGAAAAGCAAAAATGCACCCCATAGAATTCATTGGATTACCCTTGGGGCTTCCAATATTCATTCGAAAGGATGCATTTGCTGCTAATGGTTTAGGAAGAAATTGGTTCCGGTCAAGCGTTGAACCAGCTCTTGAATCTTTCAACCATGTAATCGGTCATCCATTGATTGACCTCCCACAAATCCGCGACAGGCTTGTTCGTGAAAGGCAGCGTCGGCAAATAGCCTGGAGGCCCGAACTCCGCAGTAAATGTGGCCGAGGTGTTCCCGTTCTCCGCTTGCTTGGCGAATATACGATACCACCAGTCCGTAAACAACTCGAGCTCGCGCTTATACTCCGCAGCGGCCGGATGCGGGACTTGCGGTCCTTGCGGGAACCCTACCCGGCCATGAACATGAATCGTCCGGTCGACGGCGAGGGCGATTTCCTCCGGATGATTTTCCAGATGTGATTCGCATACGTTAACCCAGTGGCTAAAGTCTGCCGTAATTCGCAAATCCGGATATTTTCTTAATAATCTCGCAGTCGTCCATGGCGTAAACATCGCCCGTCCCCGATGCGTCTCATGCGCGATTCGAATGCCGGACTTTTGCTGGGTGGTTAGCGCTCCCTCAAAAAATCGGTCTTGCTCCGGTTCGGGCATACTATCTTTTGCGCTATGAGCCACAATAAGCAGCGGTTCAAAGCTTGCAGCCCGTTCAACCTGGCTTTTAAACGAAGCTAAATGATCGTCATGCGTATAAACTTGGATAATATATTCCAGCTTATGGCGTTTAAGAGCTTCTCTAAACGAGGATTCATCGGACTCGGATGGCATCGGTCCTTCTATTCCGTCGTAGCCGGCCGCAGCTGTCCGAGCCAATTGATCCTGAATGGTACCCTCCATTCCCCATAGCGCCTTTATCTTCTTCAGTTCCATATTCACGCCGCCTTATTTCTGCAAAATTGATTTTTACCGTTTGTACAAAATGGGGAAATATTCGTTTGCAAAAGCCTGTCCATTGACGGGACGCGGTCCAAGATGACGAATGTTGTCATGCCTCTGAATGCCGGCGCGATAACCGGTTCCGCCTTTCATCACATGCGCTACGACGGAAAGCCGGGGCTCATTCGTCCGGTTCGGTCCCGAACCGTGGAACGTAAGGCCGTGATGGAAGCTGGCTTGGCCGGCCTTCAATATACATGGCTCTTCTACCCAGTCGCGGCCGCCCGCGTATTTCGTCTTTAGCTCTTCCATGTTCTGATTAAAAAAGCTGGCGCTGTCGGGAATTAATCCCCATTTATGCGACCCCAGAATCGTCATCATCCCGCCGTTCGTCAAGTCCGTATCCTGTAGCGCGATCCAGACGGTGATCATATCGGAGGTGTCCGAGCATTGCCAATAACCGTAGTCCTGGTGCCAGCCCACATTGCCGGCCTTCGTCACCTTGTCTCCGATGCCAGGCTTATAGATGACTTGATCATGCCACAGCCTGATTTCATCCGTCTCCAGCAAATCTGCTGACAATTCTCCAATAAGCGGATCCGTCACGACTTTTTTCACTTCGTCATTAATCCACCAGCCGTTATCCAATTTACGAAGAGCTTCGGGATTGCTGCTCACTGTCACAGGATGCATCGAGAGTCCGTCCCCGTCGAAATCACTGGACCAAATGCGCTCATGCGCCTCGCGCAAGCGCGCGATCTGCTCGTCGTCTAGCAGCTTAGGACTGATCCAATACCCGTCCCTGTTAAAGGTTTCCTTATCCTTTTGAGTAATTTTGTATTGGCGTTCGGCTTTCAATGTCATGTCTAACTCCTCCTTTGATGTGTTCGACATAAGAATAAGGTATAGAAGAGCGGCTTGACGTTCACTCTAGTACGAAGTAGGATTAGAAACATTAAGCACGATTTGAAACAAGGAAGGCTGATCTTTCTCATGAAAAAGCATTCGGATGATGACAGCTTGATCCCGAACGCAACCGGACAATCCTCCCCGAGCAGCCGGGCACGATGGACTTATGACATCCACCATGATCCTCCCATCCGTCATGTACCGGAGTTCATCATGCTCGGATACGATGAATTGCGCAGCGCGTCACCTCTACCCGAGCATGAACATCCGGGGTGCTATGAATTCGTTCTCATTGAACGAGGTCAGGCAAGCTGGGAGCTTGAAGGCGTTCTCTATCGATCGCAGGCAGGCGATCTGTTCCATTCGCGCCCCGGCGAAAAGCATCGAGGCGGCTTCAATGCCATAGAGCCTTGTAAATTTTGGTGGCTGATTGTTGCTGCCCCCCAATGCCAAGGATGGCTTCGGCTTTCATCGGAAGAGTGCATGCTTATGCAGCACATGATGGAACAATTGCCGCGTGTTATTCCGGTCGGGCTGTCTCCGGTCGAATCATTCAAAAAGCTAAGAAAAGCATTGCTGAATCAAACACCGGAACAAAGCATTGCCGTACGCAATGCGCTAACGGATATTCTGCTTGCTTTCCTCCAGCCCGGAATTGGCAATCAAACGATCGCCATTGATTTACTGCGTCAATATGACATTCTAATCGCGAAAATGAGCAATGAGCCGGAGTGGCGGCCGTCCATCGATGAACTTGCCTCGTTCGCCGGCGTCAGCTCCTCCCACTTCTACCGCACCTTTCAGGAGTATACCGGAGAGGCTCCGATCACTTTCTCGGAACGTCTCCGTGTGAAGGAAGCCTGCCGGCAGCTTGCGGAGACCGCCGATTCCGTAACGGATATTTCTCATAGGCTTGGATATCAATCGAGCCAGCATTTCGCTACCGTGTTCAAGCGGTTCGTAGGCGCTACCCCGTCCCAGTGGCGTAATGATAAAAAAAACCTTACGGCTGAACAGTGAAATCCGCTGTGTCTATTCCGTAAGGTTTTTTAGTTGCTTTCGTATCAATCCCTTTTCATCCCATTTAACAGGTGAATGATGTAAAAAATAACAATACTGTTCGTCATATACATGACGATATCGGATTTTATCGAAAGGATTGAATCTATTATCGCATCGTGCTAATCTCTGCTTCCTATATGAAAGCAGCCATTACTCTTTGGGCTCTTAATCGAGGCCTTTCTCAGCTGTTAAAATTGCAAGATAATCGAATTTTGATCTCGATAAAATCGAAGAGGGGGAGAAATTGATCTCCCCCTCTTTCATTATGATCCGTCCTAATTTTTATTAATGTGAATGCTCTACTTTTGTGACAAAACATATTGAGCGTCTCGCAGCAAATATTTTACCGCTTCGCTTGAAATATGCTTCCCGCTTTGAGCCTTCACTAGATTCACAAAGCCCGTCAAATCGTTGTTTGCCAATTTTCCCAGAAGACTTTTGGTAATATCGGCATCATCGATCCACTTGTAACTACCAAAGCGTGTCACCAATGCCTTTAATGAATCGATGCTGGCCACCGTCGTAAACTGAACGGTCTTGCTTGCCTGATTGCCGGCCAAGTCGCTGGAGGATACAACAAGCTTATGCTGTCCAAGCGGCAGCTTATAAAGCGGGATCGTCGTGCCGTTCTGGTAAGCATTCGTATCGAGCGTTACCGTCGTCTTGCTGTTGTCGACACCCGACAAGTCGTCGGTCACTGCAAGCTGAAGCGTCAAATCCACGGAATCTTTATAAATGCTGTTGTCTCCCGGTGCAGACACCGCGATCGACGGAGCTTTCTTATCAATACTAATGGATACCGTATGCGCTTGTTCCACGCTGCCTGCTCTGTCTACGCTCCAATAGACAAGCTTGTGAACTCCATCTTCTGACAATACGACGGAAGTTCCCGTTTGCTCAGCGCCATCGTCTACCGTATAGTAGGTATTGGCTACACCCAATCCGTCATCGCTCGCGCTTAAGGTTACAGTGACATCTTGATTGACCCAGCCGCTTGGCGCATTGTCCGTTGTCGTTGGCGGTTGTTGAGGTTCCAACCCGTTTATAGCTGCATTCAGGCCTGCCAATGCATCGTTAACCTGTTGCTGTGTTGCTGTTTTATTACTGTTCACTGCAATCGCACCTTGCAGTGCGTTCTGTAATACGCTCCAAGATACTTTTGTATACATTTGTTCATTTAATGTACGTGCCGCAGCTATTTTCTCAGACAAGGCGTCTTTATTCACTTTAATATCTTGGTAAGCAGCCTCTAAACCGGCATTATTAATAATGTCTCTTGCCGCCTGAGGCCAGTTTTCATCGGGTACTAAAATTGTATTTGTAACTGTGGTCCTTGTGCCTGAATTATTAAAAGTGGACGTTGTTGTATAATTGGTGTCAAGGTGAACATCGTGAATGGAACCTGTCCACATACTGCTCCATTCTACACCTTGCGCGACTCTGATGACATTGTTGCTGTCTTTGTACCAAGAGCTTCCCTCATCATGAAATAAGGATGTAAAATGATAAGTATGCGTATGGCTAGTATAAATATAGTTTCCTGTTATGGTTGACATCCAGTCGCTGCCGCCCACATTCCCGCCAATTGTGTAGATGCCTCCGCCATCTGACAATTTACTGTTTCTCATCTCATGCAGATAGTTGTTTTCAATCCTGTTATTTCTTGTAGGTGTCTGGATAAATTGCCATCCCCAGCCAACATGAATGCCAGAGTAAGGGAGATTATATATTTCATTATGGGAAATATCCATTTGCTGCGGATAGGATGCAGCAATCCCTGTTGCAGACATATACTCGACAGCAACATCATGTACATAGTTATTAAGCACATCGTTATTTACGAGCAGCTTCCGTTTATCACTCGGATTTAAGCTTTCCTGATCGTATCGTTTATAACCATCTCCAACCTGTATGGCAGTTGCAGAAATATCATAGAACTCGGACCCTAGAATGAGGTTATCCTGACTGCCCTCACTCATTAATATCCCCATGTATCCAAGTTTTGAAAAATTATCTCTCTCGAAGATAATAGATTTGGCATTCTTTAATACGACTGCGCCGTTATAATCCAAAAATTCATCGTATTGCTGACCTGGGACTGTAGAGGTTTCTCTGATTACATTATTTTGCGCATCAGGATGGCCCCGATCCCCGCTTGGTCTTAACCATGTTGTGTATTCGAAATTAATGCCTTCAAATTGGATATGGTTTACCGTATTGTCCAGATTGCTGCCCTCAATCAATAATAGTTTTTCGAGTACAGGTGCAACCATATCCGCCTTGGACATGTCTTCGCCAGCCTTAGGCTTGTAATAAAATGTATTCGCATCTCCGCCTATAGCTCCTGTTCGATCCAGATACCATTCGCCTTCAGCATCCAATAATTCATAAGCATTCTCAATGTAGGATGGATTACCTACAGCTGTAGCGCCTTTACCTTTTAAAAACTTCCAACCAGGCTGCTTCATTGTAATGGTTGCTTTAGTACCATCAGTAGTTATGGATTGTACGCCGCCTCTTGGATTTGTCCATCTGGAAATATAAACCATTTCTATATCGCTTACATTTTTGTAATTAGCCAATGCTACATCGGTCGTCGTATGTCCAGTGGAATTATTGGTAGCATCGCTAAGACCTCCGGTGCTTCTTGCTCTTGTAGCACGCTCACCATTGACAAATAGTTGTCTGGTTTCAATGGGGCCTCCAGCCGTCGCTTTATAAATGTTTTTATCCGCATCGTAAAGCGTCCAACCTGTAATGCTTTTGCCCCCGCTTATGACAGGCTTTACACTATCTTTGGCCTTATATATGATGTCGAAACCATTTGTTCCTGAATCAGTCTCGTTAAAGACAACGGTATCCTTAAGCGTATATGTGCCTCCGTCAAGATAAACGATAATATCTCCAGTCATATCTTTATTGATGGTACGTATCGTATCCCGAGCCTTCTCTATCGTCTTGAAAGGCTGTGTCTCCGATCCAATGTTAGAATCATTACCGTTCGGAGATACATAATATTCTTGCTGAATGGAATGCGGAATAACTGTAACTTCACAAGTTGAGGCAATCCCATTATCATCGGCTGAAGTAACCGTAATCGTTGCTCTGCCTTCTTTTATTGCTACCACTTTTCCGTTTTGGTCTACGGTGGCTACTTGACTATCGCTAGATGACCAAACTAAACCTTTAAATGTAGCATTTTCCGGTTGCACAGTTGCATTCAGTGTTTGTGTTCTGCCGGCGCCAAGTTTTATGGAGCTTTTGTCAAGAGTTATACTTTGAACATTCACTTTACTAACTGTCACATTACTAACCGCTTTAATAGAGCTATTATCAGCTGAAGCAGCCGTAATCGTTGCCGTTCCTTGCTTTAGACCTTTTACTTTTCCGGTTTGATCCACAGTTGCTACGCTAGTATCACTGGATGACCATACAACGGACTTAAAAATTGCATCAGATGGCAATACATTTGCTGTCAATGTTTTGCTCTCACCGACATTAAGATTCATTGCATTCTGGTCAATCGTGACATCCGTAACAGGGACTTTAACAACATTTTCAACTTTCATTTCATCAAAGTAAAGTATGCCTTTATCAGCATTTGTCATACCTACAATGACCTGACCGATATGATCAATTGTTGATTTTCTGAAGCTATGCTGGGAATCTTTCAGGACCCCATCTATATACACGTCATATTTACGATCAACCGTGTTCATAACCAGCTTAACTTCATACCATTTATCGGCCTGATAGGAACCAATATTTTTAACTCCGCCATCGTCTAAGATGGAGATATTGCCCCCTTGGTAAAGGCTGAACTGAGTCGCAATATTCTTATTGCTGTCTGCGACAATAAAATATCCTGCAGAACCTGTTTGCTGCGCTTTCATCTTTACGGTGACATGAACTAAACCTCTTTGAACATCAAAAGTTTTATTCGCGTATAATGTACCCATTCCAGTTTGAGTTTTATCTAATTTTAGTACCTTACTATCACTCCCTGCCGGACCAGCTACTTGTGCTATACTGAGTGTTCCCGAACCCACTCCACCATAAATACTAAAATCGCTGCTGGGATCTCCAACATTATAACTTTCGAAGTCTTGATACCAGACCTGTGTGCTCTCAGCTTTTACAACTTCTGTTGTAGAAACCAACACCGAAGGAAGTGCGATACATATCGCTAGCAATATGTAAAAAAGCTTTTTCAGTTTACTGTTTCTGTTGATATAATCCAACATATTTATACCTCCTGGCTATTCAGAATAATATATAAGCATTCAAATAAACACGCTTTCAAATTTATGCTTTCAGTCTTCGGAAGGTGAGTAGATAGTGAACCGTACGAAGGACCGGTTCACCTTCCTCCCCATTCTTCCGTTATTTTTTGCTTTCATATTCCTTGCCTTTTTGAGACAATGCGTCGTACGTCTGTTCCGGCGTTGACTTACCGAAGATCAGCGCTTCCGTGATTTTCTGAAAATCAGCCTCGAAACCACTCCAACCTTTTGGTGTTACGTAGAATGGCTGCGCGTCAGGAGATGTCTTGGCAACGAGATCAATCGCCATCTTGTCAATTGGATTAAATTTTGTGTCCAGCGCCTGCAATACCTTTTTCGACACAGGGACGCCGCGGGATGTACCTAAAATTTCGGCAGCTTCAGTATCATTGACGAACCAATCGATGAATTTCTTAGACTCTTCAATTTGTTTGGAATCCGCGCTGATACTCCAGAACATCGACGGTTTCAGATAACCGCCTGCTTCGGTGCCTTGCGGTACGGTAACAGCTGCAAATGATCCCGGTTTCGCTGCATCGAAGGAAGATATTTCAGCCGCGAATGCACGGCGGATGAGAGAGGTTTCTGTAAATACAAAATCTCCTTTGGCATCTCCGAATTTGTGCGTAACATTCACATCCGGCGGAGGCACCACCCCTTTCTTGCGCAAGTCTTCAAACTTGCGGGCGTACTCTACGAATGTGGCCTTGTCAATGTTAAATTTGCCATCCGCAGAAATGGAATACCCTTTGCCCTTGCTCAACTGATACGAATTATAAGAAGATAAATCGGTTGTTGAGTCAAGAAGCGCATATTTTCCTTTTTCCAATTTCGATTGAGCTTCTTCACCGAATTTAAAATAGTCGTCCCACGTCCAACCGTTCTTCGGCGGCGTAATGCCAAGCTTTTCCGTAATGGCCTTATTGTAGACCATCCCGTAAGCATTATTCCCGATAGGAAGCGCATACATTTTTTCCTTGTATTTACCTGTATCAAGTAATGCCATGTCGATTTCCGCCGTATTCAATCCCGCAGATAAGTCTGCCAGTTGATTGCGGCCCGCGTAATCGGCAAGCCATGCTGCATCCATCTGAATAATGTCAGGAGCATTTTTCGCTGCTGCTTGTGTCGCCAATTTGTCCGAGTATCCGTCAAAGCCAGAGTACTCTGGTTCGAAAGTGACATTCGGGAATTTTTTCGAATACAGCTCGAGCGCTTTAAGCGTAGCATCATGCCGGGCTTGAGAGCCCCACCATGCAATACGCAGCTTGACCGTTGCTGCTGTAGGGTGCGCGTTGCTCGCATCGGTTGCTTCGTCTTTCTTGCTGCCGACACTGCATCCTGCCGTAAAGATGAGCGAAGCGACAAGTGGCAAAGCAACCCATTTACTTATAATTTTTCTCATAGTGACTAACCCTCTCTGCTATTTTTGTTGAATATGCCTTTATAGATATCTTACTTCTATGCATCCGGAATAAAAATAAGGTAGTTTACCAAAAAGCTTTGCATTTTAACAAAATCACATTTTTTTAGGCGTAATGCCTGTCCATTTTTTGAATAATGTGCTGAAATACGTTACGTTACTATAACCTACCAATTCGGCAATTTCATAAATGTAATACTTGCCTTCCTGCAGCAGAGCTTTTGCTTTCTCCATACGTACTCGGGTGATATAGTTGTTAAACGTCTCCCCGGTGGCCATGCGAAAGATAGACCGTAAATAATTGGTAGAAATTTTCAGTTCGTTAGCCAGTTCTTCTACCGTAATCTCTTCGGCATATTGCTCATGTACATATCGGAGCATGAAATCGACCGCTTGCCGGTGCCGTGCGCTCTCCACAACATCATTTGACTTTGTTTGCTCTTGCTTATTCATTGCTTCAGCAGGTGTTAACGGGTGTAAATCCCCGTACTTGCGACTTTCCATAAGCGATCGATAGGCATCCTTGGAAGAAGACGGGATGTCCGTCCAGCGCTCCTTTAGACTGCCGATGCCGATATAAATATCCAATTGCAAATATTTGTTAACACAATCAACAATTGTCACCGATAATTTATCCATGATCGCTTTCGCCTCTTGCTCTACAATCTCCAAATCCAAATAGAGAAGCAAAGCGGTTTGGTACTGTAGCAGCTCAATAATATCCGCTCGAATATGCTCCCCTTTTATCACTTCTTGGATGATATTAAAGACAGCGGAACGAAGCAGGCTTCGATCGGTGTACGATAAGCCGGCCCATCTTTTAGTCGCCCCAATTTCCAGGCTCATAACGGCATAGCGATGCCCGCGACAGCGCCAATTCTTCTCAGTCCACTCCCGCATCCATTCACGTTCATTGCCCGGCGTACCGATTACGGAAGATTTTAACCACTCATTTTCAGCGAAAGGTTCATAAGTCATAAGCTGCTGGCGCAGTTCTTCACCTTCAGACTTCTTGATGTATTCTACTTCCAGTTCCGAAATAACGCGGGTCAGTACATCACGAATGGTACCGACGCTGATCGGCTTGGACAAATAATCCGTAACCTGCAGCCGCAACGCTTGACGCGCATATTCAAAATCGGAGTATCCGCTCAGGATAATGGCCTTTCCTTCATACCCTTTATCCCGAAGCTTTTCGAGCATTTTCAAACCATTCATAACAGGCATATAAATGTCCGTGATAATGATGTCGGGTTTGACTACCTCAATCAAGGACAGCCCTTCTTCGCCATGGGCCGCTTCTCCGCCCCATTCCGCATCGATCTCATCCCAGGGAATAACCGATTTTAATCCATCCAGCACATTGTAGTCGTCATCCACGATTACGATTTTCCACAAGTGATCCACCCTCCATTTTCAGTTTTTCCATATACAGCGGGATGATCATGATCACTTCCATGCCTCTCTGCACGCCGGAGATCAGCTCAAGTGAAGCATTTTGTCCGTAAAAAGCCTCCAACCGTTCCCTCACATTCCTCACTCCATACCCGCCGGTTTTGCGGTTGGTCTGTTCTTGCCAATCCGGACGAAGAGGAACCCCATTATTGGCAATTGTTATTTTCACACGACCATCCGATTCCAGTGAGGCGACTATGCGAATTTCGCCACCCATCCGTCCCGGGAATCCATGCATAACTGCATTTTCTACAAAAGGTTGCAGCGTGATCTTGGGAATATACCCTTTCTTGATGTCTTCCGGGACATCAACATGGAATGAGATGCGATCCTCCAGCCGGATTTGCTGAATATTCATATAACACATGACGTGATCCAATTCTTCCGCGATCGTAATCATCGTTTCTCCATTGGACAGTCCGATCCGGAACATGCGCCCCATCCATTCAAGTACCCGGCTCATTCCCTCTTGGCCGGCGCGAATCGCCATCCAGTTGAGTTGATCCAGTGTATTATACAAAAAATGAGGATTAATGGACGCTTGCAGCACTTGAATTTCCGCAACCCGCTGCCGACGATATTGATTTTCCAGTGTTTCGTAAAGCTCACTCACACGATCCAGCAGTCGTCGGTAACTCCTAAACAGCTGCCCGAATTCGTTGCGGTATTCCTTCAGAAGAGTAACCTCATTAGATGGCTTCTGCCTTTGAAAGTTTTCCATTAAGCGGAGCAACAATCGTATGGGCCTAATAAATTGCCGTGAGATCAGAAGCGTTATCAGCAAAGCGCTTGCAATGGCAAATACGCCAATAATGAATAGCGACCTGGCGAGTGCAACACTGCCCCGCGTAATTTCCTCCCATGGCGTTAATTCCACAAGCAGCCAATCCGTGTTGAAAAATCGCGACCATACAAGCAATTTTCCTGATTCCTTCATGTGGATGTATCCGGACTGCTCTTTCATTTTATTATCAGCAGAATGGATCACTTCAATCGCATCATCCCAATGTTCCGCGCCAACTCCGGTAATCGGCCGGTTGCCCGAATCAAGAATAATCCGGCCATACGTCCGTTTCGCGTCTGTTCCTTGTATCATTTCTTTAATAAAATTTGCTTTAACATGAAATACTAAGAAGCCCTGAAGTTGAAACTGTGTAGAGTAAATCTTGCGCGCAAAGCTGATCACCGGCCTATCCCCTTGCAGCGTTGCAATCGTATGCTCACCGATCCATGTAAAGTCGCTCTGCTCCGCAAAAGGATACCAGTTCTCATTCTTCAGCTCCGACAAGTCGGCGAACCGAACGACTTGAAGATTTCTATCCGTCTTCAGTCCGCTTGCAAACACTTCAATCGATTGGATCGAATTCGTGCTATTGGCGATATTGGTCAAGACAGATCGCGCTGCAAGCTGGTTCAAATAAGTATCATACGTACCGTTACTCTGAACAATAAATTCCAAAAGATCCGAATTACGGGACGACGCAAGTGACATTTGTTCGATAGAAGTCATTTGAATGACTAATTGCTGGTTCAACTGATTCAAGAGCTCCTGCTGATAGCTGGAAGTATTGCTGACCGCCTCCTGGGAGGAAACCCAATATCCAACCCCTGTGACAACCAACAACAAAATCGTGATAAAAATTGAAAAAATGCCGGACAATAAAAATTCAATTCTGTATGTCTTAAAAGGGTGCCGCCAGTCGCTCATTGCTATATGCCTCCGCTCCAAACAAAGAAAGCTACGGTTTCTGCATGAGAAACAACGTAGCAATCGACTCTTTAATTTATCTTATCCTTTAAAACCAGTGGATGCAATCCCCTCTGCGCTAGCAAGAAAAGGTATACCGAAGGTACATTATTCTATCCAGCCAGCGTTTTGCATAAACCAAAAGTGGGCTCGCTAGAGTCCCTTGATTTTATCCACCGACTTGAAGAGATGGTGAGCCGTTTGAACGTCCGATTCACCATCTTGTATGCATTTATTTTTTCGCTTCGTATTCCTTGCCCTTTAACTGCAATACATTTTTCGATACAGGAACACAGGCACTTTTTTAGGCGATCGATTTGTTCATGCACCTTATCCTTTTCCTTATCCTTTAATACCCGTGGAAGCAATCCCTTCAACAAAGTGCTTCTGCGCTGCGAAGAACAGAATAACCGAAGGTACGATTGACAATAGAGACATCGCCATAAGCTGACCCCATGGCACGGAAGCCTGCGTATCGACAAACAGACGAAGCGCCAACCCTACTGTATACTTATCAACCGAATTAATATAGATCAAATGCCCAAAGAAGTCATCCCAATTCCACAAAAAGCAAAAGATTCCTACTGTTACTAATGCCGGTTTCATTAGCGGCAGGATGATACGGTAGTAAATACTGAACGAGTTGCAGCCATCCACAATGGCGGCCTCATCGAGCTCTCGCGGAATGCCACGAATAAACTGAATCAGCAGGAAGACGAAGAACGATCCTCCAATGCCTCCGGACAAAGCATGCGGTACCGTGAACGGCAAGTACGTGTTAATCCACCCGAACCGGTTAAACAAAGAATATTGAGGCACAAGCGTGACCTGGCTTGGAAGCATTAATGTCATGAGAAGGACCGAGAACCAAAGCTTCTTGAGAGGAAACTCCATCCGTGCGAAGCCATAAGCGACCAAACTACAAGAAACAAGCGTTGTAAAGAGCAGACTGATAATAAGCGTGAAAGTGTTCATATAAAAGTGCGTGAACGAATACTTGGGGAGAGCTACCCAACCATCCGAGAAGTTACTCCAAACGGGATGGCTTGGAAAAATGTTTGGCGAGCTAATCTCTGCGTTCGTCTTTAAACTCGCCCCAAACCACCAGAGAACAGGATAGATCATGACCAGACCAAATATTAGCAAGAATAAATGTGTGCGAAATTCACGCGATAATAAACGAGATAGTCTCATCCTTTTTTCCCCGCTTCCGTTTCATAGAATACCCAGTATCGTGAGCTTGTGAAAATAAGTGCCGTAGCAAGACCGATGATGACGAGCAGCGCCCACGCCAATGCGGAAGCATATCCCATCTCGAGGCGGGTAAATGCCTTCTCATACAAATATAAGGCAAACATATAGGTTGAATTGATCGGGCCGCCATGGGTAATAACGAAAGCTTGGGTAAACATCTGAAATGAACCGATGGTTTGCAGGACAAGATTAAACAAAATGACCGGCGAGAGCATCGGCAGCGTGATTTGGAAAAACTGTCGCAGCTTCCCTGCCCCGTCAACCGATGACGCTTCGTATAAATCCGGGGAAATTTGCTTCAAACCTGCCAGAAAAACGACCATGGCGGAACCGAATTGCCAAACGACCAGCAGGATTAATGTGCTTAGAGCTGTCTCGGGATTACTGATCCAACTCGATGCTTTGATGCCGAACACCGATAAAATTTGATTGATAAAGCCATCCATGCCAAAAATATTTTTCCACAGTACCGCAACCGCAATACTCGAACCAATCAGCGATGGAAAATAAATCAGCGTGCGATAGAACGATATCCCCCGTATTTTGCGATTGAGCAGCATTGCTACGAGCAAAGCTGATGTTATCTTAAGCGGTACAGAAACTACCACGAAAAGCAGTGTTACCTGGAGCGATTGATAAAAGTCCATATCTTGGGTAAGCATATAACGGTAATTCGAAATCCCTACCCACTTCTCTTTTCCCAGCAAAGAATAATCGGTGAATGAATAGTATAGCGATTGAATCATAGGCCACAGCGTTAACGTAAGAAAGCCTATAAGCCAGGGCGCTATGTACAAGTATCCGCTCCATGTTCTTTGAGCGGTCGTTTTGTTGTTCATGGTGTTGCCCCCTCATTTAAGAATTATGTTCTTAGTATAAAAGGTCGGGCGTTTTCGAATGAATAATTAAAACAACGAATTCTTTCACTATTTAACAAGACCTGCATTCCTCTTAACGAAAACCCAGCGTCGCGTCTAATTCGGTTCATTGAGTAAACAGAAGCTTAACCGCTTCTTAGCCTCGCTCTTCTAGTATTCGCGCAAATCAAAGAGGGGGAGAAACGAATCTCCCCCTCTTTCATTACCGATCCTAATTTTCGTTAATTGTGACGAAAGCTGCATTTATTCTCTTGGTGTCATACACTTGAATTGCTCTACGTTTGTGTCCATACATATTGAGCTATCCGGCCTGCGGGAATACTCTTATGACGTTGGCGTCGGCGTTGGCTCTGCAAACAACTTAAACCAGTTTATGTTGAATCCGTCTGTATTCCCCTGAAGCCTGATTGTATGCTTCCCGGCCGTCAGTGTAACCTTATCGGACACTGTTATCCAATTCTGCCAGCCCCCCGAATTCGGTAATGTGGTCGTCTTTTGCTCTTCTCCGTCTACGATAAAACTGATACTTGATCCTGTCGACTTCGTGACAGCCACTCTGTAATTCAGGGTATATGTTCCTGTTGACGGAATATCGATGCCGCTGTATTCCATCCAGGAACCTACATTAATCCATCCAACATTCTGCCCACCGCCAATGTCAGCGGTGTCTTCCGTCTGTACATTGTTCGAGGAAGTATAGTTTTCCGCCTCAACAAAGACTGCCGGCAGTGCCTCTACAGTTACACTGATGCTCGTTGTCAATGGCACGTTGTTTGGATTTTCCACCCCTAATGGCAAGATTGCTGCTCCAGTTATTGTAAAGGTTTGTTCAGTCTTTATAGCCGGATCATAGCTTGAAGCGTCAACATTCCAAATCACATAGGCATCTATACCTCCATCATCGGTATCCAATTTTACCGTTTTCGGCAATCGAAGAGCTGCTGCTGTCTTCGCTGTTCCATTGTCCACTTTTACCGCTGCAGGCGCAGTGATGCTGTTCAATTTAACACTATTTATCATAGGTGCTGACTTGTCAACAGCGAACACCTGAGCCTCCAGCACATCAATTGGGCTGCCGCCTTGACCGCCGCCAGGGAAGGAAATTCTTACATAACATGCCTGCACGCTAGTCTTGCTCGGATCAACCGGATAGTTGTAATACAAGCCATCTTGCTCCCATCCATACAATGTTGTATCGCTTTCCGGAACTGCCAGTGTATTTCTCGATGTCGGCAATCCGCCGCCGGACAATGTGTTTGTTTCATTACCTGCTATCCAATTTGTACCGTCAGCGCTATACTCAATCTTTACCTTGTTCGGCACGTTGTAGTAAGTAACGTTGTCGGCATTCGGCATATGGTGGTTAAAGAAAATATTAACGCGGGTAAGGTCTTGCTCTTTGCCCAAATCATACGTGATGCTCGGATTTGCGTCGCTTGCCGGTGCTGCCCATTTTGCGCGGTTGCCGCCGGTGGTATCGTTGATGATGCCGTCAGATAATTTACCGGCGTTACTGCTGTCGCTTGTTAATGTCGGCGTAATTCCAGCTGCTACGTTTGCATCCGGAATAAGCGTAATGTAGTTACGGGTTGACGTATATGTCTTTCCATTTACAGTTATGTCAGCCCAGTAGCAGTACATTGTAGAAGTAGCAACATTTTTTGTAAATTTCATCGTGTTATCATTTACAACGAACGGTACTTGATCGGCAGGCACTTCGGTTACAATGATTTTGCCTGCAGAGTTGCTACGTTTACCGTCAACTTTTGCATAGTGGTATTTGATATTTGTGTCGCCCAGAATATCAACCGCGCCGCCTTTTTGTGTGAAGCCTTTGAATGTCACAGGAATGTCTTTGTTTGTAGAGAATTGTCCCCAGAACAAATTACCATTTGTGAGCATATTTACGCCAACAAGCGGAAGTGCAGCCGAAATCGCACCGCCCGATACCTTTACAGGATAGGTGTCGGTCTTAACCTGAGGAGCGTTCACACCATCACTATATGTTGCCGTAACTGTGATTGTAGCTGCACCGTTACTGACAGCTTTTACCAAACCTGTTGCAGCGTCTACAGTTACTACCTTATTATTGTTACTTGTGTATTTAAGTTTAGCAGGTGCGAAAACATTGGTGTAATCATTCATATAGCACTCCGCTTTGAGTTGCAGCTTGTTTGTTGAGGTCTGGCTGCTGAACAACTTGACACTTGTCATCTTGTATTTTCTTGCAGGATTTTTTGTTTTAATTTTAATGATTGTATCAATAGGGTCTGTACTAACTTGTGAAGTATCTATTGTAATGTAATATTTATTATTCACTTTTGTTGTTGTGAATGGCAGAGAAACACCCTTGTTCAGCCACTCGACCTTCTCAACCTGATAATTGAAGGGTCCAATTCCGCTCATCGAGGCTTGGCCGGTAAAGCCTGTCTTGCTAGTACCTGAAATCAGGTTTTTGACCATGTGCATATAGACATACTGGTCACGGGACATTGCGTAACCCCAGTCAGGACCCTGACCGTGGGCGATAGCCTTCTGCGGATCGGTATACCAGCCTGATTTTAATGTGTAATCCATTGTGTATGGCATAGTGCCATACATGGACTCGCGCAGGTCAGGACCGCCGGCATTATCCATCCACTTCACTATAGAAGCACGCATATCCGACAATTGCTGTGAAGAAATCGGCACCATTGAGAATATATTGGTATTATCCAAATTACTGCTCAGGTTATCCATACCGCGGGTAACCGTAATGGACGAGTCGTAATTCATGACATAGCCGTGTCCGTATTGGTTAATGAGTTCTTTTGTTGCTTCAGCCCAATCGTCACGTTCGTTACCGTTGGCGTATATTGTCCATACATCCAATGCAGTTGTATACGGGTCATTCCATTCCTCATGGGCGACTTTTCTTGTTTGCGGCAAAATACCGTTTCTCCAGCCACCGTCAGTATAAGGTTCACTGTTCCAGAATGGACGCTCGTGAAGTGTAATATCTTGGTCACCGGTTTGTGCATTGGGGTTTGCATCAATTAAAACACGGTCGTTATAGTTGCGGGCAGAACTCCACGCCACGTCAACATTGGCATAGCTCTCGGGGCCGCCATCGGCAAAGAGATACCATGGATCGTATCTTTCTACCAAGCCTTGGATATCGCTTTCTAAAATTTCACCGCCTTCGTATAGTGACGACACGTACACACCGAACCTCATGCCGTAACGCTCTGCAGCCTTCTTTGCCTGCATTACTCTGTCTTTCACATGCCAGGCGCCGTCCTCAGACTGGTACAAAGCGTTGAATTTGTACATTTTATTACTGTCGCTTGGGGTTAATTTCGCGTTGGGTGACGGCCAGTAGTAAATGGTGTTTTGAAGGCTTTCTGTTGACAACATGGTCATACCCATTTCTTTAGCTGTCTGTGCCCACTCGTCATAGTTGAAGTTCGGGTCATAAAGATTCGGCATTGTACCTGTGGTGTGTGAAAGAGCCGACATTTTACCCTCAATAAACCAATCAACCGGGTTTTGTTTGACCGTTATAGTATATGGATTTGTTGCGGTATTACCAAGAGCGTCCGTTACCTTCACTGTGAAGGTGTAGTCCTTTTTCGAAGAACCATGAGCGCCGTCTGCAACCGTACCTTCAATGTGACCGTCTGCGGCGAGTGTCAAACCTGGCGGCAATTGACCATCAGCGATTTGCCAAGTATAGCCGGGATTTCCGCCCGCAGCCTGGAATGCAAAGGCAGACGCCTGCGGAGCAATAGATGACGTATTCACTTTGCCGTCAATTTTTGCAACCATCGCTACATATGGGTTTTCATCATAAGCGTATGGCAGTGTATTTGACGGATAGTCGTTTGCCGGGACATTTGCATTGCGGGCATCAAATGCATCTTTATCGATAGCAAGGCCCTGTGTAACAATTTTCAGTTGGTTGTTTGTTACGTTTGGTCCCGTTACCGAGTAGGTGAGACCGGGAATTGCGTTTCCATCGCTATCGCTAAGTCTTGTATAAAATCCGAGGAAATTCTTGTTAGCGCCGGTGTTTTTATGCTGAATTTCAATGAGAAGCTTGTTCCAACCTTGTTTTAATTGGACTGGATATTTTGTACCGGTCTTGCTCACACGAGCTGCAATTTGATCTTGTTGTCCAATGAGAATATCGTTGGCGAAAACTTTATACACACCCGAACCGCCTACCTGCCACTGAACCGTTTGCTCTGTAGGGCTGTAAACAGAGGTTGCGGCGAAAACCCACTTGTTGTTTGTAGCCTGTCCCTGTTTGACATCAAAATAACCCATCAGGTCATTGTAATCGTCATAGTTGCGATTGAAGATACGGTCGTCGAAATATTGCCAGGTGGATATTTCTGTACTGTTCGGATCGGCAAAAGACTCACCAATGACAGGAACGATGTTTCCAACCACCGGATTGGTAAAAGGTCCAGAAACCGCCCACTGGTTAATGTAAGGCGCGGTGCCGTTTGTTTGAGCCGCATATGCATGAGGTCCAACAAGAACATTGCTGCTTGCAATGTTTGCAACCACAATTGAAGTTGCGGCAACGATAGAAAGTTTTTTGCGCAATCTCTTCATAACACTTTCCTCCTGTTTTCTTTTACATGATGATAATACATAGTGAAGATCAAAACCGAACTAATATCCCGATAGGCGTCCCCCCATAAATACTGGATGCGCTTTCACAATAATATGTACAAGAAATCTTGTATACATAAAAAAGTATATTATCCTTCGAATAATGGTGCAGATCAGCTACGATTTTTTAACATTTCTCTAATACAAGCTCCCTAGCAGTGATAAACTGAACTTAGTTACTTTAAGAATCACATTTGTCTTTTTGAAGGCGTTTCAAAAAGAGCCCCCTTAAGCTTGACTTCTCTCGCTCAAAGGGGGCTGTTCAGCTCAGCTGGGTTGTCGTAGTTACCAGCTGCTTTTGCTAATGCTTTACTTTTGTGTCAATACATATTGAGCGTCTCGCAGCAAATATTTTGCCGCTTCGCTTGAAATGTGCTTCCCGCTTTGAGCTTTCACTAGATTCACAAAGCCCGTCAATTCGTTGTTTGCCAATTTTCCCAGAAGACTTTTGGTAATATCGGCATCATCGATCCACTTGTAACTAGCAAAGCGTGTCACCAATGCCTTTAATGAATCGATGCTGGCCACCGTCGTAAACTGAACGGTCTTGCTTGCCTGGTTGCCGGCCAAGTCACTGGAGGATACAACAAGCTTATGCTGTCCAAGCGGCAGCTTATAAAGCGGGATCGTCGTGCCGTTCTGGTAAGCATTCATATCGAGCGTTACCGTCGTCTTGCTGTTGTCGACACCCGACAAGTCGTCGGTCACTGCAAGCTGAAGCGTCACATCCACGGAATCTTTATAAATGCTGTTGTCTCCCGGTGCGGTCACCGCGATCGACGGACCTTTCTTATCAATACTAACGGATACCGTATGCGCTTGTTCCACGTTGCCTGCTTTGTCTACGCTCCAATATACAAGTTTGTGAACGCCTTCTTCAGACATTATGACCTCATTCCCCGACTGCGCTTTGCCATCTACCGTGTAATAGGTGTTAGCAACACCGATTCCGCTGTCAGTTGCTTTCAAGAGTACGGTGACGTCTTGCTTCGCCCAACCGCTAGGCGCATTGTCCGTTGTCGTTGGTGCTTGTTGATCGACTACTCTGTAAGTAGCCTTCGCTTTTACGGCTGTTCCTTCAACGGATCCGTAAACGTTAAATACACCCACTTTTGCTACCATGTCTGCAGTGATTTCCTCCCATACAACGTCCGCTAATCCCGTCGTTCCGTCGTTGTAGACGGCTTCAACCTGCGCGGGAAGTGCGGGGATTACGCCTTGGTCCGTATCTACGGCAACCGATTTGTAATCCACGATTTCCTTCACGAACGGCTCCGGCGCTTCGAATACTTCGAATTCGGTAAGCCCGAGTTCTCCCTGTTCAGACGGGGAGGAGTTCGAATATTTATTGTCCGGGTCAATCGTAAATTTAATCCAGCTCGTCACAATCGACTCGTCAAATAGGACAATGTTGTCAGGCTTGCCGTCCCACTTGATATTCTCTACCTTCCTGCTGCCGCCTTCCCATTCCAGAAGCCCTTCTCCGATCTCATTGATTTTCTGGCCGCGGTCAATGAGATTCACCTTCCCGATTGTCTGCGGAGCATCAAAATCCAATCGAATCCATGGCGCTTTAGTATTGTCGCCAGGAGCTGATGCCCAGCTTGTCGATTTGTCTCCGTCGATCGCTTTCGCCCCCACATACCGGGCATCATTGAATCTGACCGATTTGACAGAAACCTTGGCAGAAGGAGCGATATTGTTCCCGACTGCAGAGATTGTAATAGGGCTGCTGATTAGAGTGACCCCATCCAATGTGACTTTCACTGTAGCCGTCGCTTTAAATCCGCTGCCGATCTCGCCCTTCACAACGATCGTGCTGCTGCCCTCGACAACGGATAACCTTGAGTCGCTGAACTGATATTCGATAACGGCTTTGGATAGATCGGCTTTTTCTCCTGTGTTTAATAGACCGTCAATCGCAACGACGATCGGGTCATTCAGCTGAATCATCGTTTTGTTAGGCGTGACAGTCATTTTGTTTAGATAAGAGCCTGTATAGATTTTTCCTGACTTGTCAACGAAAAGATACGTAACATATTCAATCGGACGTCCGCCGCTCGTCACTCTAATTTTCAGCTTTGCCGTGCCTTCTGAAACAGCGGTTAGCAGGTTTGAATCCCCTACCTTAATAATATCCTGGTTTTCGCTTGTTACTACGATCTCGGCAGCTTCATCAATCGGTTCACCATTGCCCTTGAAAGCTTTGATTTCATATTTGCCTGTAGTCGCATCAATCGGCTTATACTCATATTCGAAGCGATCAAATAAATTCGAATCTATCCCGTTTATGGCCACTTCAAGCAAATCAATCGTTGACCCGTTTGAACCGCCATCAAATAGTAATTTAACGTATTGAGCTTTCGTGTTGATTGGATATTGGTTGTAGAAGCCAAAATAAGCAGTTCCCGTCGGACCGTTAACGGTGCTGACATCTTTCCACTCTGCCCCATCGTCGCTAGTTTGAATTGTAATTGTTTTAGGCGTATTGACGTATCTTTGGTCTAAAGAATTAAAGTTAAGATTGATATTGGCAATGTCGGACTTTGCCGGCAGCTTAAATTGAATCCATGCCTTTTCACTTGCAGGTACCGACCATTTGGATTGATCAAAATGAATTCCGTCAATTGCTTTTCCATCAACTAAATGTTGTATCGCATCTTGCTCATGACTCGCTGTAATTTCCGTGGTCTTCGCTAGATTCTGGTGCGCCAACAGGTCCAGGAACACTTTGTTGGTCGTGAACGTCTTGCCGTCCAGCGTGACGTCGGCCCACACGACACCCCGTGTAAGTTGCTCTACATACGGCGGGATGATTTTGTTGTCCTTGAACGTGAAGGTATTGACTTCGTTGATGAGGACGGGCTTGTATTTATCACCCGCATTGATATCCACAATCCCGCCGTGCCACTTTATTTGCGCCGCGTCGAGTCCGATGGCGCCGCCTTTCGCCGATCTGCCTTTGATTTCATAGCGGAGTCCCTTCAGCAATTCAAACTCGCCGTAAGCTTCTTTGTCTTCAACCAGCAGCGTTGCGCTGATCATATCCTCGCTAACGTAAATTTTGCCGTCTCTTGCCGTCACTTTCAGCGTGTCATGTTTCGTTACCCCTTCATAGGTACCGCTTACGGTGATGCTTGTTGCTCCGTTTGATACCGGACTCACGATTCCGTTATCGTCAACCGCCGCTATTTCAGGATTCGCACTATGGTATGTTAAACCCGAAAGTGCGGCTTTAAGCACTGGAAAAGTCATATATCCCTCAGCGTTGATTTTGAGTGACGAGGGTGTAAGCTGCACTCCAGTTGCATTGACATTCGTAAGCGTATATCTACGTGCGGCATTGTCCGTTACAATCTTGATGATTGAATCTATTGGATCCTCCTGAACATTGGTAAGATCGATTGTCAGGCTGTCTCCAGTCTGTACAAACGACGTGACAGGAATATTCTCGTTTAACCATGTAACGGATGTCACATGATCTTTAATCGGACTAATGGTTAAAGACTTGCCGGCAATGGCATCAAACCCTTTTTTGCCATCAGGTCCCTTCATAATATGAAGATAAACATTGTTGTCTCTATATGTTGCATATCCCCATTGTGGACCTGTAGTGCTGTTAGGGAAAGCAAATTTCTCGTAGTTGCCTTTTCCATTATTTTCGTAACCATAGCCCGACAAGAAATATGGCATTGTGCCGGTAGTAGACTCGTGTCTTTCCGGCTTGCCTTCAGGCGCAAACCATTTTATCAAACTTTCTCTTACATCAATGAATTCCTGCTCTGCCTTAGGATATCTTGTCGCAATATCCTGAACAGAGTCCCAATAGGGCCCGCGGCTATCTATAGGCGTCTGATCATTATTATCCACATAGCCTCTGCCGGCGTTCATCACCATTTCCTTTGCAACTTGCCTGAAATCGTCGCGTTTACCATAATAGGGAGATAAGGCGTTTTTTGTACGTATCATTTTCCACGGTTCCATCGGAGTGCGTTTTACAAGATGATTTGCCGCGGTATTTGAGTAAATGCCAGCTGCTTCGGCAGTTCTTAAATCAGGGTCTCCATACTCTTCACCCCATGCATTGGAGTTTACGATAATTTCATCGCTATAATTGCGTATAATACTGTACATCACGTCATAATTGGCATTGCGCATTGCCTGAGGACCGTCAAAATAGAGGTATGCCGGATCATATCGCAAAATGAGATCCTCAACATTCTGCACAAACACATCAGTTGAAATATGCTGCAAACCGCCGCCCTCGGTTGCGTAATACAGGCCGAATTTCATGCCATAGCGTTTGACCGCCTGCTCAAAAGGCTTAATGGTGTCGATAAGCTTGCCGTTTTCATCCTTGGGCAAATACAGATGTCGGGGATGGTTCGGATCTGCAAACTTGGACGGCCAAGTATATAGTTGTTGCAACGATTCAATCGAAACTAATGAATGCCCTTGACGCTTTGCTCTCTCCGCCCATAGATCAGCCGAGAAATTCGGGTCCACAAAGTTACTGTAAGACGGGAAAGCATGTGTTAAAGCGCCGACCCGACCTTCTTCAAACCATTTATTGGGGCGTTCCTTTACTGTAATGGTCATATTCTTTGTCGCGGTATTTCCATTGAGGTCCGTTACTTGTACCGTAAAGTTGTATTCTCCCGGTTTGCTATTGATACTGATGATGCCTTTACCGCTATTTAAATCGACATTTCCATTCACTAATCCATCGCTAATAGTGCCATCAGCATTTAATTCCAAGCCATCAGGCAGTCTGCCCTCTACGATACTCCAAGTATAACCGGGAGCTCCTCCACTTGCCATGAATTGGAATGCCGAAGCTGCAACGCCGTATTTATTAGTCGTTTTTGATTTATTCCATACATACGGCCATTCCTTGTAACCAAACGGCATATTGTTGGTTGGGAGCGGCATTTTTATGGCATCCTCGGTCGATAGACTTTGGGTGACGATTTTTAGTGCTTCAGATTCGCCTTCAACCGAATGGACAAGTCCGTTTATTTTGTTGCCGTTTAGATCGGCGACTCTCCCATAAAACCCAAGGTACGCCACGTTCTGATCCTTAGCTATCGGAACATTGTTGGCATTAACGTCTTCTGTATACGTATGTTTGATTTGAATCATCAATTTATTCCAACCCTGCTTTAACAGGACTGCTTGTTTGGTCAAATCCTTTTGTACTTCCACAGGTGTGGTCGGTGTAGATACACACCGATCGTTGACATAAAGTCGATATGAACCGCTGGCGCCTACATTAAAATAAGCTTGTTGTTCTACAGGACTGAATATATATGAGGAAGCGTATACATATTTGTTTTTTGTATCAATTCCTTTCTTCACACTATAATAACCATACAAATCCTGATAATCATCGTAGTTTCTGTTATAAATACGATCATCGAAATATTCCCATTTATGGCTTTCGCCATTCAAGCTTAACGGATCGCCGATTTGGGGAGTGATCGCAGCAGCGTCAGGATTTACGATTTGCCCTGCTTCACACTCATAAATTTTGTCCACGACAGGCGAATCGAAAGGACCTGATACCAACCAAGAGTTAATAAACGGAGCGTTCCCCGTTGCTTGCTGCGCGTTTACCTTCGTACCGGGAGAACCAACCACGAATGATGCAATGAGCATTGAAGCAGTCAATACTACAGCAGTAAATTTACGATAAGTTTTTAACATTTTACACCTTTCCTCCTTTTAAAAGTGATTGCTACGTAACCGTAGCAGGCCCCAAGCTTTCAGAATCAAAACAACTGAGAAAGCATTTCTCGCTTTAATTAGGCCTTGAACTCCTCCTTTCTTAATAGAAAATCTAAAGAGGAAAAACTTCACAAATACGCCTACAACTTAAAGTGCTTCGGGAATATAACCTCGCCGAAGTATAATGCTACTTTTTCACTGTACAGCCATAAGCAGTTCAACAAAATCAAATAAACTGTAGATTTCTTTGAAATCTAGTCAATGATCTTCACCAAAAAAAGCAATTTTCTTTAAAAAGTTAATAAATGACATAAAAATAATAATTACCGTTGATAAAAGAAGGTTACAACTTTGCATGCTCCGGACAACAAGCAAGTGGTGTTATCATACCGGTTGGTAAAGGAGCCTTTGATCGGATAAGGACCCAATTGTACGAGTGGTATGCTATGTTCAATCGCTCCTTAAATGCATAAAGGATGCCATTCTTGCTTAGTGGCATCCTTTATTTATGAGTACTTTTTTATTGGATCAAATTGTTGTTTCCAAGCTTTATTACCTTACCTATTTCTTTATCATGTGAATTTACTTATGCTCGCATTAACACCTTACTTGCTATACACAACCGGATTGAGCGGGCTGACAGCCAAATCGCCCGCTTCGCAGCCGGGAAGCCACGACTTTAAATCGTTTTTGCGTGAATTACTGTCCGGCTCGGCAACCTTCGTTCCGTCCGCGTAATAAATGATGGTCATGACCTCGCGCATCGTTTCGGTCGGATTGCCAGGAGCCGAATGGAGCGTCCAGCCCGCATGGAACGTCGCGTCTCCGGCAGTCATCGCTCCGTAATTAACCTGCTCCAAACCTTTTCCTTCAATATAAGCCTTTAGCGTGCGGTGAGATTCATCGGAAATAACGACTCTGCTCACATAACCATTTTGATGGGATTCGGAAGCGAAGGTCATCGAGCCTACCTCTTCCGAGATCGGTACGAGCGGCATCCAAAGCGTGATCGTCTTGTCCGTATCGAACGGCCAGTAAATTTGATCCTGATGCCATGGTGTATGACCGCCACCCGGTTCTTTGAACAGCGCTTGATCGTGATAAATGCGCACCGCGTCTACTCCCATGAGCTCGGCAGCAATTTTAGCAAACCGCTCGGCTAATACGAATCGCGCAGCCTCCTCACTTTTTTCCCATAGATTTGTAACTTGAATGAATGCCTTGCCGTAGGTATCCCTTTCTTCGAGCGGCTTGTCATGGTAATTCAGCTCTTTCACCAGATCTCTAATAATGGGTCTGTACGTTGAAATTTCATCTGCCGACGCCACATTTCGCAGCATAATGTGACCGTTCTTCTGATAACCTGCTATTTGATCCTCCGATAGAACATAGTTTTCATCTATTTGCGGAAATTTTGTTGCACCTGTCTCGTTCATTAATATCTCTCCTTATGATCTTGTTTTAGGTATCCTTACCTGTACTATATTAGTTTCAAAACATTGAATAATCTTTGTGGGAAGTGATTGTTATTTTGTCAAAAATGACTGTATACACGATCACGCTTTTACGGCATCATAAAAGAAAAGCTGAATTTGGATGGTGAATAATTGACTAACCTAATAGACCTGCTAGAACAATCGCCGATACTGCCCTATATTCGGGAATGTGACTTTGCCGTGCGTTCGCCGTGGTTTATGCATGAACGAAGGCTGCTTGATTACCTGTTGATCTATATCCAGGAAGGTACGTTGCAGGTTGTTGAAGACGGGGAACGGACGGACTATCAGGCAGGTGAATTCTGTCTGCTCCAGCCCGGCACCCTGCATACTCTCCAAGGGCTGACGCATTCGGTTACTCCGTTTGCCCACATGGACATCTTCTATAAAGTGAACCGAATGGACAGCTTCCCGACGCGGGCGGGCCAAACGGACCTAACACCCTATTTGCATCTTATGCAGCCGCGGATTAACGACATGATTGGTTTGAAAATCCCAAGCAAGTTTAGGCCGCATGATCCGTTTCGATTTCGGGACACGCTGCTCAGGATGATCGATTGCTGGAACAGGCATGACACTATGAGCCGGCTTGAAGCGCAAAGTCATGCTATGGATCTGGTCGTCATGTTGTTTCAGGATCATGCGGAAAGAGACTTAAATTCATCGCCTTCCGACACTTCTCTGAAATGGATGACGTCTTACCTGCACTTAAATCTGGCCAAGTCACTTACCATTGAGCAAATGGCCAGCCGCGCCAATCTTTCCCCGTCCCGTTTCAGAACGGTATTCAAGCAGCAATTCGGACAGCCTCCGCATCAATACTTGTTGCAGCTGAGGCTGCGACATGCATGCGATTTGCTGCAGCAAACGGATTACCCGCTTCAAACGATAGCTGAATATTGCGGTTTTGCCGACCTGCATCATTTTTCCAAATCATTTCGAAAGGAAATCGGACACGCGCCCGGCGCATATCGCAAAGAACGACAGCAAGCCCGGTTAATCATTGGATGATAACAGCAATCTATATCTGGATTGCTTTGTAATGACCGGTTGCTTAATTACAATGAAAGGTACCTATCAAGACGATAAAAAGGCGATCGGAAAGTTTCCGGTCGCCTTTTCATGCCATAACCTAATTTCATCCGTCTCGAGCAAATCAGCCGATAGTTCTCCAATTTTCGTTAATTTAGATCTTCCTCAATGGTCTGTCCAAGCTGCAATTTGTACTCGCTGAGAGACATGCCAAAATGCTTTTTAAATCGAGTATAAAAATAATTGCTCTTTTCCAGGCCAACCTTTTCAATGATGGTCGACAAAGGCAGTTTGGTGTTCTGCATATATTCGTCCAGCTTAAGCATCCGGATGTCAAAAATATATTGCGCAATCGACTGTCCGTTTGCTGTTTTAAACAGACGGCCGACATAATTCGGTGATAGACGCAATTTTTCGGCAATGGAGCTAAGGCAGAGCTCGGTGTTGGAATAATCCTGCTCCACTATTCCGATAATGCGCTGCATCAGAAGGTCATTGCTATTGGATGTGTTTTTGAGCGCTGTTACCTTATTGCTGAGCTTTTGTAAAAACACATTCATCAAACTATCAATATCTTCACTTACTTCCGCATGTTCTATATCCTTCAAAAACTCCTGCAGCGTTAGATCCTGATTGTCCTTTATGGCAGACATTTTACTGAGCACACCAGAATAGATTCTGTAAACCAAATGTACAATGCCGAAGAAAATCTCGTTGTACGAATATTGATACAGCACTTGACTGATAGACTGATAGATCGCAGTGGCTTCCTCATCGTTGCCCTCCAGCACTTTTTCGATCAGCTGTTCCTCCTTTTTGACCGAAACTTGGAATTCATCGGGATTGATTTCATCCATCATATAAGGAGTGATTATGCAACCATGACCATAGCGCATTTTCAAAAGAATCGAGCCTTTCATATTGTTATACATGCTAGGCAAATGTTCCAGACCCTGGAACAACGTGCCGTATGCCATAGACAATGAAATATGAATATACTTATGCGTATTCCATTGTATTTCTCGTAAAATATGTTCCACTTCATCCTGCAGCACCTTATATTGCGATACGGTGTCACAGTCAATAAGCATCACAAATTTATCGGAATCACAGCTGAAAATTTCGCAATTTCCGTATTTCTCAGCAATCTCTGTTGCGATATTAACAATCGCATAGCGCAATGCCCAACGTTCTTTCTGACTATTTGCAGACATAAACCGACTGTAATTGTCAATTTTAAAAAGACACATACACAGCTGATTGGATGCGATATAATCCAATTTCAAGTCATGCAGCTTTTCTAGCACGGTGTCCATTGAGTAGGTGGAGCTTTCACTTAAAAGAGCATTCAGGAAATCTTGCTTGGCAGCATAACCTGTTTCACGCATGATTTTATCGAGCTGTAGATTTTGCTCCTTCATGGATTCAAATACAGACAGAATATCCTGAAATTCTTCCGTTTCAGACACTAGCGTATCGTTTTTTTGGGGAGTTTCCCCTTTTATAATTTTCGTAATGGCTTGAATCGGGTTATTGAGCCTGCGGGCCAAAAACAGACAAATCATTGCGCAAAAAATGAATACAATCACAACTATACCCACAGATATAATCGATGCTGTAATAACATCCTTGAAAATTTTTTTAACGGGTGTAACGCCCATAATGTACCAGTTATTTGCATTACTTTTGCTGCTCGAAACAAGGTAACTGATTTCGTCCATTTTTTGTATCTGATTGATACTGCCATCCAGCTCCTGTGCTTTCTGGCTTAATGCGCGTAATTCACTCATGTCATGACCGAACTCCGGTGAGAGAACCATACTTAGAATAGAACCGTTGGTGTCAACCACCAAAAAAGACGTTTCCGTTTCAGGATCATTACCATTGATTGCTTGAATGGAATCCGTAAGCGCTTTCGTACGAATATTGACAACAATGGCGTTTTTTAAACCAGATGCAGTGGCGCCAGGTTCAAATAATATATATGAACACACCTTTGCCGATTGTGTTGCTTCATCAGCAGATGCCACAATGGGGCGACCACGATAATCGGCCACAAAATTTTTGTCAGTTAACAGCTTTGCAATCGCCTGATCTGAAAATGCAGATGCCGATCGACGTTCTCCGCTTCGTGAGGAATAAAACAAATCCATCCGCGCATTATAAAGATACACACTTTCGATATCTTTCAGTGTCAGAAAGTGCTTGTCTATGACCTTACTTGCCAAAATCGCCACGCGCTCATCATTTTCCTTCATATTTAAAAAATCGATGATATCCTTGTCACTGTACAAAGCATTGCCTAATTTTTTTGCGGTCTCGTCAAGATAGGTAATACTATAATTTGACTGTGCAATCAGTTTGTCGTTATAGCGGCTAATCAATGAAATCGTAGTGCGCAAATAAGTAAACGTCAAAAAAATCGTAAGCAAAACCGTGATGATGATCGTGATAATCAAAAAAGAAAAAAAAGTTTTGCGCAGAAAGCTCGTGCTTCGATTTTTTGTTTTAATAGAGAGCTTCATTGCGACCTCCTAGTCATGTGACTTCTTATGCATTATCCGATTTTTATTATAGTTTTAATTACCGGATGCCTCAATGTTTTTTAATACTTTGTAGAAATCGTTAGTTTTTGGAGATGCCTATTGTCGAAAAACTAAGATAAGTATACTTTTGAATGTTGAGCAAACATTATCCGACTCCTAATATTAGGTCAGAGATAAAAAATGATGCAACGAAAGGGGTGAACTAAATGAAGACGATTACGAAATCAGCCCACACGGGCAAGCCCTACAGGACATTGCGCAGCATGCGCCGTCAGACACCTTTCTACTTCATGATGGCACCGGGTTTAATTTTTATTGCGATCTTATTCTACATTCCGATGGCCGGCGTTCTCATTGCCTTCAAAGATTATAAGGCACGCGACGGAATTATCGGAAGTGCGTGGATGGATCCACTGTTCAAAAACTTTGAATTTTTCTTTAAATCCGACACCGCGAGAACCGTTACTTTCAATACGCTTTTTTACAATATAATAGAAGCGGTTACCGTTACTCTTCTCGCACTGGCGTTGGCAATTCTATTAAGTGAAGTGAAAAACAAATTTGTCTCGGCAACTTATAAAGGTTCTATCTTGCTGCCAACCTTCCTCTCATGGATTGTCATTCAGTACATTCTCTTTAGTCTGTTGAGTGTGGACCGTGGTATTGTTAACAGCATGATTACCGCAGACGGCGGAGAAGCGATTTATTGGTATAGTGAACCGTCATACTGGCGCATCATCATGCCAATCGCTTATCTTTGGAAGAATGTCGGATACTATTCTGTGCTGTATGTGGCAGCGATTGCGGGGATTAACACCGACTACTATGAAGCTGCACAGCTGGACGGTGCTTCGAAGTGGCAGCGAATCAAACATATCACATTGCCGCTGTTGCAACCGACCATTATTATTCTTTCCCTGCTTTGGGTAGGTAAATTATTCAATGGCGGTCTGGGCGACTGGAACGGATTCTACACGCTTCCGAATGATGCGGGTGCTCTATACCCAACAACAGACGTTATTGACACGCTTGTATTCCGCTCTTTGAAGAAGGTCAATGACTACGGCATGACAGCGGCAATTGGTTTATATCAAGCGGTTGTTGGTTTCTTCCTTGTGTTGATCTCTAATTACATCATTAAAAAGAAGGATCCTGACAGCGCACTATTTTAATCGAACAGAAAGAATAGAATTTGTGCTTTCTGACCGGTCTGCAGAAACGGAGGCTGTCTTTGTAAGAAGACTTCAAGCCGTTTCTACTTGGGGGGGATATACATGCTTCTAAGAAAGCTAGATTTTTCAAAATTTGTGATTCATCTGATTTTCATTGCAATGAGCCTGGCGTGCATCCTTCCGCTGCTTCTGGTTGTATCCATATCGTTCACGGACGAGAAAGCATTGATGCTTGACGGATATCATTTCTTGCCTAAAGAGTTCAGCATGACAGCTTACCAGTATGTATTCAGCGGAGCAGGCTCAATTGTAGACGCCTATTCAGTTACGATTTTTGTGACTGTTGTTGGTACACTTTTGCATTTGCTGATCTCTTCCATGCTAGCGTATTCGCTGACACGTCCCGAAGTAACACACCGTAGAGCGCTCTCTTTCTTTGTGTTTCTTCCGGTACTGTTTAACGGCGGTCTCGTTCCGCAGTACATTTTGCTGACGCAATTTCTGCATTTGAAAGATACCATATGGGTGCTGATTATCGTCTTTCTGGTGTCAACGGTTAACGTGCTGATCATGAAAAACTTCTTCCGCACCATTCCGGATTCATTAATTGAATCAGCACGCATCGATGGCTCGGGTGAAATCCTAACTTTTTTCCGGATTGCACTTCCGCTTTCTAAACCATCGCTTGCTACCATCGGATTGTTTGTAGCTATAGGATACTGGAATGACTGGATGACCGCCTCATTGTACATCGAGTCAGCAAAACTGCGCCCCTTGCAATATTTGCTGCAATCTTTGATGAACAACATTGGATATTTGCAGTCGAACGCACAAGCTTCACAGTCGATGGAGGCTGCTATTGGTATGCTTCCTAGTGAAGGCGCGCGCATGGCAACCTGCGTACTCGCCATCGGCCCTATTATTTTGCTGTATCCTCTACTGCAAAAGAACTTTGAAAAAGGCTTAACAATAGGTGCTGTAAAAGAATAATTTTACCGGGTAAAACACCCGGAAAATTAAATAAATTTCAGGGGGGAACGACAATGAAAAGATTTTCCATGATTCTGTTGTCTGTAACGATTCTGTTTACCATGATGCTGACCGGCTGCGGACAGAAAGACCCAAGCTCTACCGACGATCCTGTTTCAGGTGATGGTAAGTTGGTTGAACTCACCTTCTACATGATGAACAGCCCTGTCAATGAATTTGACCGCGTCATGAAGAAAGCTAACGAAATCATTGCCAAAGAAATCAATGCAAAACTGAATCTGATTCTGGTAGACGGCAGTACTTACGCTGACAAAATGAATCTGATGATCAATTCCGGCGATAACTGGGATCTAGCATTCACTGCTAGCTGGGGTGGAATTAATTTCTTTGATAACGCTGCCAAAGGTGCTTATGCTGACCTGACTGACCTTCTACCTAAATATGCGCCTGAAACTTATTCCCGTATCCCTAAAGGCCTATGGGATGGCGTGAAAGTAAAAGACCGTATCTATGCAGTGGTCAATTATCAGCAATGGGGCACTGCCAAGCGCAACGGCTTTAACTTCCGTCAAGATCTTGTTGAAGAAACGGGGTTTGACTGGCAAGCCGTTAAAGGCAAGCCAACAATAGAAGCCCTCGAAATGGTAGGACCATTCATTGGCGATGCGCTGGCTAAGCATCCCGATATGATCGGTTTTGAAACCAGCTCTGTCCATAGTCTCTTTGCCAATGAACCTCTTTACTGGAATATGGAATCTGTTGGTGACTTGACTATCCCTGGCTGGATCAATCTTGATGAGCCAGACAAAGTCATCAACCAGTTCGAAACTCCAGAATTCTCCAAATACGCAGAAATTATGCGCGACTGGTACAACAAAGGCTATGTTCGCAAAGATGGTGCAACTGTAAAGGATACTAGTCCAGATCGTAAAGCGGGCAAATTTGTCGTTGAGAAAACCTATGGCTGGCCTGATAGTATCGATCTTCCCGATCAAGAGCTTAGAATGTCCATGAATCAAAGTGGAAATGCCCCTGCTGTATCCGTATCGACTACTCGTACGATGATTCAAGCAGGAGCTGGCTCCAATGCTGCTATTGCTATCAATTCAAGTTCAAAAAATATTGAAAAGGCTTTGCAGTTAGTTGAGCTGCTAAACACCAACGATGACCTATACAAGCTGATTACGCTCGGTGAAGAAGGCGTTGACTACAAATACGACGAAAATGGTGACTACACTCAAATTGAAGGAAAATACAATTTCAACTGGAACGAATGGCAGATCGGTCAATCTTACAGCCCGACGTTCAACCGTGCTCCATATGCCAAGAGCAAAACCGGTGAATTACAAAAAGAGACCCAAAAATTTGTATATGAGGCGGACAAAACCGCAGAGATCTCACCACTGTCGGGCTTCGTATTCGACCCGACTCCTGTAAAAACTCAGGTTGCGAACTGCTCATCAGTTACCACCGAGATGATTCCGGCAATAAGTTCAGGTTCTGTAGATCCTGAGAAAGCATTGCCTGAATTCCTCAAGCGCCTGAAAACTGCAGGCGTGGACGATATCATTAAAGAAAAACAAGCGCAATATGACGCCTGGAGAAACAAATAATCTCGTTTTCCTTTGTGAAATCCGGTGTATTGATTTATATCGTACACCGGATTTCTATTTTAATAAGCCGAACAGAAAGGAATCCGATATGCGATATTCACTTTTGTGTAAATCTTTTTCCGGCAGCGAAGTATTAGACTGTGAGAAAGTTTCTGTGAATCTGGAAAACAGCCAATCTACTTTCTCACACTACCCTTGCAATGCTTCGATTACTTCTCAAACACTGCCGCATGGGCAACGAGTGGATATTACCTTGTCTTTTCATGAAGATGCTGCCTATCCTATGAATTTTTCATTTTCTATGGAAGCGGAACAATGGGAAAAAGGCAACTACGTGTTGATGCCCGGTGCGGTTTATAATGGCAATCGCTTTACAAGCCTGCCTCTTCCCTACCCGCCTTATTATGAACCTCCCCAAAATAGCCGATTTACAGATGCCGAAGTCATAACCAGCATTCCTCATCTCGATATTGAGAAAACGCAATCGCAAATCTCTTTGCTTTCTGGTGATATGACATCGTCTTTGTGCGGATTTTATGATTTCAACGATCAATCCGGTTCTGTCCTGTTGGGTGAGCACCAGTGCGGGGGTTATTATACAGGCTTTACCGTCGATGAAAATCAAGTCGATCGCCAAGCATCCTTTGTACTCTCCGTTCCGGGCGTACGCGAAAATACGCAATATTATTTTGGAGATCAAAACGACGGACAAGGCTTCCGTCCAGATGTCTCAGCTCCATCGCAGGATACCGGGGCATTGTTCAAGCAAGGTGAAACACTGACTCTTACTGCTTGTGTCTTTCATTGGCGGAAAATATCTTTGCCGGACTTTTTTAAGCTGGTAAATCGTTCGAAAACAACTTTGGAGTTCCCAAAGCATTTTTATAACGTTCCATTTTACAAGGCATATGTAAGTATCAAAGAAAAGTACCAAAGAGAAAACTTTACAGAAGAAGGATATTACTCTGTAGGAACCGACTGGAGCATCCCCCAGCAGTGTTGGCAGGCGGGCTGGATTGGCGGAGGCATCAACAGCTATCCGTTTTTGCTGGAGGATTCATCCGAAGCACGGCAGCGAGCGGTGTCTACCCTTCGCTTTATTTTTTCACGGTTGCAGCATCCCACCGGATGGGTGTTCGGCATGTATGGAAACGGAAAGTTTTATGGTGATGGTGGCGGCAGTAACCCTGATACCGTTTTATTGGTCCGGAAAAATGCCGATTTGCTTTATTTCATGCTAAAGCAGCTCTTCTGGCTTACGGATCACCACCATTCCACGATCGAGTTAGAGCAGCCCGTAAAGGCCCTTTGCGATGCGTTTGTACGGCTGTTCCGAAAATACAGGCAGCTCGGACAGTTTATTGATATCGCTACAGAAGAAATCGTAGTTGGCAACTCGGCTGGAGCGTGTATGGCTGTGGGAGCACTAGCATTAGCTGGCGAATATTTTCAGTCTGCGGAATACCTCGATGTCGCCGAACGACTCGGTGAGTATTATTACAACAACTATGTAAAAAAAGGCATGCTGAACGGCTGTCCAGGAGAAATCTGTCAAGCACCGGATAGCGAAGCGGCCTTCGCCATGCTGGAAAGCTATGTCCAGCTGTTTGAAACGACCCAAAAGAGCATCTGGCTTTCCTATGCGGAATACACCTCCGAAATTGCCATGACCTGGGTCATGAGCTATGACTTTGTGTTCCCTGCACACAGTACGGCTGCAAAACGCGGTGTGCACAGCAGCGGCACAGTGTTCGCCAACGCGCAGAACAAACACTCTGCACCTGGTATTTGTACACTTTCAGGCAATAGTCTCATCAAACTATATCGCTTTACAGGCAATGTAAAATATCTGCACGCTCTACATGCTATTTCACACAGCTTGCCGCAGTATGTATCACTGGCTGAGGATCCGGAACTTTCGCTCGAAAAAAAATATCTGCCTCCAGGCTATATGAATGAACGTGTGCAAACAAGTGACTGGGAGGGCAAGGAAACCGTCGGTGAATTCCTATATGGTTCCAACTGGCCGGAGGTTTCCATGCTGCTTACGTTTGTGGAAATACCCGGCGTCTATGTGGATTTCACAAGCCGCATACTTCAGGTATTCGACCACGTGGAATGCTATGTTACTCAGTGGGGTCAGGATTCCGTACACCTGGAAATGTATAATCCTACGGCGTACAGCACGATGGTTACGCTGCTTGCGGACGAACGCACAAACGCTCGGCGCGTAACGCATCATTACTTTGGACTAATGAAAATGGTCTCCCTTTTAGCCGGTGAACGTACACAAATTGAACTAAAAAATAACAGGAGGTCCTCCCTTTGTTGAATATTGGTGTTATTGGATACGGCGTTCGGATCGACATGCTGATGGATGATTTGTTCGCGCTACCTTATGAAGTCCGGATCAAGGCAGTAGCAGATTCCGCCCATGAGCGCGTTCGTGCTTTGATGAAAAAAGACGGCTCCAAAGAAGAGATGCACCAGATGGGAATCGATAAAATCGACGGGCTTATGCGCAGCTGCGAGATGAATCCGGATACCATCACCTTTTATACGGATGCGGACGAGATGCTGGACAACGAAAAACTGGACGGCGTGATCGTGGGTACGAACTGCAGCACGCATACTTATTTCGCCAAAAAGGTGCTGGATCGCAATCTGCCGCTGTTTTTGGAAAAACCGGTGGCGACTACGATGGAGGATCTGAGAACGTTAGCCGACTGCGAAGCGAAAGCAACGGCTCCCACAGTTGTTTCCTTCCCCTTGCGCGTCACACCGCTGGTGCAGGAGGTCAAACGTATTCTGGATACAGGCACGATTGGCAAGGTAGAGCATGTACAAGCGTTCAACGATGTAACCTATGGCTATGTATATTTCCATGACTGGTTCCGAGATGAATCCGCATCGAATGGGCTCTTCTTGCAAAAGGCTACGCATGATATCGACGTCATCAACTATCTGCTCGGTGAAGAACCCGTGAACGTTTGCGCCATGAAATCCAAACAAATTTATAAAGGCGACATGCCTGCCGGCCTGCGCTGCAGCGAATGCGACAAATGGGAAACCTGCATGGACAGCACTTACAATATCATTCATTTGCGCAATGACACTCCGCGTAACGACTATTGCGGCTTTGCGGTAGACACCGGTAATGAAGACTCCGGTAGCATGATTGTGAAATACGAAAGCGGCATGCACGTCATGTATTCGCAAAACTTCTTTGCCCGCAAAGGTGCCGGGCGGCGAGGTGCCAGACTGTATGGCTATAAAGGTACCGTGGAATTCGATTTTGTCACGAATGAAATCAAGGTATTTGATCATATGAGTGACAAAGTTACCGCCGTGAGGCTTGATGATCAAAGCTCGCGGCATGGCGGCGGTGATATTATACTCATGCGGAATTTTGTACACCTGATGCAGGGCAGAACTACCGAATCCGTCGCCCCACTGAAAGACGGGATTCGCAGCACCCTTGTATGTCTGCAAGCCAAAGCTTCTTCCGAAAGTGATCAATTTTATCCTGTCACTTTATAAATCAAACGATAATGGAGAGATATTATGAATTATAATTATCACCAGGATTTAAATATCGTTCGAGTGAATACGATGCCAGACCGGGCTTATTACATTCCCTCTGCATCCAGCAAAAACACCACATCGAAAGAAAATAACGAGCGTGTATTGCTCTTGAACGGAAACTGGAATTTTACGTATTATCCATCCTTTGCAGAAACTTCTCTGGAGGGTGTTTCGGACAACGTCCTCCCGGTTCCGTCCAACTGGCAAATGTACGGGTACGATAAACATCAGTATGTCAACTTTGATTATCCGCTGCCGTATAATCCGCCCTTTGTGCCAAAAGAAAACCCATGCGGTGTTTATAAGCGCACCTTCTCTGTGAAGCTTACAAAGGAAATGCGGTTTTATTTGAATTTTGAAGGTGTGGATTCCTGTCACTATGTATTTCTCAACGGCGTATTTATAGGCTATAGTCAGGTCTCACATTCCACAGCGGAATATGATATAACTCCGTTTTTACAAGATGGTGAGAATGAAATCGCCGTTGCCGTTCTGAAATGGTGCGATGGAACCTATCTGGAAGCGCAGGATAAATTCCGCATGTCAGGCATTTTTCGCGATGTATATCTGCTGCAACGCCCGCAACTTCATGTACGCCATTATGTTGTACAAACGTCCTTGCAACAAGAAAGTGCCACGGTATCATTCAGGTTTGATGATTTTGGCACGGCGCTTTTTAAATCCGTCAAAATTCTGGACGCCGAAGGCACAAACGTGGCACAGGGCGAAACATGCGATGATACGCTTAGCCTGACTATAGAAAATCCTGTGCTTTGGAATGCAGAGCAACCGTATTTATATCAGATGGTTCTCGATACCTTAACTGAGCGGATTGTGGATAAAATTGGGATTCGCACGGTATCCGCTCAGGGCAATCTGCTGCTCGTCAACGGTCAGCCTATCAAGTTCAGAGGTGTAAACCGTCACGACAGCTATCCCGATACCGGCTATGTGGCTTCGCATGAGCAAATGGTACGGGATTTGGAGTTGATGAAGCAGCACAACATCAACGCCATTCGCACATCGCATTATCCGAATGCGCCGGAATTTTATCATTTATGCGATCAATACGGCTTTTATGTGATTGACGAGGGTGACATGGAAACCCATGGCGCATGGTCAAGCCATGGTGAGCGCGAAGATGACTGGTATGGACTACTTCATCACGATCCGCAGTTTGAAACGGCTGTTGTGGATCGTGTGCAGCGACTTGTCACTCGTGACATCAATCGCCCATGCGTGCTTATCTGGTCTCTTGGCAATGAGAGTGGATTCGGCGTCAATACGATTGCCGCTGTGGACGCCATGCGGAAATTGGACAGTTCACGCCCCCTTCATTACGAATCCAAATTGCTTATACCTGAAGATCAGGGGAAATTCAGCTTTGACATTATGGATGTGGAAAGCTATATGTATCCAGATCTTGAAACCGCTGAAAAACTGGCTCAAGAAAGCAAAAAGCCATTGATCTTGTGTGAGTTTGCTCATGCTATGGGCAATGGTCCTGGCAGCCTATCCCAATATTATGATTTGTTCTATCGTTATGATGGCTTTGCCGGGGGCTTTGTGTGGGAATGGTGTGACCATGCCATATTGCAGCATGATGCAAACGGCAAGGCGCAGTATCTTTATGGCGGGGACTTTGGCGAAGAACTGCATGACGGTAACTTCTGTGTGGACGGATTGGTTTATCCCGACCGTACGCCGCACACCGGCTTGCTGGAGCTGAAAAATTGTGCCCGTCCTGTTCATATAACAAGAGCTGGAAATACATTCTCTGCAGAAAACAAATTAGACTTTGCAGACCTCTCCGATGCTCTTACCATAGTCTGGTCGCTGGAGCAAAACGGTACTAAAATTGCAGAAGGCAGCATTGCCAACTTTAACCTGGCCCCGCACGCAAAAGCACCATTACCGCTTTCGCTCCCTCCAATAGACGGAGCTCGTGTATATCTGAAATTCGAATATTTGCAAAAAGCCGCACATCCGCTAATCCCGGCCGGAACATCGCTTGGATTTGATCAATTTGATCTTTCCACAGAAGAAATGAGTGTGTCCTTGCCTGTGTCGCGCTCTGTCGTAACGGCTAAGCAAACCGAAACCGGATGGCTGATTTGTGGTGAAGCTTTTTCTTATCATTTTAATACAAGACTCGGTACGTTTGATTCGTGTGTGATAGACGGCATCGAGTGTTTTGTGAGACCCGCTGAATTTGATATTTACCGCGCCCCTACGGATAACGATATGATTGAGGCTGGGATTTCCAGTTACAGCAAACGGTCCTGGAAAAGCCTGCGGCTGGATGCAGCCTATGCCTACACATACGAAACAGTAGTGGAGCAATCCAATACATGTGTTACCATTACCTGCCCGCTGTCGCTTGTGGCAGATCGCGCAGCGCCTTTCTGCAATCTGCAGTCCGTTTATAAAGTGCATGGAAGCGGAGCCGTTGAAGTGTCATTGCATGTATCCGTACGTCAGGACCTAGCCTATCTGCCGCGCTTTGGGATGCGCTATTTTCTAACCGAGGAATTTCAGAATTGTACCTATTTCGGCTATGGCCCACAAGAGAGCTACAGCGATAAGCACGCTGGCTGCTATAAAAGTATGTTTCATGCAAAAGTACCGGAGCTTTTTGAAAACTACATTTACCCGCAGGAGAACGGCTCGCACTATAGCACAGAAGAATGTACGCTAGCGAATGAAAATATGTCACTTAAAGTATCCAGTACAAAACCCTTCAGTTTCTGTGCATCGGATTATACACGGGAAGAACTCGCCGTCAAAAAACATCATTTCGAGCTGCAAAAGAGCGGCTGCACGGTCTGGAACATTGACTATGGGATGACGGGAGTCGGCTCTGGAAGCTGTGGCCCCTACACACTCGAGCAGTATCGTTTAACTGATAAAGAATTTGTGTTTGACTATACGTTCTTGCCTCTGAAGAAATCATAATAAGATTGGGGCACCCCTAAAGGTCCTTTGACCTGGGATGCCCCTTAATAAGAAACGGAGGGGCATTCTCATGACAGCCATCAAAAGAGTGCACGTCATCTTCAAAACGCATCTGGATATCGGCTTTACGGATTTGGCGGGCAACGTCTACGACAATTACATGAACAACTTTATCCCGCAAGCGTTAACGTTATCGGAACGGTTGGCGAAGGAAGACGGAAAATCGAAATTTATCTGGACGGTCGGGTCCTGGCTAATTCGGGAATACTTAACGTCGGCAACGAAAGAGCAGTGCAAACGAATGGAGCTGGCGATCGAACAGGGTCATATCGTTTGGCACGGGAGTCCATTTACGACTCATACGGAACTCATGGACGAAAAGCTGTTCGAGTTCGGCCTGTCGCTTTCCCGAAAATTGGACCGACAATTCGGCAAAACGACGATCGCGGCGAAAATGACAGACGTGCCCGGACACACGATCGGCATGGTGCCTATTCTGGCGAGAAACGGAATTCAGTATTTGCATTTGGGCGTCAATCCGGCTTGCAAGCCTCCGAGCGTTCCGAAGGTATTCGTCTGGCGCGCGGCCGACAGTTCGGAGATCGTCGTCAATTACGCGGCGGATTACGGCGAATCGCTCCAGGTGGAAGGGCTCGAGGACGCGCTTTATTTCGCGCATACCGGAGATAATTCAGGTCCTCCTTCCATCGAAGAAATCGAGCGAATGTACGAACGTTTGCGAGATAAGTATCCGGAAGCGGAAATCTTCGCCTCGACACTGGACGCCTTTGCAGAGAAGCTGCTTGCCTGCAGGCCATTGTTACCGATTATTTCGGAAGAAATCGGGGACTCGTGGATTCATGGTGTCGCTTCCGATCCCAAGAAAGTCGCGCATTATCGGGAGTTGCTCCGATTACGGGATAAGTGGGTTGATTCCGGGCTGCTGGATACCAATAGCGAAGCTTACGAAAGGTTTTGCAGCCGTCTGATGTTGATTCCGGAGCACACTTGGGGATTGGACGAAAAAAGCTATTTGGCGGATTACGTGAATTACGGCGCGGCGGAATTCGCGGCGGCTAGAGCGATGGATGAAGTCGTGAATCTTCCCGTGAAAAATAAATACGAAACGTTGTATGCGTACTACAAAAAGCGCAGCTACCGTTTGCTCGAAAGTTCCTGGGAAGAACAACGCTCTTATCTCGATCAAGCTCTGGCGGTGCTGAGTCCGGAGCTGCAGAATGAGGCCCGGCAAACGTTCGAAAAGATGCAGCCGGAAAATACATGCGGTGAGGAAAGCACCGAAACCCTGGAAGCGAACAGGAGCTACGAGCTTGGGAATTTCCGCGTAAGCTTCGCAACAGACGGCTCGATCCAACAATTGGACGACCACAACGGAAAGTCGTGGGCAAAAGACGAAAAACGGCTAGGCTTATTTCAGTATGAGACGTTCGGTAAAGAAAATTACGATCGTTTCTACAAGGAATATGCCAAAGACCTTGAAGTTCATTATACGTGGGCGGAGCCCGATCTCGGCAAGCCGGGTTTGGAATATACGAAGCCGACTCCCGAGCATAAGCGGTACACGCCGGTCTTAAGAAGCCTGCGATTGGAGAGGCAAGTGAACTGCGCCATCGTCCGCGCCAACTTGGAAATGCCTTCCGACGCTTGCCGGTATTTTGGAGCGCCTAAAAAACTCATGATTACTTATCTTTTCAAATCCGAAGAGCCGATCATCGATATCGAACTGCATTGGAAGGACAAACCGGCTTGCCGCTTGCCGGAAGCCGGGTGGTTCTCGTTCGTTCCTTTCGTCGACAATCCGAACCGATGGACGATGGACAAACTGGGCGAGCGGATTTCGCCTTTGTCCGTCGTGAGGGACGGAAACCGGAACATGCATGCCATAAATAGCGGGGTTTACTATGAAGGCGCGGACGGAAAGCTGACCATCGAGACGCTTGACGCCCCCGTCGTTTGTCCGGGCGAAGCGCGGTTGCTGCAATTCGACAATAAGTTCGTGACGCTGGACGGAGGGTTTCATTTCAATTTGCACAACAACGTTTGGGGAACGAATTTCCGCATGTGGTTCGAGGAAGACATGAAATTCAGGTTCAGATTAACTTTCGGTTCCTATCGAATTTAGATATACACTAAGTCTCAAACGAAAGAATTAAAAAGTCTCCAAATCACGTTTAAAGTGAATTTGGAGGCTTATCTTATTTATAAATTAATTTTCCTTCTTCAAGGAAAAGCACTCGATCACAAAGTGGCAACACTCGGTCATCATGTGTAACAATCACCACACTCTTTTGCTGATCTTTTACTTGCTTCGCGATCATGCTTACTACATCTAACCCTCTTGACGCATCAAAGCTTGCTGTTGGTTCATCTGCGAAAAGGACAGCTGGGTCATTCATTAGTGCCCTTGCGATAGCGACCCGCTGCCGCTCCCCACCTGAAAGCTTATCAGGATATGCGAGTAGTCGATGAGACAAACCCATCTTATTGAGTAAGTCTTTTTCCCGTTTGGCTCAATAGACAGAAATGTGCTCTTCCCTGAACCAGATGGGCCCATAACGGCGACCAGCTCACCTTCTGATACCTCCAAGTTTAACTTATCCAAAATCTTTCTTTCTATGCCGCCATCTTCAAAAGTTCGTTCTTATGTTTCTTTCCATACAGGAAAAACTCCGAGTACAGTTTAAGTTGGTTGATAGACATCTATTAACACCTGCTTTTCAACTGAAATAAGTGGATTCATGAGCTGGTTAATTGTTATGGAACTATTAGAAGCGATATTTTGGTTTACATCCGTTTGAAAGAGCCCCCTTGCTATCAAATGATAAATTAAAGGCTTAATTAGTAGGGGATGGTATTCGTCACTAAAACAGTCCGCTAGATTGTCTACCGTGCTCCTTTCCAAACAAACTAATCGATAAGTAACCTTTTCAATCCATTCCGAATAATAAGACCTCTCTTTAAGAAAGTTTTTTAGGAACCGAATATTACGCGCGAGAACGGACGGCATCATTTTGGGGTATATCACAAGGTATTCCCAGCCGTGGCTTCGTGCATATCCCTCGCAGAAATAATTGACTTGTTCTAAGCGTTCATCTTTCTCTTCTTCGGGTTCATGCTTTACTTGGTAAAGAAACGGAATCGTATTCTCACGAAATACTAAGGTATCCGGAGTATGATTCCATGACTCTTTAACTAAATTATGTATAAGAATTTCAACGGGTTGAACGTAATATCTAACAACCGATTGATCCAACTCCAAGTAGTAATAAAAGAGTCGTTCCCCTAAGGATTCATACTCAACGAGACGTTCCATTTTTTGACTATAGAAGCTCCCGATAATATGCGGATGCTGATGACTATTTCGGTTATTTACCTTCCGCTTAGGAGCATAGAGGTCATCCTCTTGCTTCCAATCCATGTTTGACCAGTCATAACTCATATGATTCCTCCGATAAATATCATTTATTATCCGAAAAAAACACCAAGTTTCATGTTATCATGTATGGTCAAATTCTCGATACAGATATTTTGAACAATAGGAAAAACCTTGATATACCAAGGCATCTGGTCATCAAGGTTTTCCTATTTGTCTCAAACATATGACGTTATTTATCTCATTTATTACCGCAATCTGTCTCAATTATAACCGTTACTCACAACATAAACGGACGGTCAACAGCAAGCACGAATTGCGTTACTGCGACTCCGCTAGGCGTTTAGCGCAAGTCGGGATCCCTAGTGAATCTTCCAATGACTACTACACGATTCAACAATACAATCTCCTCAAATAAATTATGTATTATTTACCTCCAACTTCTTGCATAACACCATATGAAAATGTCAATTTACATTAAGGTTGGAAACCGAAGAATCCTTATTTTACAAGGGTTTTCAGTGGTTTCTTGCCTCACAGAAATTACATTAAAGTTTGAAATTAATTCAATCCATTTGTGAAAAGAGAGCCATTAAAGTTGGATATTTTATAAAAAAGTCTGTTTGGTTCCCAACTATAATGTCATCGGACAGAAAGTTTGCTAGTCTAATATTTTAGCTACCTGCGGAATGTATCCGGCAACGGTAAGACCATCTATTCCCTTGCCTAGTGAAATGTCCCACATCGCTAGACTTAACGTCATATCTGTGTTCTTCGCAAAGAATTCGATACACTGTTCCAGATCCATCTCGACCTCTGGCGTGCTCACAACGTCTGCGGGAGCTTATCATACCAATTGGTGCATTCGGAAATATCTCATCTAATAGTACAGAAACAGTTTTATGCCAGTGATTCTCTGGTACCGAGATAAAATTAGAAATAACTTTTTCGTGATTTTGTTCGAGATCAGCCAGGGATATAGAGAATAAAATTGTACAAGTATATTGATAAACTTTTCTTTTAACGCTTCATTTTCAGGTAACTTATGTAGATCTGCCTTTGTCAGTTTGACACTCTTCAAATAAACCCATTCCTTTCAAATATCGTTGGATAGCCCCCCCTAAAAAAGGAAAATAAATTTCACTTCTACTCATTCTTCGAGAAAGTGGCAGTTGGCTTTGTACTCTGCTCTCATTCGTGTAATAATTCCTTCCCTAAAGCTTCGAAAACAATGGATTCCAGCCATTCCTGCAGCGATTTGTTAGCACTACTCGCTTTAGCAGTTAGTTTGTCCTTTTCTTGCTCAGATAAATAGAACGTCACCGGCGATAAACCCGTCTCGATGAGCGTTCCATCGTATTTAGGCGTAATCTCACCTGAACGTATAAAAGTTTTCAGCTTGTCGATCATATCGGGATGAGTAGACGGCATTACACCAGTCAAAACAGACTTCTTCACTTCAACCTGAATGGTTTCACCTATCTGGATGCGAAGATTTGCAGGACCAATCAGCTTAAAAAACTCTTCAATGATGGTGTAAATCATGGAGTCCAGAGTAATAGGCAGTGGAAATTGGAACACGGCATATCCATAAGTGGTTATAGCTTTACGATCCGTAATAGTGGTAGCAGGCCGCCATCCTTCATCGATCGCTCTTTCTAGTGGTATTCGTTCGTCCATACTAACCTGCAGCATAACTTCAATCCGGTTTCGATTTACACGCTTCATGCTGCAGACGCGAGCCAATCTATTCCCCAAGCGGTATGGTTGGAATAAGAAAACCTTCGATTTTCGGTCGTAAATGGTATCATATTTACCTGAATCCGGATTGTTAGTCAGAAATCTTTCTAGATCGACATCTTTAACAAAATACGTTCGCTTCCCACGAAACTCCATTTCATAATGAGGCAATCCCTTTTTAAAAAGCTGGTGAATATAGGTTGTAGACCTTCCGATTCTTTTAGCAGCTTGTGCCGATGTTAAATCCTCTTTCACGTATGCCGGTTTAATACGCTCGATCTCTTCCCACGTAAATCGGTATCCTCCATCTCCTTTATGTGTTAAACGGTTAACGGGATTAAGTCGCTTCTTCGCATCCTCAAGGTTCACGATTTTATATATTGATCCTACTGTAACCTTTAATTCATTAGCAGCCTGGGTCGTATCTAAATATTCGTTCATCGTTCTCTCCCTCCAATAATTTTTTTAACCATGAGAATGTCTGTCTGGATTTTTATCAAGCTATCTCACAATATTGTAATTTTTCTATTCACTCATAAACTAATCAGCATATATAAAACAATGATACCATAGGAAAAGATTTCTTAAAATAAGACTGACCTTACTTGCTTTTTAGTACCAAAGTTCTTATTAGATCACTTTTCAAACTTATTCTTATATAGAATGACAAACATAAAGATCCGGTTAAAGAAAAACTAATTATCTATTATTTTTTCTTAACCCTTCTATCTACAAACTTTCTCTTATAGAACTATTTTTATAAATCAATTTTGCTATACTAGTCTTATAAATATCACTATAAGGTGAGTGAGATATTTGACTGAATATAGTGAATTACAGTTATACACGAATAACTCTGCACAAGCACTAGAAAATTTATATGATCCACAACTCATACATCGTTTAACGGATGATCATTTCTTTCCAATTATATATTCGTCAATTATTGCTTCAGAGAATGATAAAGGCGACTATGATTATGAGCCGCTTTCAAATATCGGAATGGTTTACTTATTCCTACACAGAAGAAATGGCAGCCGTAATCCAAGAACAATTACTGAATATGCCCGCGAACTCCTTCAGTTTTTGCGTAAGGTCACCGAGTATGAAATATCCGATTTTCGCAAACTAAAACGGTCCCAGATTGAGGCATATCAGGAGTGGATTGAATGTGAATATCCAAAAAAGAAGACACAAGCGAAAAAAATAGCGATCCTCTCCTCTTTCCTCTCTTGGTGTTTTGATGAAAAATATCTGAAACGGGATTTGACTCGTGGACTTACTGGCGTTACCTTAGACAAATCTCAAATTCCAGATCGAGAAATATCTCCGGCTTCGCTGCAGGAGGCTGTACATTTCTATAAGGACGATCCTAAGTTCAAAAGCCTGATGCTCCTCCTGGTCAGTACAGGATTGCGGATTAATGAGGTCATTACGCCGATGTGGAAAGACCTCTACTTCGACTCGATCCGGCATAAATACTATGTCCGAACAAAGACAAAGCGCGGCGGAGAGAGACATGCTCATATCAAGGATTACGTTCTTCAAGAGTTGCAGGAGTATCGTCGTCGCCTTGGATTAAGTACCACTATTGATCCAAATGACGAGAGCCCGCTCTACCCAAATCGAAATGGGAAGCATTACTTACTTACGAGCTTATCAGCTATCGTGACAAAAAAACTGGCCGCGGCGAATCTACGGACAGAGCATAATCAGAAAACGACTGCCCATTATTTTCGCCATTATTTCGCACGAGCTGCCTATAACAGCGGCGCACCGGTTGATAAGATTGCTAAAACCCTTGATCATGCCACGAGCCGTACAACGGAAGATAATTATCTATCCCGTGACATAAAAAAAGAAAATGACGTCAGCGAGTTTGTTGTAATTCCTGGATTCGAGCTTAATGGCGATAGGGTATAATCCAATAGGCTATGCCAAGTGAAAGGCGCTTTCACCGCCTTTCCGGCTTGATTTTCTGATCCTTACTCGGACACCGCCTGCCTGTCTAGCCCGAGCGGCAATGAGCGGAAGGTGTTAATGTTTGTGAGCAGTTTCTTTCTTGCTGACTTGCTTAGTCGTATGTAGGTTTCAAAGAACAATAATTACTCGTTGTACCGTAGCCATCGCAGATTTAGGAACATATAGGTTCTCGTAGGGCAAGGGTGTCCGAAGGGATGATAAAAAGTTTTTTGAGCGATTTTCTCATAAAAATTTTATCGTCTTGTGCGGTGAGGTTCTATGTGATCGAAATACGACCAGATGACTAAGGTATGACGAGTGTCTACTTTGAAAAACGAAAAACGATAAGGATGCACGCGGGAAGACCTGCGAAATAAACCTTCCGCTTCTTCGATAGGTTTTGCTTCTTTGAAATAGCCGGATGCATTTAGAACGATAATGGAACGAAGCGATAGCGAAAGTGGAATCATGTTTCCCCTTACTCCGCAGAACATGATAGTTTGAGGAGATGGAGTGTTAACGAAAGCGGAGGAAGCCATGATGTTCAAGAAACACCCAAGAGGTGAGGTTTTTTACTTCTTAATAGATGCGAGTTTTAATACCATGTTATAAAGCTCGCCATTTCCTCATTGCCTCGAGCTAACTTTAAATGTAAGAGAGCTCGGCAATACTTGTTGGCGGTCTCGATCCGATGTAAATTACCATAACAAAAATCCCGCACTCCAATAGCAAGAGGCGGGAATTAGATGTCTATCACATTTATATTCAGCTCTTCATTCACGAATTTCATATCGTGGTCTCTTGAAACAAGGCATAAGTTTTCATTCACAGCTGAAGCAATAATAAGAGCATCGGGCGTTTTTAGTTTCCGTCCTTTCTCCCTTTGAGTCCTTCGTAATGATCCGGCTGTTTTAGCAATTTCTGATGAAACTTCAATGACCCGCCCATACCCAAATAACTTTGCTGCTCGCAAATGTTCGTCATCCTTTAGCCCTGACAGAACCTCACACTCTGTTATGACCGAGAAATACATCTTCATGCGGTCACGTGAAGCCTGTTGAATAAACTCGATCACACGAGATTCGTTACTCAATATTGCAATGGCTATGTTCGTATCCAACAAGTATCCCTTCATCGATCCCATTCCTCACGAGCACTATTCACATCACACATTAACTCATTTGCCCGTTCTTGAGACAGTGTTCCTGCAGCCTCCAACAGATCTTCAATACCCATTTCATCTTCTTGTATTTCAAGCGTTTCATTTTGAAGATCAATCAGGACCTTCTGGTTACTGACATTTAGCTTTTTAAAAATACTTTTTAACTGGATGACTGTCTCATGGTCCATTTTTTTGGCCATAACCACCATCACTCCCTACCCGTTCTTCATCTCAGTATACCATATCTAATACAATGCAAAAAGAAGCCTGAGCAAAGGCTTCTTTTTTATTTCCTTTGTAGACCAAGAAATAAATTTATAAATGCTGGCGAGGTCTTATTCGCCTTGGCAGACCAACTGAGCTTTAATAATAATGGAGATGGCTATGTATTACTTCAAGCCAAAACAGGATTGATGGAGCATTACATAGACCATTTTATCAGTATATCCTTAACCAATTAAGTAGGGTTATGAATACCCTTTAATATAGACGGCTTTCCAATGAGTCGCAAAGCGATGCTTAAATATATCCGGATTAATTTTCGGATCAACTATCCTTAAGGCTCCTGTTCTAGGGGCCTTTCCTCTTTCCTCCGCGCATTGTAACACATTAATAATTAATGTACTGAATACTTTAGATCGGAGAGATTTTTGGAGATGCTTGCTGCCTAAATATCCGGAGTTGATATATTAGATTAAAATTTAAAAAGTATTACATTAAAGTGTCAAAGTATAAAAGTATTAACGACAACCATCCATGTCCAGTTCCATAGACTGAACGTAGGGCAATCGGTTGAGTGTACATAACATAACCCTTTAAACCTTTTCTCTTACTCATATAACAGTCAATACTCTCGAAAAAGGTAAAGTTTAATTATATACATCGCTTCGTTATTCTGCCCATTCGTATTATGAGGTCACCGCTAACTCTTAACTACCTAACCAAGTAGCCACCACGCTCTACTGCCAGTTAGCTGAATAGGCTACCGACAACGGCAGCCTGTTCACATTGTGCTATCGTACCCGTTAGCTTAACGCCAGGATTTGTAAGTCCTCTTTTCCCATTAACCTATTTGATTGTAACTTTCGCCTAGGTTTTTAGCAAAATTATGCAATGTAATACCGCCGATAATTGCCACGAACACAATAATACTAACAAAAAGTAAAATTCGTTTTTTCATTCTATTATTAGCTCACCTCGTTTATGAATCCTGAATATGTAATAATTTAGACGCTATCTGCGATAAAAGGTTACGCTAACCTGCCAGTTAGCGTAACGAAGGGCTCCACGCGGCAGCCCTTTCGGTGTTCCAACTATCGTACCCGTTAGTTCAATGAACCCTGTCATTAGGTGCTTTGCGTTTCTGACTCAAGCCTTAAGCAATCTGTACACAAATAGAAATAGATGAATGATTCACCTATATGGAACGAAAATCCATCATGTATCAAACCATCGGAATTATAATCTTCGCTGCCGATGGTTGCTATGTACTGCATTTCCTTGCCGCAAGAGGAACACTGCTTTTGAATCTTATCAGTTGCGAACAAAGGCGGACCGAGTAAGCGGCATATGTATTCTGAACCAAATAAGGTAAAGGGTTCATCGTTGCCCGCATCATCTAATAGGATATCTATCTTTAATAGAGGTATCAGTTTTACGCTGTTCAAAGGGAGAGGACACGGTAATTTGTCATCATCTTCCATGATCCAATGCTCTGAATCAGTTTGTTCAATAACAGTTATAGCTTTAGCTACAGGTTCAAGCTGAAAAACCTGGGGTTTCCAATAACCCGAACAATTTAGACAGGTGACAAGAGGTAAGCTATTCAACGTAGCTTTGCGGTGTACATTTAGTCGAGGATCTGTAAGGTCAAAGCTAAAGATTAGGTGCATTGGAGTGAGACAATTCACACAAATAGGTGTTTTCCAACCTGTCCCCCCAAAACTGTGATTAAACTGCTCTTTTCCCTTAATAACGCGATATCCAGCAATCTCCATAATCTAATCCCCTTTAATCGGAGCAAAGAATCGTAGTGATAATAGTTTCATAATATCATGCTTAACTGCCGTTAGTTTTAAAAAAAATGAGCAGGCCACCGCAGCGCCTGCTCATCCATTATTATTCAACTATCGTTCCCGTTAGCGTAATGGAAGCGAACATCATTTCACCCCCATACCCTCGGTAATCAGTTGTGTTTTAGTATCCACAGGAGCTAAACTCCATATATTATCTTGGAGAAAAAATACATATTCATCTCCCTCCCGATTTTCAGCTAAAATAACAGCGTTATTACCAACCTGAGTTTCCTCTTTTACAAAGAAGGGTTGTTCATTGTTCATTGCTGATTCTCGGTAAACCCTTTCCATCCTATCCTTCCCAGTAGGACTTATGATGACTTCACCTTTTGAATTGTAGATATAATTTACATTGACAAAATTGTCCTTTGTCAATATCGGTACAATACCCCTGATATCCCTTTGCGAGTCAGTTATATCATATCCTAATTTCCAATAATCACTTAACTCCTCGACTTGATATTCTTCTAAGGGATACACACTTACAACCGCGTTTCCTGTAAGAGCATATTCCTCACCGATGTGTTGTTCAATTTGCAACACCGTGATTAGTTTTATTCCCAAATAAATAATTACAAGGGAAACTAACATCCAATCAATAAATAGCTTTCGTTTGATCGGAAGAAGGAAACTAACGATTCCGATTAAAATAGGAAACCAGACTGTGGGATCGCTAAGAAAAATAAGGTGCAGGGAGAATGCCTTTTGTGAAATTGGATAGAACATATGTACTCCATGCCCCAGATAATCAACAAAGATGTGACCTATCAGCACACTCCCCGTTACACTTATATATAAGGATAAATAGGTGCGGTTAAAAATAAACCTCTTGAGTAGGTAAGCTATTGGTATCATTATCAAAGACATTATAAGAATGGAATGTGACCACGGCGAAATATCACGAGGTCCAAAAAAATCTGGGAATATACCAAAAAATCCACCCATCGAAATAAAGGCGATTTTGTTATAGAAAGACATCTTTTGTCTTCCCGCCAGTACGGTGCAAATAACCCCCCCTACAAGAAAATGTGTAAGAATATGCATTGCTAACACGACCGAAATAAAAACACCCCATATCTTATTTGAATGTGTAGCCCCCTTAAAATCACCTATACTTTTCCATTTTTGTGCACTTTAATCTTTATGTCAATAGAGTTTATATGTCCTTTTAGTTCCACGCCATAATTTCTAACTATTGAGCTATCCTGTCAGTTACTTAAATAAACAAATGAGGAGTTGTGCAAGCGCATACACCTCAACTATCGTTTCCCACCATCCATGCCGTTCACGCGACACCACGGAAGTAATTGCGTTCTTCCATGGGAGCGTAATAAAGGTTTGTTGTTCTCTTTAATTAATAGTAATTAGCTTTGAGTATTTTTACGATTTCTACTGGCAGTTCTCTAAAAGCCAATTCTAGCCAAGAAATTACCGTTTCATCAAACTTACGCCATGATTTTAAGAATGGCAATACAGATCTGAAGATTTCCTCGTTATTAAAAGCTAATATACTTACTTCGTAATTCCTATCCCCCCATATAGCCCATTTCATGGAAGGGCTATACCAAACAACCGTAAATGAGTTGTTGGAAATTGAATCTGCTGGCCAATTCTCTGGTCCTAATTCAAGTGCATTCCAATACTCGTTACTTTCAATATTCTTCGGAAACTTAATCCAATTAAAGTAACCAAACTCTTTGAAGTAGTATTCCATTGGCTTAGGGTCTAAAACGGCGGTTACTATATATTCGTCCTTTGATACTGATGCCAAGTGTTGAAGTGTCCCCCAATCACTCATTGCATCATCAAATTGTTTAAATAGATAGTAACCAAATTCTTTACGAAAAACTTGATTTGGCAAATCACAATCTTGGTTACAGACTTTACTTAAAAGTTCCTTGTATTTATAGAAGTCTTCTATGTTTCTTATATGGAACATGCATTCTCACCCCATTTTACATGATACATATAATTCAGGATTACCATATTTATGAATCAGAATGAGCATCATTTAGTCTTTTTTTATTGAATTATTCTGCCCGTTAGCCATCCATGCCGCTCACACGACACCACAGATTATGGAAGTAATTGCGTTCTTCCATGGGAGTTTAATGAGCAAGGAGAAATTACAATCGTTCAGATCCTTCTTTTGTAATATTTATCCGTGGCTTAGCATTTCAGCAATGATGTAAAGCCTTTCGATAAGGGCGGGAAATTGCATTGCAATGTAAAGTAAACTCAGAGCAAGAATGAGCAAAGAAACGGAATTGATTATTTTTAAGATTTTTTCCATTTTAGATCTCCTGCTCTTATAATCAAATACACTTCATATAGTATATTGATTCCCTGATTCAACTATCCTGCCTGTTGCACAGGCGAGGCTGCCCTATATATGCAGGTAATCTCGTCTTGGTGAGTGTTAAGCTCCCGTTAGTTCAACAGACAATGTAAAATGATTGCTTGTTGAACAAATAGTAAATCTTTTTTAAATGCATAACCAACAAAATATTCAGAAGAGATCGCTTCTTCACTAATTTCCTCACCCCGAAAAAAAGGTGGACACGGGTTCAACATTGCTCTATTCTGAGTTAATTTCATTCTCTCTAAGGTTATTTGGTATTTGGCGATGTACTCTTCGTTTTGCAACTCTTTGGGTAATGAGTCCGTTAATACCACGTCGCTCTGCATAAGAATCTCGTCGAGATCAGTATGAAACTTATAAAAGTCTGAATCGTCCCCTAACTCATGACCCTTCGTGCAAACATGATTAAATTTTAAATTCATCACATTCGAAATGGCAGCCCATGAATTGCAAATATTCCCTGCTGGACCTACGAAAGTGTAAACGAGTTCCTGAAACTGCTCCCTTCTTTTACTTATAGAATACAAATCAGATAATATCTCACATGGATGATTAACGGCCGTCATCGCATTAATTACGGGAATAGCTGAGTGACTACATAATTCTTGTATTTTTGAAAAATCAGCGTGCCTAACAACGACTGCCTGTGCCCAGTTTTCGATGTATTTAACAGCATCACTCAACTGTTCCCTTCTATCTAAGGTCTCGGAAGGAAATAAAATGCATTCTCCTCCCAACTCTTTAATTCCTCTCTCAAAAGTGATTCTTGTTCTAATGCTTAATTCAGGAAAGAATAAAATAAATGCCTTTCCCATCAAGCAATTTTTGTGCATCCCCAATTTAATTTCGTCAGTTAAGTGAAAGATATTAAGTATTTGATCTGTTGACAATTCATTGATATCTAATAAATTCATCTAATCAGCCCCTCGCATAAATAATCTATATAAAGTATATTTATACAGTATACGTTCCGTCTAAAACTTTCAACTATTTAACTAATCTGCCCTTTAACTCAATGCCCAGTAGACATCTGTATAAAAAACATAATTTTGCGAATAAGCAAGAGGAGCTGCCGCAGCAGCTCCTTCGTCTAATATCTTTTATTCAGCTATCGTTACCCGTTAGCGTAATCACAAATATCAGCATATTTTAATGTTTAGATTTCCGTATTCGATATAGTCCAACAACTAGACAATACCTTTCATTTTGGTAGCCATAAGTATTGAATTATCGTACCGAGAAAGCTTGGATAGATTGAATTAAATTTAATTACCGTGTTGATTAAAATCTTTCAATAACCTAACTAAACTATCATGAGTGAATTTACCTTGTGTTTGAACTTCGTAATAATGCCCTTCCTTCTCACCACGAAGCAAATGATCCCCATAGTAACTCCACTGGATTCCGTTTAGTTCAAATGTTTCACTTGCTGTTGGTGGCTTGTAATTTGAATCAGGTGCGTGATTCTGTACCTTCTTCCCATCAATAGTAACTATTTCGCTCTTTATTTTAGGGCTAAAAGCAGAATTCGTTATTTTTTCTGCAATTTCTTTGGGATACTCATATACAAAAAGGAAGCCTTGAGTTTCGTTATAGTCCGCTTCCGGGATACTATAATATAAGGTTACTCCATTATCCGACCTGTAAGTAGCTAAATTTGACGTAACGCCATTCTGTTCGGTCTTTAACTCGTAAAGATAAGGTGCTATCGCTCTGATGTTTGTTAAAGCGATTGCCACTTCTTCCGGGTCGTTTTTCGCACCGATGATCTTATTTGTATCGGGCAGCTCTACTTTTTCTGAACGCAGGAGAACCACATATCCGTAAGGACCCTTATCTTCTTTACCAATTGAAACCCGAACCGCAATTGTCTCTTTGACATCTTTACCTTTAATGGAATAAATGACTCCTGGCGGAAATACGTTAGAGTCGCCGGATCGCTTAATTTGCCATTCCCCGATACGATTAATCTCAGCAATTTTGTCTCCGAGTTTTTCTTCACTAAGCATCTCACCCGTTGCCCGATAGTAATAACCATCTAATACAATGTAACCCTTAGTGCTTACGGCAAAATCTGTAACTTCTTTCGTCCTTTTTGCCACGAGTTCAGATATGGAACTAGCTGCTACGGGCAAAGTAAATGCTAACATCGCTACCAGTGCAGCAGCTATCCCCATACGCTTTGTTAATTTTTTCTTTGGTTTCATGGACTCGTAAGCTCCTTTTTCCGGAAGCGATGCAAGCGTATCATCAATTCTTGTACGAACAATTTCAGGTATTTCTGTAAAGTCGTTCTTTTTTATCATTCGTTTCAGTTCAAAATCGAAATTATTCTTCATAAGAAGTACCCCTTTCCTTATGATTCCCAAGTAATTTTGCGAGTCTTCCTCTAGCCCTGTTAAGCCGGGATTTCACCGTTCCTTCACGAATTTCCAACACCTCAGCTATTTCTTTGATTTTTAGGTCTTCGTAATAAAAAAGCGTGACGATCGTCCGATGATCATCCTCTAAGAAGTCCATCGCATTCTGTATTTCTAAAGATATGTAAGATGGCGTTTTAATGGGATACATCCATTCCTCGATAGGAACCACCTTTTGGTTCGAATGAATTATCCGTTTGCAGATATTGATCAAAATTCGAATCAACCACGTTTTAAAGAATTTAGGTTCCCTCAAAGAACCTATCGAACTAAAAGCTTTTAAAATCGTTTCTTGTATGGCATCCGCAGCCGAATCATCGGTCTTGAGAATCGATTTTGCCACGCGGTACATCGTTGTTTCCGATTCATGAATCAAACGGACAAATGCTTCCTTGTTTCCTTGTTGAGCAAATTGGACCAATTCTTCTTTCTGCAATTAATACCCTCCTTTCGTTTCATTGATTAGATAAAAATCAAAAACAAAAGGTTCCCTTTGATAGTTAATCTTTTTTAATTCAGGTATCTTTTTGTCCAATCCTAACAAAGTTTCTCCCTATTTACTAAGGTGAAATATGCCAATCCCTAGCAAATAAAAAAAAGGATCAATCTAACTGCGCTGCAGCCGGCGATCCCTTTTTATATAACGTTACTGCCTGTTAGCGTGGAAAACGGCAGCCGATCGTGAAGTGACCCCTTAAAGTTAGACGAATATTTTTATGCAACCTGTTGGGCATGAGCTCGGTACTGTACCGGGCTCATGCCTTTTAATTTTGACTTGATGCGTTTGTGATTGTAGTAATCAATGTATCGTTCTAGTTCTTGCTTAAAGTGATCTGCACTTTCAAACTCATTAAGATAAAGAAACTCCGACTTCATAATGCCAAAGAAGTTTTCCATTACCGCGTTATCGTAACAATTTCCTTTGCGCGACATGCTTTGGGTAATTCCTTGTTTCTTCAAAGCATGTTGATACTGCTTCATCTGATAGTGCCAGCCTTGATCCGAATGCAGGAGGAGTTCATCCTCGTCAGATAAGCGTTTAAAGGCCTTATTTAGCATCTCGGAGACTAAGGAATAGGTAGGGCGAGTCCCTATTGTGTAGGTGATAATCTCGCCGTTAAACAAGTCCAGAACAGGTGATACATACAGCTTTTCACCAAACAACTTAAATTCCGTAATATCGGTAACCCACTTCTCATTTGGCCTATCTGATTGAAAATTACGATCCAGTACGTTAGGCGCAATTTTACCTACTGTTCCTTTATGGGAACGATATTTCTTCATGCGTACCACAGATTTCAAACCTAATTCCTTCATGATACGCTGCACTTTTTTATGATTAACTCGGTGGCCCCGATTAACTAGTTCATCACGAATACGACGATAGCCATAACGTCCTTGATGTTCCTCATATATGGATTGAATAAGGAGTTTCAGTTCTTCGTCTGGGTCTGGCTTCCCAAACTGTTTTACACAGTAATAAAAGGTGCTACGTGGGACTTCAGCGAGCTTTAGCAATTCAATCACCGGGAATTCGAGCCTTAATTCATAGACTACTTGCGCTTTGTCTTGTTTGGTGATTTTTCCTTGTTTTGAACTAAGGCATTCAACTTTTTTAAGTAGGCGTTTTCCATACGCAAACGTTCTAATTCAGCTTGTAGAGCTTCAACTGAGCCCTCGGCAGGTTCTTGCTTCTTCGTCATTTTTTTGCGTTTATCTGTCATGAGTGAACGCCCCTTTTTCTTTGATTTTAGGGCGTTCATTCCATGTTCATTGAATTGACTGCGCCATTTTCTAATGATCCCAGGAGAGGAGATATTGAAAATGACAGCAGCTTCATTTGGAGACGTCCCGTTCTCGTTCATATAGTTGAGTACGTCTGGTTTAAATGGGATGGTGTGAGCTGTATAGCTCTTTTTAAAAGCTTTTATGCCGTGATATTCGTATTGCCTAATCCACATACGTAAAACTTCATGATTTATCCCTAATGATTTCGCAATGGTTTTGACTCCTTCAGCACCATTCTGATACCTATGGATGGCCTCCAATTTCTCATCTAAACTGAATTTAGGCAAAAAAACTGCACCTCCTTTGTTAGTCGTGTCTAACAAATGGGGTGCAGTTCATCGTTCTGACCGGCTGCCGTCATGTCTTTATTGAGCTATCGTACCCGTTAGCTTAATCATTCATTGTGTTATCAATCTACTTAGTTCTTGCTTAGCAACTTCTTCAACCCAAGCAACAAGTTTGGACAATCATTAATTCTGTATATTGTATATTCTGGATAACCATCAAGGGGTGTAATGTGCTCAAAACAATGGTCATGAGCAAGCATTATTATTGATGAGTTATTCTTATGGTATAGTGTCATATTGCCGTTAGCCTCAAAGGCGAAGGCTATGTAATCGTTAGGATTGATTAGCTTTCGAACTCTTCATCATTACTTACATCTGCGACGTACGGCGGGTTTTTTTATTTTATTCAATCCTGCCGATACTCGAGAATATCTCCAGGCTGGCAATCGAGTGCTTTGCAGATCGCTTCGAGTGTTGAGATTCGAATGGCTTTCGCTTTTCCGTTTTTAAGTATCGACAGGTTCGCCATTGTAATGCCGACTTTCTCCGATAGCTCAGTAACGCTCATTTTCCGCTTTGCAAGCATGACGTCAATGTTAACCACTATCATACGGTCAACTCCTGTTCTTCTTTGATCTCGATCGCGTTTTTGAGCAGTTTCTCAAGAACTGCGGCAAATACTGCGATTACGACTGGCGCACAGGTTATAAATAGCCCGATGACCATGACGCCTGGTGCGTCTGCGCCGTCAGCTACAAAGTAGAAAAGCGGGAGATTACATGCAAACATGAGTGATACGACAACCGCCGCTCGCTTTATTTTCTTAAGCGCTAAAACAGAGGTTTGCGAAAAAGCGGTATTTGTATCGATGTACCTGAGAAGCTTAAATGCCTGAAGTAGCGTAAATGAATACGCAATAGACGCCACATACGCAGCCAAAGCGGAAAGATAAACTTTAATATCCGGGAAATCCGGCATCATACTATGCGCCATCGCTGGGAGTCCATAAAAACACATCACTAATGCAGGAATTGCCATAACAACCAGAACAACTTTTAAAAAGAGCGTCTCTTTTTTCATCTATTTCACCTCATTTTTGATTTTATCACTTAATTTATCGTTTTACAATAAAAATGTATTGATTCATTTGTTTGAGCCCAACAAGTTATTTATAAAGAAGAAGCCATACGGCTTATTTGTTCCTCCTTCAAATTTGATCCGAGATATGGACATATTTATGAACCCACTAATTGAAGTTATTCGCGAAAATGATTAAACTATCCTGTGCCCGTTACTTTAATAAAACAAGGAGCAGCTGGCAAACTGCTCCTTGTTCGTTCAGCTATTGTACCCGTTAGTTCAATGATTCTTATGATTTCCACTAGTCATAATACCCTTTTCTAAAAACGATTACTGCTTCTACAAATGCTCCAGGCTCTTCATCCTCATCATAATCAGGTGCATAAAGTCCAATACCAAGCTTATATGATGTAACTCCTATACTGTCTTCATGTTCTAACTCATTATCAAATTGCTCCAACCACTTCTTTGCTTCTATAAAAGGAATCCCATTTAAAGTTCTTCCATTGAATATAGCCTTTGTTGGCTGAGAAAACTCAATAGCTTCGCAAAATCCATTTTCATCTGTATAGTAAGTAAAAACATCCGAATTAACAAAAAAGTCAGTATATGCCCCCCGAATATCATGCTTTTCATCTGGCTTCTCTGGCATTACGCTCCTGACTTGTCCTTTAGTCATTCCCAACGAAATAGGACCAGCATTTTCATATGGTTTTATATGAAAATCCATTAGACTACCCCCTATTAACTACTCTCACTCTCATTAATATACACCATTTACTACGCAATTCTGCCCGTTTAATGCGGAAAAGCTGCCCGATCAATATCGGCGGCCTCATGTGTTTGTGCCGAACTATCGTACCCGTTAGCTTAACGGCAAATTATTTATGTTCATTCACATTTGTAAGTTTCCGCAACAAAACTATAATCTAAATCATCTTTATGAATAAATACCGAAATTTTTGAACGATAACCCGTTTCTGAATATGCAATATCAACTTCAACAAGGTCGAAATGTACCTTGGACGCTTGACTCGCATCAATTCCACCAGTTAAAAAATGCAGACCGTCACCGAAAGATTTAAAAATCAAAATCTTATCTTTTAAGTACTCAGTATCAATGTTCACCAATTCCCCATTAACTAAAGCTTTAATAGTTAAATCTTTAGGAATACACTCAATATGATGGATTCCTTTATAACAATTTAATGAATACATATACGAATGTGTTTCTTTTGGAGTTATATTAACTCCATATTTAAAAGCAAACGTTTTATAAACCATTTCATAAAATAATGGAATAATTATATCGTCCCACGCATCATAAGCATGGGCATAAATCGGTATCAAATGTGGATACAGACTATAAATTGCACTGTTGAAGTTTAATATTATTGCTGTATCTGAAATTTCGTTCAACCCATCATCAATTTCATGGTCATAGGTCTTTAATACCCTCCTGTCAATCATACCTCCACTCCTTACCATTTATTTAACTCTCCCGTTACTTCAATGAAAAAAGCAGACTGTCGCTGCAATCTGCTTCATTCCACTATCGTACCAGTTAGTTGAATTCCCTGGGTTAACTCATCCGATATTGTCTGAATCGATTTCTCTATCTAATGTGCTTTCCCACCATACCGAATCGTCGCCATTTACAAGCTGTAGAATAAGTTTGCGGAAAGGATAAGGTTGTAAAATGTGCTTATCGAGCTCGTTTACAGATACCCAATAAAATTCAATATGAGACTCACGAGAGGCCGGGGATTTGGATGCGTCCAGTTCGAATATGTTTACTCTGAAAACTTGATTGATTTCACAATGTAGCCCCTTGTTTTTTCCCATTTATGTTCAACCACTCCTAAAAAGATTTCTACATTGCAAGACAACCCTATCTCTTCTTCAATTTCGCGTTTTAGAGCTTCTGGCGCACTTTCACCAAATTCAATATGGCCACCTGGCAAAAAGGTATTAATATGTCCAATTGCATGCGCCAATAGAACCTTGTCGCTACTGATAATAATGCCCCTTGCCAAATGATGAATATTAGACACCATTGCTTCTACCCCCGAAAATTAGTTGGCCTTACAGAAAACCTAATATTAACACATATTGGAATTAACCTGCCCGATAGCGGAGAAGGCCATCGATCACGCTTGTCGACAGCCTTCTCTTGATGTTTGTTGAGCTCTCGTATCCGTCAAAAATTTTAGACTACCTTGTTACAGAGACCATATTACCGTTCTTATCCATCCCTCTAAAAATAAATGCGGTCGAGTCCTGGGGGCTTAATTCTTGATAGGACGCCACATAACCATTAATTACAGGTAATTCAATACATACGGTTGAATTGCTCTTGATAACGTCCAAATCATCCGCTACAACATCATCAATGCTGTCGTTACTAATGATGATGCTTTTGATCTCAGGGTTGACTGTCTCGACGGCAAAAATTGTTTCGTATCTCTTCTTGGCATTCAAGTGAGCGGACCATGTTCGTTTGATCGTATTCGGCTCACTCGCACTAGGAAGTATTTGGGAGACGTTGGATACACGATATAGAAATCCCCATTTCGTGGTAACCAGCTTAACATAATCCATATGCTTGGTTTTCCATATGACTATTTTTTTCGTCCCGAACGCTTGGTGGTACACGCCTTCCCCGTCTACGTGCGGATACGAATCTTCCAACGCTTTGCTTTCACTGAGGGCATATCCGCTTTTATGTCCAATATAAAGCATGAGGAGACATACGCACACAAAGTAGAGAAGTAATCTTGACTGTTTTCGTTTCATCTTGACTCCTTTTCGCGTCCAATACTCAAGCAAAGTAAATAAATACCTAGTTACAGTTTAAGTCCATTGCAAATAATCCCATAAATTAAAAACGTGTATAATAATCAGAAGTTGCGCATAACTGCCCGTAATGGAGGGCTACTACATGGCAGCCCTTTCGGTGTTCAACTATCGTACCCGTTAGTTCAATAATATTTAGTCAAAATCTATATCAGATAAATCAATTTCCTCGAATAGCTCTTTTTCTACATAGTAATTGGGATCGTTTACGATCACATCCCTCACATGACGTTCAACGATTGATATTTCTTCTGTAGTAACGTCGTATCTGGCAAACAACATGTTAATGGACTTAAAAAAATACGTTATAAATGCTTGTCTCTCATCATCGTTTCTGACTATTTCTTCATACGGAGCCATAATCCCCAAGTAAGGATTTTATTACGGGTATCCCGGCTAGGGCCTTTTACTTCGACTATTTTTGTCTGAGAATTAGTCGATACCATAAGTGACATTTTATTCCCCTTAAGCTTCTCAAAGATATTGTGGGGTACCATTATTTTGTCATTGAGTATCTCACTGATGTAACCCTGCACCTTATAAGATATCGAAAAATAACAACCGGGTTCAGAATATAGCTGGATTATTGAGAGGGTCATTGATTCACTTCTACCTTCCTTAATCTTTCCTGATTACTACATATTCTTCCCAAGATGAACATTACCTTTTTCAAATTAATAGAAGACATCTTCCCGTTACTTTAACGAACAACAGCAGCCGATCGTATGGCCGGCTGCCGTGATGTCGTGGTTGAACTATCGTACCCGTTAGCGTAATGCGTTCGTGTCATCGAAGATGGGTGCAAGTTCTTGTCACTTAACGGTAATGGGATTAAGTTCTTAACATCGATCAATGACATGAACTTGATCATATAACTCAAAATGCCGTGCAGCGCGTGAATCCTAATATTTATATGTTCTTGTCTCCCGACATCAATTTGCGCGCTTGCCTGGCATATATTTCATACTCCTATTCATTTTGAATAGCATTTCATATCTTTACAGCCATATGTAATGTTGGTTTTGTCATCACGGTTAGTTAAAGAACGCTCAAAGTCAGCTGGAGCCATTGTGTTCAGATCTTCTACAAATGCAACTGCTGCAGCTTTGCTATCTTTTTGTCTAGGATTGCCACCAATCGCGAATCCAGAGGGTCCCTGATAAGCCGTGAACAGCCATTTGTGATTTGCATGATCACTAGCTTCAAATAGGTACGTGAATGCATTATCATCTTGAATCGTTTCATGTAGGGGAGCACCAAAAAGCGTAATCAATTTACCGCGATAGGTAGCTATCTCATCAGCATCTGTACTTACATTCATTATTTGGGAGGTCCCAATCAGACTTTTAGAATCTTTGATAATGGTATATTTTAAATCAGCATACTCTTTGGCTTTAGCAGCACTGCCATCATCAATGGCCATTAATCGCCAATTAAATATGATCTTTATAAATTCCTGTGATTCTGGATTGACATAATAACTAGCTTCTATAAATTGATCATTCTTCCTTTTGATCGACATTAATAAATTTTCTTTCCCTCCATAACCCATATATTTACCCTCATATTGAATAGTAAGAGACGGATCAAGACACCAAAGCTTACAATCCTGACGGACGGTTTGCAGAGAAGAGTTGATCTCTTGCTGATTTACCTCTTCACTGCCATTCTTAAATACGATAACTAGCGTCACTATCAGTGTGACCAGCAGTATTATTAATACAACCCTTATACGAGTACTATAATAGTTCATTTTAGTCCCTTTCCTATTTAAATCATTCTATTCCTACCTTCTTGATTTTACTGAAAATAACAAATAAAAAAACCGTTTTTTCAATGGTTTTTATAACTGACTATTCATACATTATCCAATATTTCAAACGACGCTTTTGCGTTGTTCAACATCAATTCGGGTGGACTTAATAGACTGCGAGATATTTTCCGTATTGAGTCGTTAGTCAGTCTTCAAGATCGTTTTACCTTGATTGACGACTTCAAAGCGACCATAGATATCAAGGAAATGTGCTGGATCCGTGACAATCGGATAGAGAATCTGATGAATTAACAACTGTCCTCGATTGAATCATTAAGCTGCACTAGCCGCTAGCCCTGACCTGAAATTAAGTTCGGGCTAGCGGCTATTTTGTTGAATTAACGTACCCGTTAGCTTAACAAAGTCCTATAGAATTACTTCGAATTACTGGTTAAGTCATTCTTTATTACCTTATAGAACATGGATACGTTATCTTCATTTCCATTAATTATTCTTTTATTTACTTTAGCAGGAGGATATATCTCATTTCCTTCAAATGTTAATGCAATTGCATTATCAAATTGTTTACTCATACTCCACTCTCCACCAATATTTCTTTTAATGACTTCTCCTAAGTACCCTCCCCATAACTTACTCATTTGAATAATTTGCTCTTCTGATGGTCCTTTTGTAAAAAATCTCTTTAAACCTTTAGGTATCCCTTGGTGATACTGTTCTAATATTTGGTCAAGATTTTGAAGGCTTTCTTCAGAAAAATCTAATTTAATGCCTAATTTGTCAGCTAATTCGAGTGCATCTTCCGAGTATGCTTTCATCATGTCGTCAATTGTATACTGCGTCATATAAATGTCTCTCCTTATTGTTGTTTAAACTATTACTTAACTCAAATTTCTTATAAATTATTCGTGGAAAGATGTAACTATCCTGCCAGTTAGTTCAATGGAAAAGGGAGCAGCTGCCGCGGCGTGATCTGCTCCCTTGTCATTCAATTATCGTATTCGTTAGCGTAGAAGGCGAATCGCTATCCTAATAACTTAGCCTCTGCAAGTTCTCGGATGTAGTCCGTTCCCCAAGCACCTAACGTTGTGTATATTTCCCACTCGCTTTGAGTGATTGGTCTTATTTCGATTAATCCCTTCATCAGCATACATATCCCAGGCTGGTATCCTGTCTGAGAACGGAAGAAATCAGGCTCAATTAAATCTGATTCCAACTGACGAAAGCCTATAATCATTTCTCCTAGTCCAGTTTCGTGAATTGCACGAATGTGCACTACTCCTTGAGCTACGGTCTGTCTTCCTGCAATATCCTCCGCCATTGGTGGTGAATCGCCCAACCAATTCATTAGTCCTGCAAGGAATGTTTTTGTTGGACTTGCCATATACGATTTCGTTACCTGTATCACTCTGCCACAAGCAAATTGCCCATTTTTCAAGGGAATAGCCCAAAATTGCCCTGGAACAAGAGATACATTTGTCTTCGGTCTAAAAGGATACTTAATATTCATGCCGCCGACCTCACTGAAAGTAATATAAGCACATTATAACCACCTGTCGAATTGCGTTAAACTGCCCTTCAATAGATGAAAAGGAGTTGCTGGAAAGCAAACTCCTCCGCTAGTCTAATAAAAGATACATTATGGCTTATTTTTATCCTTAATTTCACGAAGAGTTTCTTTAATTTCTTCCATCTTCTTTATCATCGAATATTGATTACTAATTATCCCTGCTAAACCAATTACCATAATAATCACAACAAGAAACCCCATTTTGAACCTCCAGCATTCAAATTCTCATTTAATCCATAGTAACATATTTCAACTATCCTGCCCGTTAGCGTAACGAAGAACTACCACGCGGCAGTCCTTTCGGTGTTCAACTATCGTTCTCCGTTAACGTAATAAGTCATCTCACCTGGCCATGCCAATAAATTTCATCCTTCACTTCACTATAAACAAAGAAGCAGCTGTCTTCACTTGCTTAGTGACTAAAAAAAACCCCTTCTAACGAAAAGTATTATATAAAACCAGAATGGTAACAGCACGTTGCTAGGAGGAGAAATTTATGACTATCCAACTCGCTGAATGTATTAATCACTCAGCTCAAAATAATCCCAATATAATTTCTATTATGGCCGAAATGATCGCAACTATGGAGAATGACGCCAAACTCAAAAAAGAAATTCTTTTTACAGTTGATGAAATCAGTATGGAGATTTCCAGAAAAGATAAACTCTGTTATGACGTAGTGAATGCTACTCGTAATAACGGTGACTATTACAAAGCTAAGATGCTATGGAAACAATTTAGAAATGAAGTAGAGCATGCCCTTGGAGAATTGTATAAGCGAATTCAATGGACAAGATACCCTGACGAGTGGAGTGAGACATATGAGCTCCTAAAGCGTCGAGCAGCTTTACATGATGATGAGGTGGAAAGATTAGAGCGGCAAGAGTTATTGAGCGTCTAGTCAGTTCTATAAATTGGAACAGTCAAATAACGCACCTCTTATCACACTCATACAATACCACATATTGGAACTATCCTGCCCAATAGTCCAATGAAAAACAGCTGCCGATTGATTGCCGGCAGCTGTCTTATTGTTGTGCTAATGTTACCCGTTAGTTTAATAAAGAAGCTCACCTACCGAGTAAAAACAGACTCTCACCTCGATATAATTGGTATTGTTCAAATACTGAGGAATCGGCAAACAAATCAAAATAATATTGATTTTGAAATTCGATTGTTAAGTCACCTGTTTCATAATGATGAATGTTTATAATACTCTTGTTATGCAGATAAACTTTCAAGATAGATAAAAAATCTGTTTCTTTACGTTCAGTAATACCGACCACAATATCGGTTTTATTCCTCAATCTCCAGGAACACTCTACATTTAAACTTCCATCTTCCAATATGATGTTTAACAAATCGCGTCCAATTGAAATTATATCTAATACTTTCTGTCCTATAAAATCAGTGAAATCTATATCACTCAATTTGTCTGCAAAACTCATTAATCTCACCTCAAAAATCGTCATTGTTTTCAATGATTCTACGAAAGTTATTTGATTCCTTTATTCCGCTATTCTGCCAGTTAGCGTAACGAAGGGCTGCCGCGAGGCAGTCCTTCTTTGTGCTATCGTACCCGTTAGTTCAACGCTAAAGTATTTATTTTGTGGTTTTTCAGCGTCAGGGCCCAGTCCCGACGCTCCCAACATACCAGAATGGCCCTGCTTTTTTAAGGTAAAATACGCCAATCTCGTTACCAGTTACGCGGTCGGTATAGCCTCGTACATCATACAGATGTCCGTAGTCTTTATCCTCAAAATCTGTCTTTGTCACGTCTGCCGTGAAGCATTGGATTGGATGCAGATGAAGGAAAATATACCGACGAATCGATATTTCCGGTGATAAAAACGAAACTACCCATAGCACAGCTAAAGCACAGGTTAATGCCTTCCATCTATTTTTCAGCAGCCATGTCAATCAAAGCACCTCCTCCCTACACACATCAATAAACGACCTTATATCCTGGAAGGTTGCGCCCCCTTAGCTTAATGAAAATAGAGCAGCTGATATGGTCCTTTGTAGTGTTCAACTATCGTACCCGTTAGCTTAATCAGCCAAATGCTGCGAAGCGTGAATATGGTGTTATGCCAAGGCACCCATCGAGCTTATTTCCAAAATTCATACCATTTTTTATTCCTTTTGCGTATATCTTTTAACAATAATTGCCTTGCTTGTTGCCATTGCTCTAAGCCTCTTTCAGGTCTATTGTTAAAATCAATTATCTCTTCGTCCATCGCTTTCCAGCCAGTAGTGCTACAAATTATTTTAATTGCATTTAGTGACCTGTTATCTCCCCGAACATGTAACATAATTGAAGTTAAATTAAATTCCTCGGGTATATTAAACTCTATTGAGTATCCCTCTTTTTCCAATAATCCCCACGATGCATCTGAAAAATCAGCATCAGGAAATAGCTTCATCAGTTTCTTTATGATTTCATCTCTATTACCTAGTTCGTCAATTTCGGATTCATCTATTTCTTCAATTTTCGTTACTTTATCTGGTAACTTCATAATTGTTACGTCCCAGCTCATGTGAACATCCTTTCATATAAGTGTAACTAAAATAAAAGTTTCGTCATTCCTGAAGTGATTCGCGAAATCATTAAAACTATCCTGCCCGTTACTTCAACGAAAAACAGCCGATCATCTAGTCGGCTGCTTTTCGTGTTATTCAGCTATCGTACCCGTTAGTTTAAGGACAATTACCTCTTCTTTTTCTTATAAAATTGAATGGCATATATTATAGTAAATGAAATTATGAGCCAAAGGAGAGCTCCTATAAAACTGAACGTAGAACCGTTCTTATGGAAAGTTACAATGCTCAGAATATCAGTGTTCATAAGATAGTCAAAAAAATAAAGTACCAAAAATGTTCCCATAAAAACTAAAATCGTTAGCCTCTTATCATTCATCGAACTTTTACCCCCAAAATGAATATAACATCTCCATATGTGCTCTCCTACGTTAACCAGCCAGTTAGCTCAATAATAAAAGAGGAGCGGCCACCACAGTGCGCACTCCTCCAGTATCGTTGCCCGTTAGCCATCCATGCTGCTCACGCGACACCACAGATTATGGAAGTAATTGCGTTCTTCCATGGGAGTTCAATGCCAATCCCATTCCGAGTAATGGTGATTATTAGGCCCTGTTAGAGCCTCGCGAACGTGATGTAATCGACTTGGACAGGCTCTGCCGATTCGATCCGAAGTGCCCGGTTGATCTGTCCCCGGTGATATTGCCCATGTAAGAGGACCTGCGACAGGATGTCCCGGACGGATGTTCGGAACGGAACCCCGCTCTGGTTCGCATAGTCGATCATCTCGTCCAACTCGGATTCCTCGAGCCCTTCGATATAGACGCGATATTGCTCGGCGTTTTCTTCGAACATCGTCCGGATCGCCGTCAGGTCTTCCGCTTCCTCCCACAACGAATATTGCGCGCTGCCCTTGCCCTGCAATCGGGACAGCCAGACTCGTTCCGCGACCGCGACGTGCCGAACCAGCTTCAGAAGGTCCTTGTTCTTTGTCTCACTCTCCTCAAGCGCGTCCAAGATGCGTCCGTCCGCCCAGTACAGGTGGTCCATCATGCACTTGATCGTCTTCATTTCGGTTTCCCCCTCTTCGTCTCATCGATTACTTGAACCTACTGTTATCCGTTAGTTTAATCATTTGAATGAACTAAAACAACCTTTTTTGGATGAATTCCTTGTTGCTGTAACACTTCCAAGGAGAAGCGTGCATTTTCAAAGGTATTAGTTGCTTTATCTTCTTTAAGTAATGATTCTGAAGGTACTCCTAACGCTACCCCGACATTTTTAAGAAACTCCCATTCGGTTGTTTCTACATGAGGGGTCGTACCACCAGAAGGTAGGAATAAATTGAGCGATACCGTTATGGTACAATGTTGCGGCTCTTTCCATAATTGAGGATGACTTGCTCCTGGAATTAATATAATGTCATTTAGTTAAATTATCCTGTCCGTTAGCTCAACAGGCTGCCGAGAGAATCATCAGCAGCCTACGTTGTGAAACATTATGGAGCTATCGTACCCGTTAGCGTAATGCCATTATGGTTCTTATGTAGATTTATTAATAGTTGATTAGATTTTGTATAACTATCGCTTCCCAACGCCTGAACATGAATGTGGTCATGAAGTCTCTGATTGCGAAACTTCCATGTTACAGCCACTAATGAGTTCTCTTGCTGATGCTTTTTGCATCAGCTTTTGTTTTTTGGTATACATCCTTGATCAACTACTATTCCATCATTACTAATAGTGACTCTGGCATCCAATTTATATCTGCTTGTATAATAACTACAAATAGTCTTGGTAGTAGTATTTCCAGATGAATCAACATACTTTATATAAATATTTACTTCAATTGCGTCGATATCTGGTTTTATTGTTACTTTGTCCCCGGGTTTAATTGTTTTTTTATAGATATCTTTTGGTATGATTCCTAAGTCGGACGCTTCTACCCCAGTTTCAAGTGAAACAATATCATAATCAGACTGATTATCTATCATCACAGAATAGTCACTATTAATGCCTGACTTTACTGGATTAACAATAATTAATCCACAAATTATAAGTAATAAAAAAACAAAAGGTACAATAACCCTAGCTAATTTCATTCGACGTCTCCTTTATCAATATAATTGATTTTTTTGACATCTTGAATCGCCCCTTATATTTCTCATATAAGAGATGCATCTACAACCTTCTTAATTATATAAAATATCAGGTTTTATTATCCATTCCTCCCTAAACTATCCTGCCCGTTAGTTCAACCGATCATATGGATTAATTCATCATTTTCTTCGCTTGAGATGAGTTCCACACGATCCGGAGTTACTTTATATTTCCAAACACTTTTCGCTTCGA
>NZ_JBWDNW010000040.1:0-14140 GCF_056269405.1 Paenibacillus sp. J2L1-98 | reverse complement strand
AAGTCCTCGTCACCTTCAATATCGCTATCGTCGTTGATCGCAATCGAGATCGACTGCTTCCATTGCTGAGCAGCGAAAGTCAGCGTACCGGAGACGCTCCCATAGTCGCTGCCGCCCGATGCGGAACCGTCCGATGTCGAATAATCGACGGTAACCTCGCCTTCCAACTCGCCGTAGCGATAGACCGTCAATACGATCGAACCATTGGACTCTCCCGGATAGTAATACTCGTTCTCAAACGAAAACTCCCCGGCCATTTCGATTGCGTGAGCGGTTGAGCCGAATGCCTGCAAAACGAGTACGGCCGTGAGCAGAAGTGCAGCGAGCTTTTTCAATCCATTCATTCGATGGCCTGCAAATCTTAAACCTGTCATGTTCAACATCCTCCATGGATTTGAAATAGGAAAAACGTATGCTGTTCGACAAAGGGGGCTCCAACACCCATGCTGAAATAAGGATTCAACTTGGCCGAATCATAAAATCACCGTACTTCTCCAGTCCTCCGTAAACATAGCAATATCTTCAGTGATTGTCATATTTGATGCTCACATAGACGAAAACCTTCTTATCCCGACTATAATCTTTGTCCGTATGTCCCTTAACTCTCCACTCCGCTCTGTAACCTCCGGGCACCTCGGTAGCACTGTACTCGGTACCACCTGTGAGTAACGTCGTATCTTCCGGCAATCGGTTACCCTCGCCCACGGTCTCCAGACTAAGGTCATAATCTTCCCCTTCCGGGGAAGCCATGGAGACCTTAACGACTCCATGGAAACCTTCAGGGGGGCTCCAAGATCCACTCAACTCTTGTCCTGAGGTCGAAATGTACCCGTAATATAACAAAAACTCATAATTGGATCCGCCGTATGAATAAGTTTTGGAATCGGAAAGCTGAAAAGAGCCAGGAGCCGTATATGCTGCAGTAGTGACCGTCACTTCTTCTTTCACACTTTGATTGCCATCGGCATCGACGGCGACCAATGAAAAGAGGTAGGACGAATTTGGAGACAGCCCCTTCACTTCATAGTTTTTCAGGTCCCCGTTCAGGGTATCCAGCAGCGTATTATCTTGGTATACCAAGTACTTGTCTACACCCGTTTCATCTGTAGCCGGCTGCCAATTCAGCTGTACGCTGTTATAGGTCACATCGGTAACCGTCAGCACGTCGCCCTGAGGCCACTGTGGCACTTCAGGAGTGGCCTCTCCAAATTCTTGAACTTTTACGGGAGTATAACGGTTTGTCGTTGTTCTATCGCCGAGTTGGCCATCTCCATTATATCCCCATGCCCAAACGGTCCCGTCGCTCTTAAGGGCCAAACTATGCCAAAAACTCGCAGAGATGGCGGTTACCGAATCGAGACCCTGTACTTGAACGGGAGCATGACGGTCTGTCGTACTGCCATCGCCGAGTTGGCCAAATCGATTCTCCCCCCACGCCCAAACAGTTCCGTCACTTTTGACTGCTATACTATATTTATTGCCTACAGCTACGTAGACCACATCAGTTATGCTAGATAGCTGAACGGGGGTGGTACGTATTGTCGTTGTTCCATCGCCGAGCTGGCCACGGTCATTCCCCCCCCACACCCAAACGGTACCGTCGCTCTTGAGTGCCAAATTATTCCAAGTACCCGCAAAGATGGCGGTTACCGAATCGAGACCCTGTACTTGAACGGGAGTATAACGGTCTGTCGTAGTACCATCACCCAGTTCGCCATAATAGTTATTTCCCCACGCCCAGACGGTTCCGTCGCTTTTGAGTGCCAAACTATGCACCCAACCCGCAGAGATGGCGGTTACCGAATCGAGCCCCTTCACTTGATCAATATTCCTCGTGTAGTATTCGTCCGATCTGGTTCCATCACCCAGTTGGCCCGAATAATTTTTTCCCCACGCCCAAACGGTACCGTCGCTCTTGAGTGCCAAATGATGCTGATACCCCTCAGAGATGGCGACTGCCGAATTGAATTTATTGCCAAATTTAAAGGTAACTTGAGCCGGTATTGGGTTGGCGGTCGGATCATCCCAGCTTGCAGAAGGCGGCGTTATTCCCCACTCCCAGACGGTTCCATCGCTTAGGAGCGCCAAACTATGCGAATCATCTGCAGCTACGCTGCCCACCTCTTTAAGGCTTTTGATCTGAACGGGGGTATATCGGTTTATCGTACTTCCGTCGCCGAGCGCGCCCCAGTAATTATTACCCCACGCCCATACCGTTCCGTCCTGTTTTAGAACGAGGCTATGACTCCCTCCTGCTGCAACCATCGTTACGCCCGAATTCGAACTCGCTGAACCGGCCTCAGCATCGGCTGCCTGAAAGGGCAGAAGCAGCGTCAGCAACAAAAAGGCACAAACTAAAAGCATAAACCGTCGTTTCATCCATCTTCACTCCAACCAATTTTTACCTTAAATCTACCATATCACCGGAATCTACGAATCTGCCAAATGCACTATTACAAACCAAATCTACCAAAAATATCAATACAAGCATCGGTATATTTCGCATTGAATGAACTCGATATGGACGGAAATATGGTTGTTCAGTCAACAATCGGTCATTTAGAGATGATTATGGATGTGAAGAGGCATTTAATGGATTTATTTAAAGAGGTCTGAGGAAGTTGGTTGATTTAGAGCGCAATCCATCAGGCAACTTTGCACAGAATCAATGATTTACCTGAACAGGTTTGATGATGTTATTGTTCTTTTGACAACAATTTTCGGGAGGACATGAGTCGTGGGTAATACAGTTTAAGTTACTACTGAAACAGGATATGGAAAACAATTATAATTGAACTATGCTGCCAGTTACCTTAACGCCTATCAGTACATATGTACAAAATTTCTTATTTTGTGAAGATGTAAAAGAGAGCTGCCGCGGCAGCTCCTTAGAGTCCTTCATTGAATGCTAACGTGCCAGTAGCGTAATGATTCGATTTCTATCTATGATACGGCTCACCGCGCTGTCTGTAACGGCAAGTTTTAGGGCCATCCTTTACAGGATGGCCCGTTACTGTGTACGAGATCTCTTAATGTGTTCTAAAAACCTTTTGCTTCATCCCAAAAAGATTTGAATGTGTTGACGTTTTCGTATCTCAATTCACGATCTTCACTAACTGCTCGTAAAGCTACTTCGTAGAGCAGCTTCCCTGCTTCCCATTTGGAGAATGAGTGATCCATTTCTCCACCCAACAAACCAAATGCTATTGCACCCATTGTGAAAACGTTGGTCTTTGAGTCAATCGGGGCACCTAGTTCGAACTCTTCAGGCGCTTTTGATCTTTTTGCACCCCAGAAATTTTCCCCAATATCATTTACAGCGGGTGCTTTTCGGTAAAAATCTATGTCACATATTTTCGTTACATGGTTTGAAAAATCGTAAAGAATACTTCCGTCGTAGAAATCTACTGCAACATACCCTTTTGATTCAACGTAAGTATGAAAAGAAAAAATGGCATCTAGGGATTTCAATCGTTTTTCAATGGGCATATGTTTGTACTTGTAGAACGGTGAATCAGGGTGGGTGTGTTTTGGTGCTTCTGCAAAGGACCAATGCGAATGTAGACATTCACCTTCGAACCATTCAAAAATAGCTGCGTATCCGCTATCGGTACGGAAGTGATCAATCATTTGAATAAGGTGCGGATGATTTAAAGCTGGGTACAACGGAACTGCATCAGATAGCCGCGACACAGCATCTTGAGGATTTCCCGAAAATTCCAACGGCCTGGCTCCTGCATATTTAACGAATTTTTTCTTTCCATCCTTCTCAATTCCGAAACAGATATTACCTGAATCTTGTTGGTCAAATACACAGAACACTTTGCCAAGAGACCGCAACCATTCAAAATCGTGTTGTTCTTGAAGTTGAAAAGTAACATCATCGAAAGAAAAACCAACTGGAAAACCGCCTGTTTTAGTAGATAAATGATCCATACAATTCCCTCTCGTATTCTGGGGAATTACGTAGTTTACAGGGCTAGATATACGTTTTCCCCTTAATAAATTGCGCCCTACTTTTTATAATGTTTCTTTTCATAAGACAACGCCTCCTTTCAATAATCATGTTAATCTTACCACAATTCCCCAATCTATTTAAGATGTTTAGACGATTGGTCATCATTTGAGCAAAAACCGGATCAAATTCAATCACAGACATATATCATATTTTTGACCTACACCAAGGCCCCCTTTTTTAGGAGCTATTTTGATTTTCAGGAGGGTTGCAAGAATGAGGATCATCAAGACACAAAAGGATTTTGACACCCTGCGCCGCGAAAGCGCACTTTCGGCGGCACTCCTCGATCGGATCGAGGGCTACTTTCAGCAACTTAGGGATGAGCTTGAGGACGAGGTTGAGAGCGAGTTTTGCTTGGAAATCCACGGTTACATTGTCGTTCTCGAAGTGGGAGACAACGTCCGCGATCTCGGCAACGTCAGCCTGAGCCGCGAAGACGGAGGCCTGCTGGGAACTCGCCCCGAGTACGTCGAAATGCTCGACCTAGGCGAAGGACTCCAAGCGTACAAAATCGCTGTGCTGTACGACAACGACTACCTGATGACGTTCTTCACGCAGGCCGGAGCTTACGACGAGGAGGTGGAACAATGGCTGAAAGATCAAGCGGAAAGGCAAACGAACTGGTTCTCCAGAAGCTGAAAGTGATGTTCGAGCGGAACGAAAATGTAACCTCCGACTGCAGCGGGACGAATGTTTGGGTCATGCTCGTCGCGGCGGAACCCTTCTCTGACTCCCGCTATATCTGATGAACTGATTTCAAAAATCTTGTAAAAAAACAATTCGTAGCTATCTGCAAACTGTTCTGGGCTTAATTGATCTGCAACAAATCCATTGGGTGTCATACTTACCTTTTCAGAAAGCATCACTTTAATGATATTGTCCTTACCCATCTTTTGATCTCCTTTTCCATTTTCAAATTAGAATAACATCAGCTGCGCATCTGATATGAAAATAATAGCATTGGAGATGGCTGGGTTATAGGCAATGAATATCTTTAATTAACTTTACCCATATGGCGGCACAAGAGGGCTTGAACCTAAAAAACTTGAAGTTACTTACGGTAAGGTTCAGCATATCAGAATTAAACTATCTTGCCAGTTAGCGTAAAGAAGGACTACCACGCGGCAGCACCTTTCGGTGATAAACTATCGTACCCGTTAGCTTAACAAGGGATTATATCTATTCCTTTTCCGCCATCCATTCTTTGTATTCTGGTAAAGTGTATTCGTCAGTTTTTACGACCGTCCAATGATTGTCCTTATGTTCTAAGAAGACCTTTATTAAATATTCCCCTCCAGACTCATCGAAATCATTTCTCAAATAAATAATACTTCCATGAATAAGAACTACCACTTCATTATCGTTTATCCTTTTCACTTTAATTCGTTCATTACTTTCAATATTATAATTGGCATCTAACAAGTCAAAACTTTGATTTAAGGATTCAACCTCATTTTTCTCAATATTAACTCCTTGTTTAAGGTCAATATTATCTTTTAGATCTGGGTACTTATCCCACAGAATATTTATATCCTTGTTAACCACTGCTTGTGTTCTATAATACATGTACTCTCTTGCAGGCGTTATATATTTCACCCAATCAGATGATTCTGGCTCTACAAAACCTTCCATATCTGCTTTAGTATTACGGTTTTCAGTGAGGGTTGTATTTTGCTGACACCCCATTAAAGATACTAATATAACAACCATAAAACTTCTTAAAAGATAATTCTTCATATTCTACCCCCTATATTATAAGACAACCTTATTTTCCATAAGTTGCAAAAAAAGTTTAATTACTAATATCTCCGTGTACTATTTTAGCCGTTAGCTCAACGATGCTGCCGTTTCATGTCGGCAGCATCGTTCTGCTGATTGTCACGCTATCGTACCCGATAGTTGAGTGAATAACTATTTTGTATGGACAAAACAAGGATCAAAGTAAGTAATTCTCAAACAGTTGCTTTATAGAAGAGCAAGGTATATTTCCGGAGGTCTGCGGATATCCACGACGCTGATTTCGCTATCGCTCCATCGTCCTATCCGTCTCCTTCCGCCCTCTTGCCGGGCTTGCTGCCCAGACCCGCCTGGTCGTTTCACCCCCAGACCCCAGGTTCGACAGGATACCCTTTCTTCTAATTTGTGACGGGGACGATCATGGCGAAAAATGAATTAAGTGGATCGATAAGTCCATCTGAAATAAATAATACCCAAAATTATTAAATAAAAGCATAATTCGACAAAAATAGGTTCTAATGTACAATTGAACACAATATTTGTATTTGGATATGATGAATAAGGGGAAATGTATTGATACGCTCTTCGCAATCTTCACCGGGAAGAGCATTTAGAATCTCAGTTTTCTTTTCATCCTTCGGCCATTCCATTGTAAGCTCCAACCAACAGGGCTGAAAATTGGAACATATCGCTATAATAGCTCAATAAAATACGAAAAACCATAATTTCCAATATCGATGAAAGGGGTGAAAAAATGTAAACCTTACTAATAATGAATAAGCGGTTCCGGTCTCTGAGTCTTACCTCGTTGAAAAGCCGACTCTGTCTGGCATGGACGATCATCTTCGTCGCACAAGCATAGCCGAACTTAGGACAAGCATAGGCTTGATCCATATTTTACGGGAGGGAAATATTCATGAAAAAACGATATCGAATACTCGGCGTCATCTGTCTCCTTCTTGCTCTTGTCTCCAATACAGTGGTTGCTGCGGAAAATTCGTTGTTAAAGGTTGCAGGAGGGAGCGCTCATACTCTCGTTCTCCAAAATGACAGGACCGTATGGGCGTGGGGAAAAAATAACAACGGCCAATTGGGCGACGGGACTACAAATGATCGATTGACTCCCACTCAGGTAAAGGACGTAAAAAATGCAGTCGCCGTAGCTGCGGGGGGTGAACATAGTTTGGCGGTCAAAAGCGACGGGACGGTCTGGGCGTGGGGATTGAATGACTACGCCCAATTGGGCGATGGGACCACAAATAATCGATTGACTCCCGTTCAGGTGCAAGGTCTCAGTTCGGTAGTCGCCATCTCTGCGGGCCTTTATCATAATTTGGCTCTAAAGAGCGACGGGACGGTCTGGGCTTGGGGATTGAATACTTCTGGCCAACTGGGAGATGGAACGACGATCTACTATCGTGCAGTTCCGGTTCAGGTGCAAGGTCTCGATTCGGTGACCGCCATCGCTGCGAACGGTTCGCATAGTTTGGCGCTCAAAGCCGACGGAACCGTCTGGGCTTGGGGGAGTAATTTCAGAGGTCAATTAGGCATTGGATACTCCGAAGAGAATCGATTGACTCCCGTTCAGGTGCAAGGTCTCAGTTCGGTAGTCGCTATCATTGCGGGCCTTTATCATAATTTGGCAATCAAAAGCGACGGAACCGTCTGGGCTTGGGGGGAGAATTACTTTGGCCAACTCGGCGATGGAACGAATACGACTGCTTACACTCCTGTTCAAGTACAGGGTCTCAGTTCGGTAGTCGCTATTGCAGCAGGTTCTAATCATAGTTTGGCGGTCAAAAGCGATGGAACTGCTTGGGCATGGGGAACGGGCAAACTCGGCGATGAAACGAATACGACTGCTTACACTCCTGTTCAAGTACAGGGTCTCAGTTCGGTAGTTGCCATCTCTGCAGGTGGTTCGCATAGTTTGGCAGGAAAGAGCGACGAAACCGTCTGGGCGTGGGGTGATAACTGGGAGGGCCAACTCGGCGATGGAACCACAAATGATCGTTTGACTCCCTTTCAGGTATGCATCAAAAAATGTAGTAAGTGAAAGAATCTCAAAAAAAATGAGCCATCCTTGGGCCTCACGATAAGCCCTGCGGGGTTCATCTCACAGACGCCGGGGAAAAACTGGCCGTATTACCCGCCAATCCCCGGCAGATCAGTTCATTAGTCATCGATTTGAAGAGGCGTGCGCAGAGTTTGAACTGATTCATTAGCGCATACCGCCAAAGACACCCTACCAGGAGAAATTGTTGCGTTAATGTACGAAGGGCTACCATGCGGTAGCCCTTTAAGTGTTCAACTATCGTAACCCGTTAGCCATCCATGCCGCTCACACGACACCACAGATTATGGAGGTAATTGCGTTCTTCCATGGGAGCGAAATAAAACTTATACTTTTTCTTGAAATACACTGAATCTAATTGGCTTCTCTTTCATTGGAAGATTGAACTTCTCAAGATTTTCGATTTTAGCATAAAAATCCTCCACATCGCCTTCATAATCAAAATACCATTCGGCGGTTTCCAGTTTTCTTAATTCCTCCGTTAGTTCAAAAATAAATTGACAATGAAGTTGTTCCATATGCGAATATTCGTCCTCATCGTAGATTGAAAATTGCCTAACAAATTCGAAGTAAAAAAACTCCTCGCCTGTAAAGTCATATACCCCACATTGAAAAAGTAAAGCAATTTCATCTTCACCTTCTACTGGTTCTTTTCCAAACGCTTTAAATTCTTCCCAAACCTTTGCTATATCACTAGAATCACCTATTTTACTCTTGAGATAACTTTCTGCCTGTTCTACTTTAACCATTGCAACATCAACTCCTTAAAATAAATAAAGGTATTAAGTTATTCTTCCCGTGAACACAACGAAATAAAAACGGATGCCGAAACACCCGCTATTTCCGCTATCGTTTCCCGTTAGCTTAACAAGAAGCCGGTGGAGTTTGTGTCATGAACAAAGCCCGCTATTATTGGCGGGCTTTGTGTTGAATGAATGAGTCACTACTAGACAAATTTACTGTCGTAATCACCAAGCATTCCCTCAAGTGACTCTTCGGCATTTGCAGCTTTATCAATTGCTACTATCTCGGGAATTTCTTTTTCTCCTTTAAACTCATCGCCTGCTAGAATCCGTTTAGAGTTAGTTTTCATGTTCTCTTCGTGAAAAAAATTGTATTGCTTCATGTCCTTTTCACTTAGTTTAAAAAGTATCCTCAGCTCTTTTTTTGAGCATTTGTGTCTGCTATAAGCTCGCTATGCAATTTTAATTTATAAAATTCACTTAATTTCCCACCATCTTTTAACTCAATAAGTCGGTCTTTAATTTTACAAATATTTTTATCTTTGAAATGTCCAATCTCGTGCATTAACACGAATTTTGCAAACGTACTTGGAGAAACATTGTCTTCGCTTCCATAGTATTTCATCCATAGTTTATGCACACCTTTAACATTGATGACGGCCTTACCGATCCCATTTTGAGAAGGTATGTATTCGCCAGCTGCATCGTTTTCAGTTTGTCGATCAATCTCTATTTCTAAACCGCTGTACGTATTCTTGGCAGCCTTAATTGATTTTTTAAATTCATCCAAGTCAGAAACAAATAGTTGATAATTAGTCATTTCGTCTAAGACCCTCCTGTGACATTTGAATGCTGGCAGCCTCGTCCTGGTGTATATGGAACTAACGTTACCCGTTAGTTCAGCCACAACTACAAAAAGGATGGTGGTTCAAGACTTGTAATGTCTCTTTGTACCAAAGCAAATCTACGGTCTGCCAGCCACAGCGGCTCTGAAAAAGAAATCACCTCATTCTCCCCTCGATGGTAACCTCTACTTTTAAGTCGCGAAATTCGAAATCAGAGTCTCTGCCCTCGTAATTTTCCAGCTCATATTCCTTCGCCATTTCTGCATCATAAAATGCCGCTGATGCTACCCCTTTAATCTGAATTAATCCACTGTTATCAATCTCCCATTTGAATCGTTCAACAATTTGCTCAAATAGTAATGAAGCTTCATGCGCTTTTTACCAGCAAATGCTCCTGCTGTAATTAATTTATACTCTCTTGGCATTTCCTCGCCTCTCTAAATCTATATGTGAATATAGTAATTCCTCTCTTCATCACATACCAATTTTACATCTAACATCACCTTGGAACACAAGTAAATTGTTCCACTAACCTGCCCCGTTAGCTTAATGATACCCCATTTAAAAACGTGTCAGAAAGCATACTTTACAACACAGTGAAAATGGGCTTGTTTTATTATGCCATAACATCATAAATTCAATTTAGGCACGTGCCATGATGAAAAACGATATTTTGGCATAAAAATGAGAGGAACATAGATGGAAATGGCGTCCGTGAAAGACCAAAATCCCGAGCGGCAGCTTATTATTTAGATACATGGTTTAATACAAATCGCAATATCACAAAATAAGACGAAGCCCACTAACCTATGGTCGGTGGGCTTCTGTCTACTTATTCACTTTTCACAAGCTACTCCGTCTTTGTCACGATCTAGATTGAAACTATAACCCGGATCACCTTCATAAATTGGATCAGCTCCGGCAGCTCTTACAGCCGCGCAGTTGGCGTAATAAACATTTTCATTTTCCTCTTCCAATGCTGGTTCTTTTGTAGTTTCAGGTGTGCTGGTTGGAGTAGGTTTTTTTGAAGGAACAGCTATAGGTTTTGCAGTAGCGGCAGGCTTTGTTGTAGTTTGTGGTTTTGCTTCAACCACAACAGCGTTGCTCCCATCAATAACAAATAAGACACGTGTACCATCTTTATATTCCTCAAGTTGGTTCCCTACCCACGATCCAGCCCCGCGATTATCTGAAGAAAATACATAGGCTATATCCGCTCCTTCACCGCCTTCTGCGCACATTGCCATGGGCCATTCATCACGATCGTATCCATCTTTCGTTTTAATACCTTCTAAGGATTCATCGCGGTTCTCATCTGCGCCATTCCGATCAATGGTACAAACGGCAGATTCACCATTTTCGATTGCACTAAGAATATGTGCAGCAGTTTCAGGATATTTTTCAGAAGGGAAAGTGATGATTACGTCGTGTTCTAAATTCTGACTTGTAGTTGCAGGTGTTTTATCAGGAACTTCTGTAACCGTCGTAATTGGCACGGTTATAGGTTCAATTGAAGCATTAGGTTTTATGCTTGGTTCGACAACATCGGTCTTATCAGCAGCTTCTGGTGTTGCATCGGAAGGATCAATATTTGCTGTCTCGTTAATTAGCTGAGGTGTTGCAGGTGCTGTAGCAACGCAACCGCCAAAGGAAATTAAGAGAGCACCAACCCCCGATAAAAATATCCATTTAAATGTTTTTACATTTTTTTTAGATACCTTTCGAGTAATCCATCCTAATCCTCCAATTACCAAACCGATGATAGCAATAATAGCGAGTATAATAAAAAAAACAAACAACGTTTTTCCTCCATTCGTTTATTCTAATCTACAAAGGATAGTTTACAGTAATTGGATAAGGTTGGCGCTAGGTGTAAAAGAGTCAAGCTTGATTCAACTATCGTGTCCCGAGGGAGTTAAATAATGGTTCGGTTTCTATCCTAAACTGAATCCATTCGATACCTGTAACTTTTGTTTTAGTGGTTAGTCCACAAAATTCCCAAATTCCCGATTCCGAATTGGAAGGACCAGTAACCTGCCATTCATAAGCCAATTTGCGAGCAATTACTAGAGTTGAGAAAACGGCATGAGAAATATCCTCCTTATTTAAGGATGTGCTAAAACCAACATCAAATAAAGCCGAATCCTTCCAATAACGTTCACAGGATGTAAGGGTAGCATTCGTCTCACAAACCTCTTCAAATCTTGAGAGTAATCTCCGAGCTTTTTCTTCTGTATTCACTTTGAAAAACGCATGCCAATGAATGCTTTTATGCATTTAAATCCCCCTAACTGCTGTGCTCTTTTCATTAAATATTCTATAAGAATATTCAATACACCTTTCTTCAGCAGCCCGATAGTTCAGCAGGATGCCGTACGGTTTTCGGCTGTTCGAAGAGGGGGAAGGACCCCATGAAGGAAAGGCTTCTGGAGGCCCGAGGATCTGCGTCCGGCCTTATCACCAAATCGCGGGTGCAAAGAAGGCCGCGGGATTGCCCCGTGGCCAATCATTAAGTATCGTAAACAGAGTAATAATCTTCAGTGATTGTCATATTTGATGCTCACATAGACGAAAACCTTCTTATCCCGACTATAATCATTACCTGTATGTCCCTTAACTCTCCACTCTGCTTTGTAACCTCCAGGCACCTCGGTAGCACTGTACTCGGTACCATTTGTAAGTAACGTCGTATCTTCCGGCAATCGGTTACCCTCTCCCACGGTCTCCAGACTAAGGTCATAATCTTCCCCATACGGCGAGGACATGGAGACCTTAACGACTCCATGAAAACCTTCAGGGGGGCTCCAAGATCCACTCAACTCTTGTCCTGAGGACGAAATGTACCCGTAATATAACAAAAACTCATAATTGGATCCACCGTATGAATAAGTTTTGGAATCGGAAAGCTGAAAAGGAGTCGCATATGCAGCAGTAGTGAACGTCACTTCTTGTTTCACACTTTGGTTGCCGGCGGCATCGACGGCGACCAGTGAGAAGAGGTACGACGACTTTGGAGACAACCCCTTCACTTCATAGCTGCTCACATCCCCGTTCAGAGTATCCAGCAGCGTATTGTCTTGATATAGCAAGTACTTGTCTACACCCGTTTCATCCGTGGCCGGCTGCCAATTCAGCTGTACGCTGTTATAGGTCACATCGGTAACCGTCAATACATCGCCAACAGGCCACTGAGGTGCGGTAGTGTCCCCGGGTGCATCGTTTAGACGGAACAGAGTACCCTCGACCGCTTGGTACCATGTGCCGTTGTGATAAGAGGGAGCCAGATCATGATAACTGACGGACGTAAGTTTTTTCGGTTCCTTATCTCCAGGATGGTACATATACAGTTCGCTATTGTACGTAATCGCCAAAGTTCCGTGTTCGTTCAAAGCGCGGATTTTCGGATTTCCGTTGAAATATGTCACTTGGGTCACAGTTCCCTGAGGAGATTCCAAGAAAATTTGTCTGCGTCCGCTCGGTGTGTGCTTCGTGTAGGCGATCCAGCCCTGATTGATCTCGAAATCAGAATGAGGCCACGTTTTGTCATCATAGGATGTAGATTTACTGAGTTCCGTGAGAGAACCGTCTGCATATTTCAATATATCGCGGTTATTGGTGTTAAGCAGCACGGTCTTTCCGTCAAACACGGGCGATGGATAATAGAGACTGGTTTTGATTAGTTGCCTGCTTGTGCCATCGGGCTGAAACAGGGTGATTCCCTCGTTATTAGCTGCGACAAAGCTGCCGTCCGCAGCCAGCGCGACATTGCCCACTCTTCCGAAATTGCGGATCTCCCCGGTTTCGGTGTCGATCAGATCTGCTGTCCAGTCAGAGAAAGCATATTTTCCGTTGGTTCGGACAGTAGCCTGCGAGCCGTAGCCCGAGAAGGTTTCGCCCATAGCCTTCAGTTGACCGGAATACCATAGGAACAGTTCGCCATAGTTCTCGCCTGTTAAGACATTCATCACTGCACCTGAAGGTGTCAGCAGCGACTTGCCCACATACCTATTGGGAGCATCATAAATGACGGTTTCCGTCCCATCCGTGCGATTCTTGATCCGAACCTTGGTGTCCGTGCCCCTGTAAAGGATTCGGGTATCGTCGAAATCCAAAATCGTTCCTTCCACGTTATCTACCGGAATTACCGTAGTGGGATCAACGTACAAATGATATTCCGAAGAAAAACGCAAATAGCGGTTTCCATCATATACTTTTACCCGGTAGGTAACAATCTGATTCTTATAAGCAGTCAGATCGAATTCATGGTCCAGGGAACCTTTAGCTTCAAGCGTCTCGATTACTCGATCTGCAGTTGAGAGCGATACGCTGATAACCGGCATGGATAGCTCGTCCTTTGTGCTGACGAGAGCTCGGAACTTGCCGTTCTGCACGAGATGATGCTTCGATACACCGGTGATCTGGACTTCCGGAGGAGCATCGTAGAGGAAGTTTGCCTTCCCTGTACCCGTTTGGTCCGTATAATCCAAGGCGGTAACGGTGACGGTCTTTTGACCCTGTTTCAGTCCGTCCAAGGGGAAATTGGCAGTCCACTTACAGACCTCGTCGCAGTAGTCAGGCGCGAGCTCCACCTCCCGATCGTCTACCTTCGCTGTCACTTTTAGAATCTCATACTCGGACTGTACCTGCACGGATATCGAAACCTCCGTATTTTGTGGTTCACCGAAGCGATAATTTTCGATGCTTACCTTAATTTCTCCTGCAG
>NZ_JBWDNW010000015.1:0-140161 GCF_056269405.1 Paenibacillus sp. J2L1-98 | reverse complement strand
ATAATAATTTTCGTAGCGCGGCGGCGGCGTAGCAGGACCATGAGGAGCATAGGTAGAGATTTGAACAAAAAATGGTTTATCCGGATAATTGGCAGTGGTGTTATTAATGAAAGTTACCGCCTTGTTCTTTAATACATCTTCAAGATAGTCCGAAGGCGCGCTGCCGTAGGAAACAGTCGTACCGTTATCGTTAAGCGTATAGTTGTACTGCGAATAAGGACTCCCCCCGTTCGGGCTGATCCATTTGGTCCAGCCTGGCGGTATATACGTTTTCGAAGGCGCCCCGTTCGGGTATCCGTTCAGGTACTTGCCAAAGAACGCTGTTCTATATCCTGCGGCTTGAAGCCACGTTGCATAAGTTGAATTCTCCAACCCTTTGTTGTAAACCGTTTGGAATCCTCCTCCGGAGGCTGCGTCATTCGTAAAGATGCCGGTGTTGTGCGCAAACTGGCCCCTCAGTGACGCAACGCGGGACGGGCAGCATAGAGACAGGCTGACCAAATTATTGTCAAACTTGATCCCTTTACTGGTCAAAAGCGTCTGAAGCCCGGCGTCCTTATTGAACACCTCCCAGTTGAGATCGTCTGTCAGGATATAGACAATGTTGGGCGGTTTCGTCGCAGCGGACGCCGTCGTGGCGTCGGTTCTAATTGTCGTGAAGAAGATGGTCGAGAATAGTATAAGTACTAAAAACAGAGTAAGGGGCAATCTGTAGAATTTAAGCTTTAAACTTTTCATTACTGTTCCTCGCTTTCATTCAATTTAACTCCCTCAAATCCGTTATCCGTTGTCTGATCTTCCCGACTGAAAAAATACAACAAAAAAAGACCAGGGAACGAATCCTCAGCCTCCAGTTATCTGGTCAGCCCGCCGGACGCATGTTACGTTCCGGCTAAAGCTAGCAAATTTTTAATTGACGTTTATTTAATGTATATCACCATCTTTTCCTATGGATTTAGTATGTTTTATTCATTGAACATACTAGATATTTCTAGTGATGTCAAGTTGAAAATGAGGTGGTCACAAGCCTTGAAGTTCGGATTAGCACCTTAAGAGAAAGCATAAGGAAATTTTTCTTCATAAAGCCCTAATCTTCTAATGCATGCCGTATGATTATTAAGTTCTTGATGTAATAATTTTATACACATGTCCAAATTAGAACTGTAAATGCGCAGTCGCCATTCGTTTGACCGACGATGCCGAATTATTGACTGTATTAGTCTTCATCGACTAACCTGGAAATTGGATGACCGATAATTATACACGTAGTTGAATCAATGGCATTCTAATACTACAGATTAGAAGAAGGAGCGCGATAAGTTTGAAAATAAGCAAAGAAATGATAGTGCTCCTCGTTTGCTGCGCACTATTAATCGCGGGTGCCGTTGGAATGGAGCTGCTGAAGAACGAAAAGTCGAATAAGCCGTCAGCGGTCGTGACCAATTTCAAGGGCGACCCGATGACAAGCCGCGTTTTTACTTGGCATAGCGCGGATCTGCAAGCTGAAGCAATCGTTCAGATTATGAAAGGAGATGCGGAGAAAAGCTGGGAGGATGGGCAAGTGATGACCTTTAAAGGCACGACATCAGTGATTGAAATCGGGGAGGGCGCTAAGCAGGCCGTTCACAAAGCAGAGGCAAACGGGCTTGAGCCGGGAACGACTTATACTTACCGGGTAGGAAGCGGGGAAGAGAAGGGCTGGAGCGATGCCGCTGCATTTAAGACGGAGGCGGCTCACCAAGATGCGGTTACATTCATTAATGTCACGGATTCGCAAGGCGTAACCGAGCAGGATTTTTCGCTATGGGGCCATACATTGGACAAAGCATTCGCGGCGTTTCCGGCTGCCTCGTTCATTGTTCATAACGGCGACTTCACGGAGGAACCTGAGGATGAACAGGCATGGACCTATTTATTCGAAAAAGCCCGCAAGTGGGTCATGAAGGCTCCCCTTATGCCGGTTACCGGCAATCATGATGAGGTGAATGGAGATGCGGAGCGTTTCGTTTCTCATTTCAACGTACCGGATAACGGCGCGGCAGGCACCATTCCGGGCACCAGCTATTCGTTTGATTACGGTCCCGTCCATTTCGTATTTTTGAATTCGGAATCGGGTATAAAGGAGCAGACGGAGTGGCTGAGGAGCGATCTCCAAAGTACCGGTAAGCCTTGGAAAATCGTCGCTATGCATCAGGGCCCTTATGGAGGTAATACGAATAAGAGGGTAAAGGATTGGACCGAAGTATTCGATGAGTTTGAGGTTGATTTGGTGCTGCAGGGCCATAACCATGAATACTCGCGCACTTATCCGCTGCGGGATGGCAGGGTTGTCGGGGACGGCGTGGCTGCCGTTGAAAACCGGGAGGGCACCGTTTACGTGGTAACTAACACTGCCGGCCCAAAATTTAATGAGAAAAAGGAAGATAAGTTTTATCATAAGGTACATTTTCAAAACGGGAAGCAAATGTTCGCGGGTATTGCGGTCAGCGGGGATACGTTAACATATCAGGCTTATGACGTGGACGGCATGGAGCTGGATGAGTTTGTGCTGAAGCACTAATACTCATCCGGCTTGTTTTTTTATAGTTGGGGGTGGAAGTAGAGAAGAATGGTTTCGCTATTCATTAGGTTCGCGCTGCAAAAGAAATGACGGGTCAGTCATTTCTTACCGGAATGGATTGCTTACCGGGGCAGGTTAACCGGCAGTAATATCCGGAACGTCGTGCCTTCACCAGGCTGGCTTTCTACCTCGATCGTCCCCATATGCGCATCCACAATTGATTTCGTAATGGCAAGCCCTAGTCCGGCACCGCCGGTTTTTCGCGTTCTGGACGATTCGCTGCGGTAAAAGCGCTCGAACAAATGAGACAGATGCGCGGCCGCAATGCCGGTGCCATTGTCGGCAACAGTTAATTCAGCGTGGTCAACCTTCCGGGCAAGCGAAATTTTGATCACGCCCGATTGCGATTCGGTATGCTGCACAGCGTTAAGAAACAAATTTAATAAAACCTGCTTAAGCTTGTCGGCATGGAATCGTCCGCTTACGTTAGGGACAAGCGCAAGCTCTACCTTTCGGCTGCCGGCAAGCAGCTGCAATTGCGGCTCCATCTCCAGCAGCAGCTCATCAAGCCGGGTATCGGCAAGCTGCAGCTGAGGATCTTGATCCAGCTTTGCCAGTGCAAGCAAATCCTCTACAAGCTTGTTAATGCGCCTCGATTCAAGCTGCATGCTGTTAAGCGCGCGATGGAGCTGCTCGGGATTCGCCGCCGCCCCGCGCAGCAGCACCTCCAGAAAACCGTGAATGGACGTGAGCGGCGTACGAAGCTCATGCGAGGCATCGGCAACGAAGCGGCGCATTTTTTCGGTCGTTTTCCGCTCTGTTTCGAAGGAGGTATCCAAACGTTCAAGCATTCCGTTAAACGCATCTGACAACCGATCAATCTCTTCCTGTCCCTGACTGGCAGGAATTCGCTTCGTTAAGCTGCCCGCATCGGTTTGCTGAGCGGCCAGCACGACTCGGGATAATGGCCTCAGCGTGCGGCGGAGCAGAGGCGAATAGAGCGCGAGCCCGGCAGCGAGCGCCAGAACAGACAAACCGGCAAATATAGCGAGCTGGGTCATGAGCAGCTGCTTGAGCGAATCCGTTTCCGTGCTCACTTGAATGATGCCTTCGGCATTGTTAGGCGGACCTGCGAGCCGGTAGACGACGAGCTGCTCCTTTCCCTGCGAATTGTTTACTATTTTGTAGCCGACCTGCTTATGCTGCTGAAGCTGATTTCTGATTTGCTCATATTGTTCCGCGGATAGGAGCGGAGCATTGGCCTCGGTATCCTTCGATACGTCGGTTACGGTACCGTTCAGATCGATAAATACGATGGATAAGCCCGGTTGATAAAACAAGGGCGAATCCCGGTGATTTCTTTGCGGTCGATCACCTGGAACGGTATCGCTATTCAGATAATTGGAATCAGGACGATTATTGCCCATATCGGGATTCGTTCGATCTGTAAACCAATCCATTGGCATGGACATCATTTGCGCGTTCAAGGACTCGGCTTTATTTTTGAAAATAAAATCTTTCATAATGACATATTGCAAAACGCCGATGAGCAGGAACAAGGCGGCTAAAATAAGCAAGGAGCGGTTCAATAGCTGGTAACGGAGCGAACGAGGGGCAAAGAGCCTGGCGATTGCGGCTAGCCGGGGCCTGATCATGGAAAGTCCATCCGATAGCCTGCGCCCCGGAGCGTACGAATTAGCCGATGCTCCTTATCGTTCAATTTATCCCGGAGCGAGCGGATGTATACTTCAACAATATTTTCTTCGCCGCCGAATTGATAGCCCCACACCTTGTCCAAAATAAGCGATTTGCTGAGCACGACGCCATTGTTCATTATGATGAACCGGAGCAGCTCGAATTCGGTAGGCGACAGCTCAAGCGCCTGCTCCAAGTAAATCAGCTCCTTGCGCCGGTCATCGAGGCGAAACGGCCCATAAACGACTTCGCCAAGCAGATTAGGAAACTGATTGCGAAGCCTTGCCCCAATGCGCGCGAGCAGCTCGCTGAAGCTGAACGGCTTAACCAGATAATCGTCTGCGCCAAGCGTTAAACCTCTCACACGATCCTCGACCTCATCTTTGGCTGTCAGCATGATGACGGCGATATTGTCTCCCGTTGCCCTGAGCGCCTCGCACACCTCAAACCCGTTCATGCCCGGCATCATGACGTCCAATATGACGACATGAGGCGAAAAGGAAGCAGCTTCCTGCAGAGCGGCTTCCCCATCATAAGCGACCCGAATGTCAAATCCTTCATTTATAAGTCCCAGCTCCAGAAACTGTACGATGTTCGGTTCATCGTCAACGAGCAATATTTTAATCCCCTTAAAGGATGTCATGTCCAAATCCCCTTTCGCTGTATACAACTTATTATCGGCCTTTTTCAGAAAAGATGCACCTGTTTGCGCGATGATTCAGCAAACTTTCAGCAGGTATAGTACAACCCCGTTCTTTCTTCGCTGCTGAGCGCAACAGGCGATCCGCTATTTAGTACTGCGAAATAATTTGGAATGAAAATAAAAAGTTGGGGATAGTAAATGGGGGTTCGAAATTTAAAGCGAAGAGGATGGTGTATTTTGTATGCAACAGTACAAAAAAGAAGTGAATTCAATTGAAACGCGTAATAAGTATGGGAGGCTGGCTGCAAGGTACATAGGCGCAGCGTTACTGGCCATTACGTTGATGTTTAGTATGCCTAATACGGGGCATGCGATTGGTAAAAATGCGAAAGGGCCTGATGTATATGTCATTCAAGGAATGTTGAAATCACTCGGCAGCTATTCTGGGCCGATTGACGGCTTCTATGGCGCATCTACGGTTAGAGGCGTGAAATATTTTCAGAAAAAGCATGGACTTAAGCCGACTGGTGCGGTAGATGCTAAAACATTAAAATCGATTGCATACTCGTATTCAGATTTGAAGTCCTCGATGAAGGCACGCAGTAAAGCAAAATGGAAAGGCAAAGCGAAGGGAATCGGCAAGGGCGGCGGAAATATCGGAGGAGCAGGCGGAGGAGCAGGCGGCGGTGCAGGCGGAGGAGCAGGCGGCGGTGTAGGTGGCGGAGCAGGCGGAGGAGCAGGCGGAGGAGCAGGCGGAGGAGCAGGCGGCGGTGCAGGTGGCGGAGCAGGCGGCGGTGCAGGCGGAGGAGCAGGCGGAGGTGCAGGTGGCGGAGCAGGCGGCGGTGCAGGTGGCGGAGCAGGCGGAGGAGCAGGCGGAGGAGCAGGCGGCGGTGCAGGTGGCGGAGCAGGCGGCGGTGCAGGTGGCGGAGCAGGCGGAGGAGCAGGCGGAGGAGCAGGCGGCGGTGCAGGTGGCGGAGCAGGCGGCGGAGCAGGTGGCGGAGCAGGCGGAGGAGCAGGTGGCGGACAATCCGAGAACCAAGGTAAAGGCGGAGGAATTGGCGGAGGCCAAGGTGAGAACCAAGGTAAAGGCGGAGGAATTGGCGGAGGCCAAGGCGAGAACCAAGGCAAAGGCGGAGGAATAGGCGGAGGCCAAGGCGAGAACCAAGGCAAAGGCGGAGGAATAGGCGGAGGCCAAGGCGAGAACCAAGGCAAAGGCGGAGGAATTAGCGGAGGCCAAGGTGAGAATCAAGGCCAAGGTGGCGGACAATCCGAGAATCAAGCCCCTGGCGGTAACCAACCCGGTAATCAATCTGGTAACCAAAGCAAGGGCGGCAATCAATCCGAAAACCAACCCTACAACGGCAGCCAACAATAGGCTGATGTGCGAATCGAAAGAGGACCTCATTTCACAGAGGTCCTCTTTTTTTACGCATCAAACGAGCTATGTCCTGAATATCTTCTCCTTTCCGGCTCGGTCCCAAAAAATATATTAAATAAATGCACTTCATTCTAAAAAAACCTGCATACGCTCTTTTTTTGACCGTGCTACGATAGTTAATATTTAAAGAAATCGTTTGATTTTAAATACGTTATTCGAAAAATTTATAATCAATCGTAAATATCTGCACTTTTGCTTAGAGAATAGATGCTTCATCATTAATGTAGCTTTCAAGCTGTCTGGAAAGTGTGAGATATAGGCGTGCATAGGAAGAAAAATAGCAAAACGTAAAAAGGAGAGTCAGCCATGTCAAACGTTCATTTTGAGCCTATAAATAACCTGGAGCTTTTTAATCAGCCGCCGCAATGGGAGCAAACGGACGTAAAGAAAGCGATCCAATTCGTTCTCAGCCAAATCGACCGCAATTTGGACACCTTTACCGAGCAGTTTCCCGATGCGGCAAGCACCGGAAATGTCTATCCGGCTATCGGCAACATCGAATGGACCTCGGGCTTTTGGACGGGAATGCTGTGGCTTGCCTACGAGGTGACAGGTGACGAAAAGTACCGCCAAACCGCGGAGATACAGCTGTGCAGCTATCGGGAGCGTGCCGAGCAGAGGCTGTACACCGATACGCATGATCTCGGATTTCTGTATTCGCTATCCTGCGTGGCTGCTTATAAATTAACGGGCAATGAGGAGGCGAAGCGGGTTGCCCTGCTTGCTGCCGACTTACTCATGGAGCGTTATTTTGAGAAAGCAGGCATCGTGCAGGCATGGGGAGCGCTTGATGATCCTGAGCAGCAGGGGCGAATGATCATTGATTGCAATTTGAATTTGCCTCTCCTTTATTGGGCTTCCGAGGTTACGGGCAACCCGGCATATGCGGAGGCCGCAGCCAAGCATATCGTACATGCGGCACGCTATATCGTGCGCGAGGATGCCTCGACCTTCCATACCTTCTATATGGACGTGAACAGCGGCGGTCCGAAATTCGGACGCACGCATCAGGGTTATGCCGACGATTCCTGCTGGGCGCGCGGTCAGGCTTGGGGAATATACGGTTTTCCGCTCAGCTATATTTATACGGGGGATGAATCGCTGCTTGACCTGACAAAGAAGCTCATCAACTACTATTTAAACCGTCTTCCGGATGATCTTGTCGCTTATTGGGATCTGATATTCCAAGAAGGGACGGAGCAGGAGCGCGACACCTCTACCGGAGCGGTAGCGGCTTGCGGCCTTCTTGAGCTTGCGAAGCATCTGCCTGTGCTGGATCCTTACAAGCGAATTTACGAAAATGCGGCGCTCCATACTTTAAAAGCATTAAGCGAAAATTATACGGCGGCTTCCGCTCCGGAATCAAACGGCATTCTTCTGCACGGCGTATACAACAAACCGCGCGGAATGGGCATCGATGAATGCAATATTTGGGGCGATTATTATTACTTTGAGGCGCTCGTAAGGATATCCAAGGACTGGCGGCTGTACTGGTAGCATTTCCAAACATAAAGGAGGCAACACAACTTGTTTATAAACAATCCGATTTTACCCGGCTTTAATCCCGATGCATCCTTTCTGCGTGTCGGCGAGGATTATTATATTGCGACATCAACCTTCGAATGGTTTCCGGGCGTTCAGCTCTATCACTCGAAGGATTTGGCGAATTGGGAGCTGCTTCCACATGCATTGACGCGCACGTCGCAAGTGGATTTGAGAGGCAATCCGAGCTCGGGAGGCGTTTGGGCGCCCGCGCTCTCATACGATAACGGGCTTTTCTATTTATTATTTACGGATGTAAAGGCACGGAAAGGTGTCTACAAGGATTTGCACAATTATTTGGTGACGGCGGAGAACATCAACGGACCTTGGTCCGAGCCCGTTTACTTGAACGGCAGCGGCTTTGATCCTTATTTATTTCACGATACGGACGGAACGAAGTGGCTGCTAAATATGCAGTGGGATTTCCGGGACAACCATTCCCGTTTCGGCGGCATTGTTTTACAGCAATATGATCCGGCGGAGCAGCGCCTTGTCGGTCCGGTTAAAACCATCTATAAAGGCACGGACATCGGCGTAACCGAGGGACCTCAGATATTTAAGCGCGGCGGCTATTATTATTTGCTGGTGGCAGAAGGCGGAACAGGCATCAATCATGCGGCTACGCTGGCCCGCTCGCGTCATTTGGAAGGTCCTTATGAAACGGATCCGGATTATCCGATCATGACGACGCGCGGCGCTCCGGACTATCCGCTGCAAAATGCGGGTCACGGCATGGTAGTAGAAACGCAAACGGGCGAATGGTACATGACGCATATTTGCAGCCGTCCGTTCGCGGGAACGAAGCTTAATCCGCTCGGCAGAGAAACGTCGATTCAGCGCTGCGTATGGACGGAGGACGGCTGGCTCAGGCTGGCGCATGACGGAAGGCTTCCGGCCCTGACGGCGCCGGCGCCGGATCTGGCGCCGCATCCGTTCCCCGCGCAGCCGGCGAAGGATGATTTTGACGCACCGGCTTTAGGGCTTCAATACCATACGCTTCGCGTTCCAGCGGAGGAGTCATGGCTTAGCCTTAGCGAACGTCCGGGCTATCTGCGCCTTCGAGGCCGGGAATCGCTGAATTCGTGGCATTGCCAAAGCATGGTTGCGCGCCGGCTTCAGCATTTTAACTGTACCGTGGAGACGCGTATGGATTACGAGCCGGAGCATTTCATGCAAATGGCGGGGCTTGTCTTCTACTACGACGAGCTGGATTATTATTATTTAAGAGTCACACGGGACGGAGAGAGAGGACTTAAGCTTGGTGTCGTGTTCTCGAAGAGCGGGAAGTATCAGGAAGCCAGGGCCGGAGAGCTTGACGTTGAAGGCTGGCCGACCTATTATTTGCGGGCAATCGTCAAGGAGCAAGCGCTTCAGTTCTATGCATCCCCTGACGGCGAGCGGTGGCAAACGGTTGGCGGGGAGCTGGATATGGGCGTGCTGTCAGACGAATACGGCGGCAAGCTTGGTTTCACCGGCGCCATGATCGGCTTATGCGCGCAGGACATAAACGGTACGAAGAAGCATGCGGATTTTGATTATTTGTCTTATTCGATTGGTTAACCTTTTGATTTGTCCGTAACAAAAAAAGTCCGATTAACGATGTGTAACAACTTTTGGACGGCCGCAGCAACCGGTGCAAATCAAGGCAAATAAAACGCAATCATATCTTTTAAAAAAAAAACGGTGTCTCAATGCCTGGCTGTGAAATGGAGCCCGGCGTTTGGGCGCCGTTTTTATGCTGCTTTTTGCGGCGGCATGTAGGAAGGGGAGCTGTTCGTTTAAGTCGATTTGGTCGAACTAATTCAAGCTTTCGCTTGAAATAAAGTTGATTAGGTCGATTTTGTGCAGCTAAATGACGTTTTTTGCGCGGAATGTTCGAAAGGGCGAGAATAAGCATCCAAAATCGAACTAATGTGCAAACTGTTGAGTGAACGCAGCATTTAAGTATCCGAAATCGAACTAATGGTTGGAGAGAAGCATCTAGTAAAGAGCAGAGAGCAGCTTGGTCAATATAACCCGTACTTGGATATACAAGAAACCGGCCTGAATAGATGGACTGAGAGAAAACCACTATAATAAACATTGGAGCAGCAGATCGGAAAGAAGTTTAAAAAACTGATATTATTGCTTAAAAAAATGAGACTGGGACGGAAATGGCTATGTTAAAGTTATAGAAAGGGGGCAGGCTTATGTTAAACGGATGGCAGCAAAAATGGCGCAGCATGTTCGTCAAATTTTCGGCGGCGTTCATTCTTGTAGGACTTATTCCATTGCTTGCACTCAGCTTCTTTTCGGTGCGGACATTTACGGGCCATGTTGAGCGGTATACATCCAACAATTTGCAGCAAATGATTTTGTACATGAGCTATAATTTGAATTCGGTGTTCAAGGAATATGATGAAATATCAAAGCTCATGTATACGGGACGGTACGATGCCATTTATGAAAGCTCTAAAAATAATCAAACCCGCAATGTAAATGAGCTGGAGCAAATTAATTCCGTACCGATCAACGGTTTTTTGAAAACGATTCTCCACAGCGATTCCTTTATTAGAAGCACTTATTTCGTAAGGACGATGGATGGCAAGCTTTATTATCAGGCGAAGGAGAATCTCGCTTTTAAGCCCGAGGAGCTTCCGGTCGAGAAATGGCTGGAGCCGCTCGGCAAGGAGCCGAACCGGGTCGTTTCATTTCCGCTGCATCCCGAAAACTACTATTACGGTTCTGATAAATCGGTCATCACGATTGGCCGGAATTTAATTGATATTTCCGGAACGCTGACGAGCAAGCCTAAAGTGATCGGAACACTGTTCTTCGACGTTGACGTGGCTGTATTTGACCAGTTTTTTAAGGAGCTGCGCCTAGGTGAAAACGATGAGTTCTATGTGCTGGACGAAGCGGATAATATTTATTTCAGCAATTTAAATAGGGTAGGCGCGAAGAAAGACGTCTTGATGGATTCCAACGAGGAGATGCTCGTAATGAATGATCCGGTTTCATTCTTGAACGGCCGGATCGTTGCATTATTCGAGAAAAAAAATCTTTACGAGCAGCTCGACACGACCAGATTTGCCGTTTATTGGGCGATTGCCATCTCAGCCATTGTGCTAATCGTGATGGGCGGCTGGTTCTCGCGCAAATTAGCGGAGCCGATCAGCCGCCTCATTAAACAAATGATCAAGGTGGAATCGGGTAATCTCGACGCAAAGGTTGAAATTAAAGGGAATGACGAGATGGGACGTCTCGGACATGGCTTTAATCGGATGGTAGAGCATTTGCAAATTTTCATTAATGAAGCTTATGTGGCGGAAATTAAACAGAAGCAGGCGGAGCTAAACGCTTTAAAAAGCCAAATCCGGCCTCACTATTTGTACAATACGCTTGAAGTGATCCGGATGAATGCCGTGCATAATGATGTGGATGAAGTAGGAGACATGATTCTGTCTTTGTCCAATCAGCTCAAATATGTCATTGATTATGGGGAGGACTGGGTTCCCCTCCAGAGTGAAATTGATCATCTCAAAGACTATTTCTATATTATTCAGGTGCGTTACGAGAACCGGTTCGAGCTCCGGGTCGACATTTCAGAACAGGTACAGCTGAATTGGTCGATTCTGAAGCTTTCTTTGCAGCCCATTGTAGAAAATGCGATACAGCACGGCGTTCGTCCAAAGGGAAAAGGTACGGTCGGCATTACGGTTGAGGTAGCGGAGGAGAAGCTGGCCGTAACGATATATGACGATGGCGTGGGGATGGAGAAAGAGGATCTGCAGCGTCTGGAGGAGATGCTTGCAGATCCGGCTGCACCGTCTAAACATGTCGGCATCAAAAATGTTCACGAACGGATTAAATCCGTCTGCGGCAAGGAATATGGATTAACGGTCAACAGCAGGAAGCATGTCGGCACCTCTGTTCATATGATTTTGCCGATAAAGGAGGGCGTATAGTTTGATAAGAATTGTACTTGCCGATGATGAGCCGCTCATTATTAAAGGTCTTCGCAAGCTGATCAATTGGGAAGCGTTCGGCACCGAAATCGTTGGACAAGCATATGACGGCAATGAATTAATGGAACTTATTGAGGAGCACAGGCCAGAAATTGTTTTTAGCGACATTAGTATGCCCCACCGAACGGGAATTGATATCATCAAGGAACTGAGAAGCAAAGACATTCCTACAAAAATCATTTTTATTAGCGCATATCAGGAGTTCTCCTACGCAAGAGATGCCGTCGCCTATGGTGCCGTTGATTATTTAGTGAAGCCTGTCGTTAAGCAGCAGCTTGAGAATGTACTCGCTAAAGCCATCTCGCTCATAACGGAGCAGCATGAACAGACCGTTCGAAAGAGCAAGCTTCAGCATCTTGAACGAAAAAGCAAAAGCGATGAGCTGCAGGAGTGGCTGCTCGGTCTTATAGACGGTACGCTCCCCGCCAATCCGGATGCTTGCAAGCAGCTTGAAGAAGAGCTGCATGGACCGCTGCTGTCCGCTGTCATCGTGGAACCCGACCACATAACCGAGAGCTCGGACCGCTGGAGAGAGAAGGAGCGGCGGTTAATTGAGTTCGCTGCCGGCAACATTATTCAAGAGCTTGTCGTTGCTTCGGGCAATGGGCAGGTCATGAATAAAAACGGGAAATTCGTTCTCGTAATTAATCATGAAGAGGGTCATACCGCAGTGAACATCGCTCAGGATATCCGGGATAAAATCAGCGCTTTTTTAAAGCTGAGCGTTTCAATTGGAATAGGCCGGCCAGTGAAACTCATTACGGAACTGGAGCATTCGTACAACCAAGCAGAGCAGGCGCATCAGTTGAAATATTTTGTCGGGTTGAACCGCATTCATCTCTTTAAGCCTCTGGAAACAAAGCCGCCATTCGATAAGGAATTGTATGCCTTGCAAATGGCGGTCGTCAGCGGGTTAACGGCCAATCACTGGCCGGAAGCGGAAACAGCGATGAATAAGCTGCTCGAAACGATACGGACAGCGGCATACGGAAACCGCACTTTAGCGGTCTCTACCTGTTTTTCATCCATTTTGTTCATCATCCAGGAGCTAACGAAATCGGGTGTGACCCTCGCGGCGGAGAGCGTTGATTTGCATGATTTGCAAAACAGGCTGGGCGCTTATGAAACTTTTGAAGTGATGAAAGCCGAGACCGTACGTGCCATCGGGCAAATTTTTTCCATGCTGGATGTAGATGCCGGCAACAAGGATAAGGTGCTTATGGCAAAAGTGAAGCAGTATATCGATGAGCACTATGCGGAAGAGATAACGCTTGAGTCGGTTGCGGGATTAGCCTTCATCAATCCTTATTATTTCAGCAGCTTCTTTAAGAAGCATACCAAACAAAATTTTAAACAGTACGTGACGGAAGTTAGAATGAAGCATGCCGTTCGGCTGCTCATCCATACCGATCAAATGGTCTATGAAATAGCAGAGAAGGTCGGTTATAATAACGCGCGTCATTTCAGCGATATGTTTAAGAAGCAGTACGGACAATTGCCGCATGATTACCGTCAGGAAAGGAAAAAACAAGAATGACCGGGCTGCCGGTCATTTTTCTTTTGTAGGCCGATTTGCCCGTGTCATAGTTCTTAAATTACCCGCATATGCGGCTTAAAAAAGTTCATTCTATCGATATAGTATCGATGTTAATCTAAGTACAGGGAAAGCGGTTGCGCCAGATAGCGCGCACATCGAATCTTTCATCCCGGACTCAGAACATATAAGGGGAGGCTTCAAGACAAATGATGAAAAAAACGTTCACACAGCTATTCGTTCTCGTGATGGTATTCGCTCTCGTTTTGACAGCATGCGGTGGCAACAATAATGGAGGCGGCAAAAACGAAGGAACGGCACCGGAAAGCCCGGCGCCTGCTGCCGGAGAGAAGAAAGAGGTCAGCTTCACAATCGGATACGCGACTGGAGATCCTGCAACAAAAAAAGCAATCACGGATGCCATCAAAGCTTTCACGGATGCAAACTCGAATATTAAAATCGTAGACATCAGCGAAGGCACGACATCTTCTTACCTTGACTGGTTGAAAACGAAAGATGCGGTTGGCGAATTCCCGGATCTGGTGGAAATGCGCGACACGGAGCTGTTCGCAAATGCGGGTAAAATTGCAGAGCTTCCTGCAGATCTGGCAGAACTGTTCAAAGAATTGCCGCAAGTGAACGGGAAATTATATAACGCGCCGCTAACATTGAATGCTCCTCAAGGGATCATTTACAGCAAAAAAGCATATGCGGACGCCGGCATTACGGAGCTTCCGAAAACATATGACGAATTCCTTCAAGCGCAAGAAAAATTGGCCGCTACCGGCATTACACCTTTAGTAGTCGGCGGTAAAGACATTTTCCATATGGGCTTCTGGCTTAACAAATTTTTGATCGACCAGGTATATTCGAAGGACGGGGACTGGAACTCCAAGCGTACGGCTAAAACCGTTAGCTTCACGGATGCCGGACCGGTTCAAGCGATGACGGACTTTAAAGAATTGTTCACCAAATATGTAGACAAAGGCTGGCTCAGCACGGCTGACAACCAAACGGCTTCCATTCTTGTATCGGGTAAAGCGGCACAGCTGTTCTCGGGTCCTTGGATGTTCACTCAAATCAAAGAAGCAGATCCAAGCTTTGATTTCGGTTTCTATGCTTTGCCGGACAGAGAAGGCAAGCTTAACGTTATCGGTTTGCCGTCGCCTGCAGGCTGGACATTGTCCGCTGAAGCGGCGAAGGATGCGGATAAAGCAGCAGCAATGAGCGAGTTCATCCGTTTCTTCTTCAGCAAAGACCAATATTCCAAATTCCTGAAAGCCGCAAACGGCGTTCCTTCGACGAAAGAGGAAGTAACGTACGAATCGACCGAGCAAATGCAGGAAGTGCTGAAAATTATGGCCGATCCTAACGTAACGAAATCGCTAGCAATCAATAACTGGTGGGGAGAGAATCTCATTCCGCCGCAATTCCGCAACTGGTACTACAAATTGATGCAAGAGCTTGTCCTTAATAACGGCGACGTTGCAGAATACATGAAAAAAGCGGATGTTGAATATGACACGCAAGTGAAAGCAAACGGGCAGTAAATAGAAATCGACGGATACGGGAAGCCTCCGCTTCGGCGGAGGTTTACTATCAATCAGGATTCATTAGGAGGAGGAGAGCACCATGGCAATGCCGCTTGCAAACAAAAAGAAAAAGAAAAAATGGCAGACCTATGCGGTTTTGTTCATCTTGCCGTCTTTCTTGTTATATTTAGGATTTGTCATTATTCCTACATTAAGCAGTTTATATCTCAGCTTCACCTCTTGGGACGGAGTCAGCAGCGACGTGCGTTTTATCGGATTCAATAACTTTATTGAAATTTGGAACAGCGAAAGGGTCCATAACGCCTTAAAAAATACGCTGTTAATGGCTGTCGTTCTCGTTATTCTTGAAAATATTGTAGCCATGGCGCTCGCCATGCTTGTCGATCAAGTGAAGTGGTTCCGCAATGTGTTCCGAAGCATCTTTTATTTTCCCGTCCTGCTTAGCGGCATCGTAATGGGTTTCGTTTGGACCATTATTTTGAACTACAACTTTGGCGTTCTGAATCAGCTGCTTGATCTTGTCGGTCTAGGAGCAATCAAGGCTGATTGGCTTGGCAATCCCGATTTTGCCCTTATTTCGATCATTTTGTCTACGGTGTGGAAATCCGCAGGGTACTACATGATCATTTACTTGGCAGGACTTCAAAGCATTCCGCAGGATTTGTCGGAAGCGGCGGGCATCGACGGAGCAAACCGCTGGCAGCAGTTCCGCCACATTACGTTTCCGCTGCTTGCGGGCGCGATGACCGTATGTATCGTGTTGTCCATGATCAGCGCACTCAAAATTTTCGATCAAATTGCCGTAATGACCGATGGAGGACCAGGATTCGCAACCGAGACATTAACCTATATCATTTACAAAGTAGGCTTTGGAGAATTGCGTCAGGGCTTCGGTACGGCGCTTGCTCAACTTCTGTTTGTACTTATTCTTATCGTAACGGTAATTCAAGTTAAGTTTCTCCGGAAGAGGGAGGTGCAGCTGTAACATGCAACAACGCAGACGCTTGAACGATATTATTATTCTTGTATGTACGCTGCTGCTCGCTGTCTTGTTTTTCTTTCCGATCTTCTTTAATATCATGTCAGCCTTTAAGAGCAATGCGGAAATTATGAAGGATGCCATTGCGTTTCCGAAGTCGGTTTATTTGGAAAGCTTCAAATATCTATTGACGGAAACCGAGTATCCGAAAGCGATATTAAACAGCCTTATTTTGACGGCGGTATCGATTCTGTTCATGATTCTGTTCATCCCGATGGCCGGCTACGCGATCGAACGCCATGATACGAAATGGACAAGATTCGTCTTCGTATTCTTCTTGGCAGGCATGATGATTCCGTTCCAAGCGTATATGATTCCACTGTTTAGAGAGCTCAAAATACTTGGGTTATACGGTAATCTGGCTGGTCCGGTTATTATCTATATTTCGGGTTCTGTCGGCTTCGGCTGTTTGCTGTACACAAGCTTCCTGAAAGGAATTCCAAGAGAAATCGAGGATTCGGCAGAAATTGACGGCTGTTCGAAATACGGTATATTTTGGCGCATCGTATTTCCGCTGCTCGGGCCATGTACGGCAACCCTCGTCGTATTGAACGGACTAGGCATCTGGAACGACTTTCTTATGCCGATGCTGGTGCTGCCGTCCGGCCACACCAAAACGATGATTGTAGAAATCTTCTATTATGTAGGCGAGTTCTCGTCACGCTGGGATATGATCTTCGCAGGAACGACGATGTCGATCGTGCCGATTCTGATCATCTTTCTATCGCTGCAAAAATATTTCGTTAAGGGAATCGCATCAGGTGCGATCAAAGGCTAGTCCGGTTAAAAATAAAGCTGGCGCATCGCTTTATAACCTTCGGTTATGGGCGAAACGCCGGCTTTTTTTATTTCGAGGGCGGCAGCCTCTTCGCCCGTGCATAGATGAAAAAACGAACCGGTCAAGGATCTCTCTTGACCGGTTCGTTCGTTAGCACAGTACAAAGCTTGAATGAAATGGATTTGATTAATGAATGGCTATCTGCTGGGCGAATTCGTTAATATCCAAGGATGGATGCGCAGCGTCCGTGACCAATTGTCCGTTAACTTTCATATTGCGTATGGTGATGCCGACTACCGGACGTTCCCCGCTAAAGCCGTGAATGCGCGACGGGTTTGCGTTTTGGCCATTGTAAACAATATTTTGTAAAACAATATTTTCGATACGATTGCCGGGTACGGGGTTGTAATCCTTGTTCCAGACGACCCGGATATCGAACAGGCGGCCAAGCTCGAAATGCTCGATGCGGATATTGTCATAGGTGACGTTCCGAACGGTATTAAGATCGCCTGCGTTGATCGTCATGGCGCCCTGATAATTCGGCTGCGGCTCGTGATGCTCGAGAATGTCGATGTTCTCGAAGCGGATGTCCTCAATCGTATCTCCGTTATGATAATAATCGCCGTGCGTTCCGATCATGAGAGGATGCGCAACATCGGCCCAGAAGCTCGAATTACGGACCGTTACATTGCGTGAATCTCCATAATAGTCCCAGCGGCTGCCGTAAATGGCGATACAATCATCGGAGGTTCGAAGAAAGCTGTCATCGATATCGATATGGGAGCTGGCCATCATGTCGATGCCGTCGCTCCAGCCTTTGCAGCTGAATGATTTAAAGTTGCGGATTCGGATATGTTCCGATTTGCCGATATAGATGCTGTAATGCGGGGGATTCACGGTCGTGATTCCCTCTACCTCGATATGGCTGGAGAAAAGAATGCGAACGCCGCGGAATGCGGAGAAGCGGTGGAAATCAGCGAGGTAAAGCATGCCGCGCCCGCGAATGGTCACGTTCTCCACATTTTCGCACACCATAGAGCCCGCTACGGCCGCACCGCCCGCGATATAGACGGTTTTGCCGGACGGTATGCGCAGCAGTGTCTCCTCAATATAATGGACGCCCGGCAGGAAATAGAGGATGTCCGGCTCCGCTCCCGTTTCTTGTGACGGAGTCGTCAGCGGCCGCAGCAGATGCTCGGTCCGATGAATGCCGGGCTTCACAACCAGCACCTTACGATCCTCCGGATTCGGAGCGTCCTGCTCAAGGGGGTTCGCGAATAAGTGCAAATTATTAAACCGTTCACCGTTGATTTCAATCGAAAGCTTGCGCGGGCAGTCAAGCAGAAAACGGATCGTGTTACCGGCCTGATGGAATGAGAGGTTATAGGACAGCGGACGGATAACGGCCGAATCGATGCTGCCTCCGTGGTAGGTAACTTCTACCTCGACGGTTCCGTCCATATCGAAGGAAGCGAGCGATGCTTGCCGGACGTCATGCATGTCCACGTTTACTTCAAACGTTTGGAGCGCGGTCCACTGCCCTTCGGGATTACGAATACGAACGGAAAAATCGCTGCAAAGCGGAATGCCTTTCAGTTCAGGGTAAGTATGGATGGTCATAATAAGCCTCCAGAAAAAAGGGATAATCGTTTCGTTTGAACGACTATACGTAAGTGTAACTCATATTGCCCCTTCTCCGGTTGCCCAAAAGACAAGTTATTAAAAAAACACCATAATATCTTAAAAAAATGCTATTCATAAAAAATGGCCGAGCCGGATTCATTAGTTTTTGGCATGTTAATCTTAGTTTCATCCATCGCGCTGCAAGGAAAGCGCTATTATAATCGGGATAGCGCTCATGAGAGTTACGTTAGCGCATAGGCAGCGCGATATTCGGTTGGCGTCAAATTCGTTTCTTTACGGAAAAATTTCGTGAAATGAGTCGTTTCCTTAAAGCCGGTTTGATCCGCTATCTCCTTGATGCTCAGCGGTGTTGCGGTCAGCAGCTGCTTGGCGCGGTCGGCGCGTTTACGGTTAACGTACTTTAACGGCGGCACCCCGAAATGCTTTTTGAAATAGGAGATAAAGTAGTTCGGGTGAAGATGAACGGCTTCAGCCATCTGGTCTATGCTGATCGCCATATGCAGACGGCTGTCCACAAAATGCTGAATGATGCCCAGACGGTTCATTTCCTCAGAACGGTGCTGAAGCACGCGAACTGGGGCGCAGCTTAAAAATTCGCTTACGATTTCAAGCAAGATCGCTTTCTCGCGAAGCCGGGCAACGATCGTGTCCTTTTGGTGCCAGCTGATCATCTCCTGGAACAGACGCGTCATCTGCTCAGAATCGTCTACATCGATGCAGAGCGGGACGCCGATCCATTGAAAGAGATCGAACGGTCCAGCAGTAATGTTGAAATGGCACCAGTATTTCAAGTAAGGCCGGCCGCTCAGCGCGGAAAAGGATACTGTCGTGTGAGCGGGCGTAAGAAACAGCTGGCCGGGCTGCGGATAATAGTCGTTATCGCCAATTCGAATCCATCCCTCACCTTCGCAAATAAAATAAAGCTTATTATACTCGGGTATGGAATTCGTTTCGCCCCAGCTGCTGGATACTTGAGTCCGAAGCGCAATTAACAGCTCAATTTGAAGCGATTGCAGCAAATCGGATAAGGCGTGTTGTTCGCTACCGTTCATCATGTGGGGGCACCTGCATCCAAAAGATTTTTGTAATATCTCCTTTCATAGTAATAGATTGACCGTTCAAAAAAAAGGCTAACGCCGGAATTGGGGAGTAGAAGATGACTTTGCATGCAGAAGATCGTATTTGGTACAAACAGCCGGCCTCGGTGTGGGAGGAAGCGCTGCCCGTGGGCAACGGAAAGCTTGGCGGGATGGTGTTCGGAGACACACAGCGCGAGCGGATTGCGCTAAATGAAGACAGCGTGTGGTATGGCGGTCCGCGAGACCGCAATAATCCGGATGCGCTGCCTCATTTGGAGCAAATACGCTCGCTGCTGAAGGAAGGACGTCTGCGCGAAGCGCATACTTTATCGGCCATGGCTCTCTCCGGCGTTCCGGAGACTCAGCGCCATTACATGCCGCTTGGCGATTTGCAGCTTGTATTCCTATACGACAACGATAGCGAAGCAATTGCTTATACAAGGGAGCTTGATCTATTAAGCGGACTTGCGACTGTTAGGTACAGCAAAGGGGGGACAACCTTTAGCCGAGAAACGTTTGCAAGCTTTCCGGATGAGGCACTCGTTACGAGGCTGACAGCCGATAAGCCGGGAAGCATCAGCTTCGCAGCCCGTTTGCTGCGCGGAAGCAATCGTTACTACGATGAATTGGTAAAGGCTGACGAGAGCACGATCTTGATGCGCGGCGAGTGCGGCGGCTCGGGCGGCTCGGATTTTCGGACGGCTGTGCGTGCGGTTGCGGACGGCGGCTCAGTGACGATTATTGGCGAGCATCTCGTCGTAGAGGGAGCAGACAGCGTGACGCTGCTGTTGACGGCTGCCACATCGTTTCGCCATTCCGATCCTGAGGCTTATGTTGTTAGCACGGGTGCGAAAGCAGCTAAAGCCGATTATGAGACGCTGAAAACGCGTCATGTCCGGGATTTCACTGCGCTTTCGGAGCGCGTGAAGCTTCGCTTAACGGCTGCTGATGATGCGTCACAAGTGAATGATCCGACGGATGAGCGGTTGAAGCGCGTTCAAGAAGGCAAGCAGGACAATGGACTGATGGCGCTATATTATCAATATGGCCGTTATTTGCTCATATCAAGCAGCCGGCCGGGCTCGCTGCCTGCCAATCTGCAGGGAATATGGAACGAGCAGATGCTTCCGCCATGGGATAGCAAATATACGATAAATATTAATGCGCAAATGAATTATTGGCCGGCAGAGGCGGGCAATCTGGCTGAATGCCACGAGCCCTTGTTCGATCTGATTGAACGGATGCGGGAGCCCGGCAGAGTAACCGCGAGAGCGATGTATAATTGCGGAGGCTTCGTTGCCCATCATAATACCGATATTTGGGGGGATACGGCGCCGCAGGACATTTATTTGCCGGCATCTTATTGGACGATGGGCGCTGCGTGGCTTTGCCTGCATTTGTGGGAGCACTACGAGTACGGGCTTGATCTTGCGTTTCTCGAGCGGGTCTATCCGACCTTGAAGGAGTCAGCGCAATTTTTCGCGGATTTCCTGACGGAGACGGAAGAGGGTCTGCTTGTCGTGAATCCTTCCGTGTCTCCGGAAAATACGTATTTGCTGCCAAGCGGCGAATCAGGCACATTATGTGTCGGAGCGTCAATGGACAGCCAAATTTTATACGAATTGTTCACGGCCTGCGCAGATGCGGCGAAAGCGCTCGGCAAGGAGCAATCGGAGCAGCAGCAGTGGCGGCAATTACGCGCACGTTTGCCGGAGCCGGCGATTGGCAAGCACGGTCAAATCCAGGAGTGGATGGACGATTACGAGGAAGCTGAGCCGGGTCACCGCCATATTTCGCATTTGTTTGCGCTTCATCCCGGCAAGCGGTTTACGGTGAGAGGGACACCGGAATGGGCGGCCGCATCCAGGGTGACGCTTGATCGCAGGCTGGCAAGAGGCGGCGGTCATACGGGTTGGAGCCGGGCTTGGATTATTAACTTCTGGGCAAGGCTTGAGGATGGCGAGAAGGCGTACGAGAACATCCAAGCGCTGCTGGGACATTCGACGCTGCCGAATCTGTTCGACAATCATCCGCCTTTCCAAATTGACGGTAATTTCGGCGGGGCGGCAGGCATGACGGAAATGCTGCTTCAATGTCATGCAGGAAGCATTCACTTGCTGCCGGCATTGCCTGCTGCATGGGCAGAGGGCGAGATCACGGGCCTGCGTGCGAGAGGCGGATTCGAGCTTGATATCCGCTGGTCGCACGGGAAGCTGGAGGAGGCGCGCATCCGTTCGAATGCGGCAGCTGCCTGCGTCGTTCAGGCAAACGTTCCGCTTGTCGTAACGGAGAACGGCGTTAAAGTAGATGACCTAGAATACAGGGACGGACTGGTTTCATGGTCTGCCGCAGCCGGAAGCGAGTATGTGGTGGCAGCGGGTTAATGAGCTAAGCTGAAGAACGAGCAGGCTGCTAGAGGCCTGCTCGTTTTTTTGTCACGGATGGCATATAAATAGGACAAAGGGAGGTTTTTTTATACCTTTAGCGGAACAAGAACGGGGAAACTGAGCGGCAGGGGAGCTCCATTGTTTCAAACCCTATAGATATGGGATAATTATGTAGGTAACGATCATCAGGAATGGAGCTTGTCTATGACCAAATGGAGTATTAAGAAAAAAGCGGATTTAGCGCTGCTCTTCTCGGCTGTCGGAATATTTGCTGCTTTTCCCTTTCACCATACGTTCGTTGGAGGACTTTTCTTTTCTCTATTTAGCGCTGCAACGATAGGCGGGTTGGCCGATTCATTCGCCGTAAGCGCGTTGTTCGGAAACCCTTTGCGGATCAATTGGCCCGTCTGGATGGGAACCAACATTATTTCACGCAATCGGGAGCGCTTGATTGGCGAGCTGGTTAAGATGGTGCAGAATGAACTGCTGACCATTCCGAACATTAAGGAAAGGCTCGATGAATACAATATTGCCGACGTTCTCGTTACCTATTTGAAGGAGCATGGCGGGGAAGAGGGCGTCAACGACATTTTGCAGCAGCTGGCGGATGATGTCATTACGACTATCGATTTGCAGGATCTTTCCAAAACACTGCAAACCTTCCTGCTCGAGCATGCCGATTCGATCCCGGTTGCGGATATCGCTGCAGATGCCGGAGATTGGACGATCAAAAACGGATATGACGACCGCATCATCGAATTTATCATTCCGGAGCTTATTAAGATTGTAAAGTCAGCGCCATTCGGCGCCGTCGTAGGTCAAATTGTACATTCTGCGATCCGTTCCTACGAGGGAGATAAATTCAGAAGAAAATTGATTGATTTTACGGCCGGCTTAGAATCGGCGAATATTAGCGGCAGATTGCAGCAGTGGATCGTGTCGTTTCTGGAGAAATTCCATTCCGGGGAGCATCCGCAGCGCAAGCAAATTAAAGCGTTTATTGAGCAGTTCGCCCTCCGGCTCCGTACGGACGAGCAGCTGCGTTACCGGATTGAAGCGGGCAAGACAAGCCTTCTGGCGTCATTGAAGAATGAGCTCAAGCTGGACGAATACATCCAGCGCGGTCTTGAGGCCATCCGACAAGCTGCAGCAGCGAATGCGGAAGGACAGCTCGTGCGCTATCCTTGGATCAAAGCAAAGGTGCATGAAGGCATTGCCTATTTGGAGGGAAATGAAGAGCTGCTCACTCGCCTCGATCAGTACGTGAAGACGACCCTGCTGAAGTGGTTGGAGCAAAAGCATTCATACATCGGCAAGCTCGTAACGGACAAGCTGAGCAGCTTCTCCGAGCAGGAGCTTATCCAGCTGATGAAAGAGAAAGCGGGACGCGATTTGCAATACATCCGGATAAACGGAATCGGAGTCGGAGCGCTTATAGGCGTGGTGCTGTATCTGGCGACCTTTTGGATAGGAGGGCAGGCATAATGGCAATGAGAAAAAAAGCAAACCGCAGCCTGTTTTTGTTAGCTGTCTTGTTTGTGTGCGCCGCCATCTGCTTGTATGCTTTCCAGGGCCAATGGTGGACGCGCATGCTGCTCTATACAGCAGAGGCGGGACTTGTCGGCGCGTTGGCGGATTTATTTGCCGTAACGGTGCTGTTCCGCCATCCGTTTGGTTGGAGGTGGATTCCTCATACCGCAATTATTCCGAAAAATCGCGATAAGCTGATCGAAGGCGTCGCGAATATGGTGGAGCATCAGCTGCTCAGCAAGGATTTATTGAAGGAAAAGGTGAAGCAGATTTCACTTGTGGAGATCGCGATTGCCTGGATCGACCGCCGGCCTGGCGGCATGCTTGCAGAGCAGGGCTGGAAGCTGCTATCGGGGCTGCTGGCTAAGCTGGATATACAAGGTTTATCCATTAAGCTGGATGAGCAGGCCCGCAAAAGCTTAGGCAAGGTCAACTTGTCGCCGTACGCCGGGAAGGCGCTGAAATGGGTGATGGATAAGGGCAATTTTCAAAGCTGGCTCGGCCTTATGGTTGAATTTGCGGCTGCCCGCGCAGCAAATGAACAGACGAAGCTCGTTATTCGGGAAATGTTGGGGAAGGAAAAGGAGAAGTTCGTTAACCAAGGAAGCATTTTCTCCAAATGGCTCAAAAAAATGGCAGTGGAAATTGCAGAATCAACCAATTCCCTTAACCTCGACGAAGCTGCGGAGGTCCTATATGAAGATTTGCAAACGTTAATCAACGATTTGCGAAACCCTGAGCATGAGCTTCGTGTTTTGCTTCAGGATATGGTTTATCAGCTGGCCGATAACCTGCAGCACCGCGAGGACGTTACCGCCGCCGTTAACGAATGGCGGGATGAGATGCTGGAGAAGATCTCACTGCTGCCGTCGATTGAAGCTTTATTGGGCAACTTGAGACAGCTGCTAATAAAAGAGCCGGGGATGCAGCTGGCTGTGCAGGAGAAACATTCCGTCAATCAAGCGGACATTAAGCAGCTGATCAATCCGATTATCGCGTCTTACTGGGAATGGTTTAAAGCCAATGAAGAGACGAAGGGCTGGCTGGAGCAATATGCGCAGCAGTTCGTTCATAAAATGATCGAGACGGAGCATGCGCTCATCGGGATCATCGTGCGCAGGACGCTCGACAGCTTCACGGAGCAGAAGCTGGTGCAGTTTATCGAGAGCAAGGTCGAGACCGATCTGCAGCGTATCCGTTTGAATGGAGCGTATATCGGCTCTGCGTTAGGCGCAGCTTTTTATCTCCTCTTGTATGGGGTATATGAGCCGCTATTGAGCCTGCTATAACGAGAAGCAGCCGCCCCGGGCAGGTCATCGAGATCTGTTGGGGCGGCTTATTTTTGGTCGAGGCAGGCTGGTACGGTCATTCATCGATATACGTAGGAACAGGGAACCATTTTTTAGCAAATCACCATTTTTTCGGATTATCGTTCTTTATAAAGAATTTCAACAATGCTATATTTAAGAGGTTGTTTGGAGGAATGGCCATTTCCTTAAGATCTAATTCATTTCGATACAAAAACAGGAGGTTTAAAGTGAATATTTTAAAGCTAGTGCTTGCGCTGTTGCTGAGTATGCAGCTCTCGTTGTTCCCTAACCATTCTGCTGCTTATGGAGCAGAAAAACATTATTTGATCGAGCTTTCCCGTTTCGGCATTCACAATGACGGTACGCATCCCGTTGAGACGACCAAAGGCATCAATAATGCGCTCCGGTGGGCCTCGCAGAATGGGAAAACGACTACTTCACTGCCATCTGGAAAATATTTAATTGATAAAAATAGCCACATTAATATGGTCAGCAATATGGTATTCGATTTGCCTATGGACGCCGTGCTCCAGAAAGAGACAAACGACAAAGAGAGCTACCAGCTTATGAACTTAGGTTATGGCGTTCGTAACGTAACGCTTAAAGGCGGAACGTATGCCGGCGATAAAGAAACGCATAACTATTCTAAGAAAGACTATAAGCAAAGCCCGGGAACGCATGAAGGCGGATACGGGATTACTACGCAAGGCGCGGTAAATGTCACGATCGATGGCATAAAAGCGATTAATTTCACCGGCGACGGCCTCGCTCTCGGGGCGCACGGAACGCTGGCAAAGGATTTGTACGAAGCACATTTTATATCAGGAGCGATTGATGATAAAGGGAAAAACATCTCTAACGCAAAGAAGATCCGAACGAAGGAGCCTTTGAATTTTTCAAATGCGATTTTCAAAACGGAGCATGAGTTTGAATTATCCAATGCGATAAAGCTGCCGAAAGCATTCGATATCTTTTTCTATAAAGCGAACGGTTCATTTATTAAGAAGCTGACAAAAGTGAAGATACGGGATATTATTCAAATTCCGGAAGGCGCGGCGCAGTTCCATCTTGTGTTCGATCAAGCAACTAAGAAAGGCGCATACGTGGAGTTTTGGAACCGGGCGGTAACTAAAAACGCGGTTATTCAAAATTCCGAGTTCGCCTATAACCGAAGACAGGGCATTACGGTCGGCGGAGCCGATCAAGTGCTGATAACGAACAATTCACTCCATCATATGAAGGGGACGATGCCTCAGTCGGGCATAGATCTGGAGGGCGGCTTTGGCGAAAATGGGAATCGCAACAGCAACATTACGATCAAAAGCAATAAATTTTACAATAACGCCTCATATGATGTCATTCTGTATGACGGCCGTGACGCAATCGTGGAGGACAATCATCTGGCGTCTAAAGGCGCGATAGGCCTGGCCGTTTCCGATCCGTTTAAAGGTGCGCTTATTAAAAACAATCATTTTGACGGATCACGAATTGTAGCTTCTCATGATGTGACGTTTATCGATAATAAGATGAATGATTCTTATACGACACTGGACGGGCCTAATATAAAAATTGACGGCATGACGTTTACGGATTCCATGTTTGCGATAAGCGCGAAGGTTGCATTTGGCGTCAGTGTGTCTAATGTCACGATGTATAACAATAAAAAAAGCGACTCAGGCTTGGCGATTTGGGGTAAGCCGGTCCATTTGAAGGACATTACGATTAATGGTGAACCGAAGCTTAGGGCGGTGTCGGGAGGCGTTGCCGAAGGCTCGATATTCGATAATTTGAAGGTTATCGGCTATAACACCACTTACGGAGTCTCGCTTCCGCCGGGCACGTATAACAATTGCGTGTTCGAGGGGGCGGAGGGGAGCGGGAAATTCGGTTCGATCGCCCTTTCAATGGCAGGCAAGTACGTATTTGACAGCTGTTCCTTTCAATCGCCGTCAACGCTCAGCACCTATATGATCGGAGATCATCCGAAGCTCGATCTTACGGTCAAAAACTCGGCGTTCAAGCTGCTTGGAAATACGCAGGCGATCAGCATACAATCTGCCAAAAGTGTGCTTTTGGAAAATAATACGCTAACGGCAAATAACCTAACCTCGGATAAGACGGAGCTCATTCGAATAAATGACAGCTGGAAGCGCAATGAGCCGTATGATGTCCATAAAGCGGCAATACGAGGCAATACGATTACAACGAATATCGCTGCGATCGGCATTGCTACGTTATATGCAGGCACCGGAGCACCTGCGTATACGATTGAAAATAATACATTATATACCGCTAAGCTGCTGCAAAAGAAAAATGATGCGGTAAAAAATAATATTTTAAAATGATTACGCGCTTAAGGAAGCAAGCCCTGACGGTTTATCGTCGGGGCTTTTTTCTATTCACGCTATTAGCGAGAGCGTCGATTCGACTTGGGGGGAGGGTCATACGTTATAATAACGAAGAGGAGATTCAGGGCACTCCCTGCCTCGCTCCTTTATTATGAAGAATAGGATGAATGGTCATGCTTCGACTATTTGAAAGAAGTATTCTCGACTTTCGCGACACGTATAAGAAACATCTTTTATTTGAATATTTGTTTATGCTGCTGACCAGCTCTGTCATCATGCCGATTATTTCGTTTATCTTTAACCGGATTATTCGCGTGGTAGGCTCCGGCTCCGTTTTGAATGGCGATGTGTATAAGGTTGGACTTAGCTATACGGGAGCGGCCGGCTTTATCGCGATTGGTTTAGTCGCCGTGCTTGCGCTGTTTATCGAGTTTGGCGTCGTCATCACGATTGCCCAGCAGCATTATTTTGGCAAGGATGTGCTGATATCAGAAGCGGTGCTGACGACGCTGCGGCAAACGCCTAAGCTATTCGGCTTCGGTATCATTCATCTGCTGTTCTTCCTGCTGTTTTTCGTCCCTTTTATCGATTCGCCGCTGTCGTCATCCTTATTTGGGCTGTTCAATGTACCGATATTTTTCAACAGCCGTGTATTGAACTCTTCCTTTACGATGCTGGCTTTGTATGGCATCTTGTTTTTGGCGGGCGTCTATATCATATTGCGTTGGATCTTCGTTTTGCATTTCATTATGATTGAAGGCAAAACGATTCGTAAGGCGATCAGAAGCAGCCTAGTGTTAACGAAGGGCAAGCGTCTCGCCATCTTCATTAATTTGTTTATTCTTAACGCGGTTGTGTTTACGCTCGGCTTTGTGGCGATTTCCTCTGTCGCTTATTTGCCATCCTGGCTTGACATCAACGTGCTTAAAGCAATGACGAATCATTATTCCTTAACGTTATCCACCATGCTTACGTATATGTTTACGCTGCTGCTCGTGCCGGTCAACATCATTTTTTTGACGAGACTATTCTATCATTTCGGCCGCAGGCAAGGCGTTATGCCGCGCGATCAGCTGCGGGTTTACGAAAGCCGCTATGCGGGCTCTATAGAGAAGCGTCTTCTCGCATTCATAAAAGGAAGAACCCGAAAGCGCGTGTTGTACGTATCCATACTAGCCGCCTATTTGGCGTTGGCGCTTTTCGTCAGCTATGCGGCTAACGATAATTTGGTATATATCAAATGGAGCGTGATGTTATCCGCTCATCGCGGCGATACGCAGAGCGCGGTGGAAAACTCGCTTCAGGCTGTCCGCAGCTCTGTAGAGCAGGGCGTCGATGCCGTCGAGATCGACGTTCAGCTTACGAAGGACGGCGTTGTCGTGCTGCATCATGATTATAATTTGCGGCGGATGGCGGGGGTAGCGAAACGGGTGGGCGAGCTGACCTATGATGAGGTCGCTAGGCTGAACATCGGCAAACGGAGCGGCAAATTAGAGCAAATAGTGCGTATTCCGATGCTGGCCGAGGTGCTGGCCGAGGTGCAGGGGAAGGCGAAGCTTATTATCGATCTTAAGTCTTATGGTCCCGGGGATGAGCTGGCTAAACAAGTCGTATCGTTGATCAATCAATTCGACATGGCTCAGGACTGCTATATTCAATCATTTGACAGGCAGACACTGCAGCAAATCAGGCAGCTGAACCCCGACATTAAGATCGGTCAAATTATTTATTTCGCCGTAGGCGATCTCTCGCTGCTCGACGTTGATTTCTATACGATCGAGCAGGTGATGCTGACAGAGCAGCTTGTTGAGAGCGCGCATAAAAAAGGCCGTGAGGTATGGGTGTGGACGGTCAATAGCGATCGCAATTTGAAAGAGGTGCTTAAATTCGAAATCGATGGCATCATTACGGATTACCCTGCACGCGCGCACAATATGGTGGAGCTCAATTTATAGCAGGGAGGGGCAGGGAAGCCGAGCAATATGACACAAATAGAGAAATATAGATCTTTTATTATGACGCTCCCTCCGGGCAGTTTGTCTAAAGAGCAGCTGCTCGTAAAGGAGCTGCTGATGCAGGAAGACAAGGATATGGCTATTTATTACGTGCCTTATGATTACGTGAATAAGCGGGCGAAGGTGATGATCATCGGCATTACGCCCGGCTTTACCCAAATGGAGCTGGCGATTCGCTGCGCGCGCGAAGATCTTTTGCAGGGAGTGCCTTCTGATCTAATCGATCAGCGGGCAAAGAAGCTCGCCAGCTTCGCGGGCTCGATGAGAAAAAATTTGATTGAAATGCTAAACCAAATCGGTTTGCCTGGCGCCATCGGGATCGAAAGCAGCGGGCTGTTGTTTGAAGAGCGCAGAGATTTGCTGCATACGACCTCTGTCATTCGCTACCCCGTGTTTCAGCAAGGCAAAAACTATACGGGTCATAGTCCCGCCATTCTGAAATCGGACACTCTTTACCGTTACGCGGAAAGTATTCTCCTGCTGGAATTGCTGGAGGTGAAGGATGCGCTTGTAATTCCGCTCGGCAAGTCGGTTTCGGATGTGGTAAAAGTCTTTGTGGACAAAGGATGGTTGGCCGGTGAGCGCTGCTTGTTCGAAATGCCGCATCCGTCCGGAGCCAACGGCCATCGGAAAAAGCAATTTGAGCAAAGCCGCCCCGGCATGCAGCAGCAGGTTTTGAAATGGTTTAGCGTTAAGCGAAACGAAAGAGAGGTGTGATATTCGATGCATAGCAGAAAGGTCCGCTTCATTACCGCCTTCGCCGTTCTCACCTGTCTCCTATGGCTGTTTGGATTAGGCTGGACGGTAAAGGATTATTTATTCGGAACAAAAAGCGTCTCGGCGCTGCCGGCCGTTGCGGAGCAACCCGCTCAGCGGCCCGATGAGCTGAAAATTATTGCGCTCGGAGATTCGTTAACGAGAGGAACCGGCGACATTGAGGGCAAGGGTTATGCAGGCTATGTCAGCGACCAGCTGAAGCAGGCCGGAACGGAGGTTTCCTTGATTAACTTAAGCATTAAGGGACTAACCTCATCTCAGCTCGCAGAGCAAATGAAGCAGAGGGAGATCGGGCGTCAAATCGGACAAGCAAACGTTATTTTGATGACGATTGGGGGCAATGATTTGTTCCTTGGCGGGCAGACGCTTTCGGATCTGTCCGAGGCCGGCATAAAGGCGCTGGAGGAGTCGTATCTGAATAACCTAAAAACGATTATATCGGACATTCGGGCAGTCAATACGGAGGCGACCGTTTACTTATTAGGTCTATACAATCCGTTCAGCGAGCTTCAGAACGGTGAGCTCATGTCCAGCGTCGTAAGGGACTGGAACTACAAGACGGCGGAGACGCTGGCGCAGGATTTCAAGGCGGTATTCGTGCCGACCTATGATTTGTTTCAGCAGAATACGGCTGAGTATTTGTTTACGGATCATTTCCACCCGAATGAAAAAGGGTATCGGCTGATGGCTGAGCGGGCGGCCGCATTGATCGCCGGAACAGGAGGACAATGATGAGCGAAATCACTTTATCCGTTAAGGGGCTGCGGAAGGTTATCGGCAACCGCATGATCATAAAGAATTTAAGCTTCGAGCTGAAGCGCGGTGAAGTGTTTGGCTTCTTGGGGCCTAATGGCGCAGGGAAAACGACGACGATCAGAATGCTGGTTGGATTGATTAAGCCGACCTCCGGAACGATTCAAATATGCGGATTGGACATTTCGAAGCATTTTACGCGGGCAATGAAGCATCTGGGCTGTATCGTTGAAAATCCGGAGCTGTACCCGTTCTTAACCGGCATGGAAAACCTTCGTCACTTTGCCGTCATGATAAACGGGATATCGCAGGAGCGGATCGGTGAGGTCGTTCGTTTGGTCGGCATGCAGGATCGGGTGAACGATAAAGTGAGCACCTATTCGCTCGGGATGCGGCAGCGGCTCGGAATCGCGCAGGCGCTGCTCGGCAAGCCTGACGTCCTGATCCTGGATGAGCCGACGAATGGACTCGATCCGTCCGGTATTCGGGAAATGCGCGCGTTTATTCGCTTTTTGGCGGAGGAGGAAGGACTAACCGTGCTCGTATCCAGTCATTTGCTCCATGAAATTCAATTGATGTGTGATCGGGTAGCGATTATCTCCAAGGGAGAAATTATTCGAGTCGATTCCGTCAATGGTTTATTGTCCAGTGAAGAACGGCTTATCTGGCGCATGACGCCGCATACGCTGGGCAAATCGATACTTAGCGAGCTTACGGCTGTCATAGACGAGGCGGACGATACGATAACGACAGCTTACTCGGAGCATGTTGTTGGCGAGTGGAACCGCAGGCTGGTGGAAGCGGGAGTGAGCGTGCTGGAGATGAACCGGAAGCTTCCGGCGCTTGAAGATTTATTCCTCGAGCTGACAGGGGGTGAATCGATTGATTAATCTCGTTCAAAATGAAATGACAAAGCTGATAGGCAAACGCCGGTTTATCATTATTTCAGTCATTATTATCGTCCTTCTCTCTATGTTTTCGTATGCGCAGGTCAAGCAGTCAGAGTCGACAAAGGAGCGGTTAGGCACCGTCGATTGGCGTACCGAGCTGCAGCAGGAAATCGTCGATATGCAGAATAGGCTAAGCAGCGCAGGGCAATGGCGCGAGCAAATTCAAATTCAAATCAAGCAGTCGCAATACTATTTGGACAATGACATTAATCCTGCCGAGCCAGGCGCTCCGTCCTTTATAAGGGGCTTCGTTCAAAATTCCGCGGAGCTGTTTCTTCCGCTGCTGATTATGATCATCGCTGTTGATCTCGTGTCATCGGAGCGGAGCATGGGAACGATAAAGCTGCTGCTCACCCGTCCGGTAAGCCGCTTCAACATTTTGCTCAGCAAATATATCGCGCTTGTTTTGTCCGTTTCACTGGTCATATTTCTATTCGGCTTATTCTCTTATTTGATTTCCGCCATGATGTTCGGCAACCAGGGCTGGTCGGCACCGGTATTGACCGGCTTCTCCTCCGAGGGAGGCGAGCTCGACATATCGGGCGTTCGGCTGGTATCGCAGTGGCAGTACATCATTCAGCAATTCGGGCTCGCATGGTTTATTGCTTTGGTCGTCGGGACGTTATCCTTCATGCTGTCCATTCTGATGCGAAGCAGCGCTGCCGGCATGGGCACGATGCTTGCCTGTTTAATCTCGGGAGCGATACTGAGCAATATGGTCTCCTCATGGGATTCGGCCAAATATTTGTTCATGGTCAATCTTGGTCTAATGGACTACGTCAGCGGATCGGCTCCGCCAATCGAGGGCATGACGCTCGGCTTCTCGCTTACGGTGCTTGCAGCATGGATGACCGGCTCGCTGCTCGTTTCGTTTGCGGTGTTTATGAGGAAGGACATTTATTGATTGGCGCACAATAAGTCTGACTTGTCCTAAAATTTTTCTCTTGCGCATAAGCATGTAGGAGAAAAGGAGCGTGATGACGATGGACAAGACCGTGCGGAGATATTATCAGCAAAAACAAAAGCAAAAAGAAATAGAGCAGGAACTGACCGAGCTGCGCAATGAAATTATGGCTTATTTTGCAGAGCAGGACGCGAGCGAGCTGGAGATCGGAAGCCATAAAGTGAAAATTGTCGTGCAGGAGCGGAAAGAATACGATGAAAACAAGCTGTTCGAGGCGCTGCCGGATCCGGAGTTGTGGCGGATGCTTTCGAAACCGGATGCTTCCAAAATCGCGAGCCTGCTTAAGCTGAACGTCATTACGGAGGAAAAGCTGAAGGATACCTTTTCTACGAAGACGGTAAAGCTGCTTCAGGTCGATAAGAAGTAGACCAAACGAGAGCAACTTCCATAAAGCATCTGCTTGTACTTCTTACAGAAGTACGCGGATGCTTTTTTCTATGCGGGGCCATATAAAACTAGCTGTGGAGTTTTCTCTTATAGGAGCCTTTCTGTCATATACGAATACGGCTTCAAAGGACACATAAATATAGGATATGAATGGCTTGTAGAAAGGAGCGAAATCATTTGAACATTACCGGAAGACCGTTTAGCCCTTCTCCGTCATCCGTTCCAGCACATCAGACACTGAATATTCCCGTCTGCCCGACTCCTTCGTCGGACATTATTTATCCTTGGACGCCGCTGGAGGCAATGGAGAAAACCGATTATGACGTGATCATCGTTGGCACCGGGGCAGGAGGAGGATCGGTCCTTTGGCGTTTGGCCGAACAATGGGGAAAAAACGGAAAACGCATCGGTGTTATTGAAGCCGGCGATTATCTTCTGCCGGCCAATAAGTTCGATCTGCCTAATTGGCTGCCTCTTTGGGCCAATGTAGAACCGCCTAATCCGCTGAATTGGGAGTCGATTCCGATTTTTCCGTCTGACCGTCTCGCGCCTCCGTCTCCCCTCCTTACATCCTTTGAACAAATACTCGCTTTAGGCGGACGGTCAATCGAGTGGGGAATGGTAAGTCCCCGCATGAGTCCGGTCGATCTCGCTGGTTGGCCCGTCTCCCAGAAAGAGATGAACATGTATTATAACATTGCTGAGGAGCTAATGAATGTCAACCGGTCTTTTTATAGAACAGCCGAATTTCTGCTGGACCGGCTTCGCCAGAACGGCTTTCCCGAAGCGGCGAATAAGCCGGTTGCGATCAATATCCGGCCAACCGCCAATGGAGAGTACAATTCCACTCCCCGATTTAGTACAATTTCGCTGCTCGCAAACGCCGCGAATCGACGGCCGTTCGATATCGCGATCAAGACCCGCGCCGTTGAAATATACACCGAAAGAGGAAAAGTGGAAGGCCTGAAGGTCATGGACCGGGACAAGAAACCATATTTCCTGAAATCCAAGGCTGTAGTCTTGGCCGCGAGCACATTTGAAACGCCGCGTATTTTGCTTAACTCGTCGATTCGCGGGGAAGCTATTGGTCATTACTTAACGGACCATTCCTTTGCTTATACGACAGCTAAAGTTGATCCCGGCGATTATTCGCAAATTCCGGGACTATATGCTGTTTATGTTCCCCGTACAGACGACCGGCCGTATCAGATGCAAATGCGCGGTTTCCCGCCGCTCGGCCAGGAGTTTGATATTCTTGCTTTGGGTGTGCTGGAATCGCGGTTTGAAAATAGAGTCACCCTGAATCCGCTGAAGGTTGATGAGTACGGTGTACCTGAACCGGTGGCTTTATTCTCGTTCAGCGATACAGATCTTGAAGTCATCAGGCAAATGGAACAGGGCATGAAGCAGGCAGCGGAAGCCATGAAAGTTACGGTGGAACCCATTTGCGCGCTGCCCCTTGGGCTCGTCATGCACGATATGGGCACCTGCCGCATCGGTACGGATCCCTCCACTTCGGCAGCCAATCCGTATGGGCAAATTCATGGAGTATCCGGCCTCTATGTCGCCTGCAGCAGCATGATTCCAAGCAGCGGAGCTGCAAATCCGTTCCTTACTATTGCGGCCCTTTCCATTCGGACGGCGGATTATATCATCGAGCAAATGAAGTAGAAAGAAGAGGTAAGGGTTGATCCCGTTTATACACCTGTTCAAGCATTCGAGGATTAAATAGGCGTTACTCACATAATTTTCCGTTAATTTGGTGATATTACTTAAGTAAGCCTTGAGCACCGTGACTGAATCCGCGGTTAAGCTCAAGGTTAGTCAAGGTTTGTTAGCTGCCTTGGCTATAGTAATGACTCACGGATTAAGGGGGAGCCTATGATTCCAACAACCGAGCAACTTGAGCAGAAAGCGCGTGAACTGGCTCTTATTCATCATCCCGGAAAAGCTGTCTTTCGTTCGTCTGCCCCAATGTGGCATGCCTTTCGCCGAAATTTGGATGTGCTGCGGGATTTCGCGACGGAGCTCAAGCAGGATGGCGCGCCATGCTTTCAGCCCGCTGAGCAATGGCTGATTGATCACGCAGATTTGGTCGAATCCGAAGCGTTTACGGTTCAGTCAGAATTGACGAAACGATTTTCGAGTCAATTGCCGCGGCTGAAGAGTGGAGCGGAGCCGCGCGTATTAGCGATGTGCTCCGAATATGTGAAGCTGGTTGACGGTTTGCTTGAGGCCGATGCGTTTGCGCGTTTTTCGAATGCCTATCAGGAGGTCGCCGTGCTCACGATCGCTGAAGTATGGTCGATGCCTTTGATGCTGCGCATTGCCGTCATCGGAAAGCTGGCCGAGGTGATGGAAGCGGTAAGGGAGCGGCGGCGGGCTTGTCTCGAAGTAGACAAATTGCTGGTGCCGTTCACAGAAGGAAATACAAAGCCGGATGCCGGTAAAATAAAAGATGCTTTGGAAAACGCCGGCCTGCAAATGCCGCTGTCGGCTCCGGTCATCGTTCATTTGGTCAGCCATTTGAATGAATGGGCGGAAGAAGCGGGTGAAGTCCGCAGCTGGCTGCTTTGCAAGCTTGACAACGGCGTCGAAAGCTTGAGCCGCATCATTCTTTACGAGCATCAGCTGCAAGCGTCTTATGAATTAACAGCCGGACATCTCATTCAATCGCTTCGCACATTGTCCCGCACAAGATGGGACTCTCTATTCGAGAGGATGAGTGTGGTGGAGCGAACACTGTCCGAGGAGCATGCCGGAACCTATCCGCTTATGGACGGGAAGAGCCGCGCTACGCTGAGAGGGCAAGTCGAGCGGTTATCCCGCTCATCCGGTTTGCCGGAAAATGTGATTGCGCAGCAGGCAATCGATTTGGCAAGCAAATATTCCAATGAAGATACATACCGCACGGATTTTGCCGGACCCGAAGGGACCGCAGCTCATGCAGATGCTTTGCCGCCCCGTCAAGCTTACGCTGCTTATTATTTGCTTGAGCAGAAAGGGAACAGGGAGCTGCTGGATTCGGCTCGTGAATGTACGGAGCCGAAACGTTATGTGAGGCCGATTCAGCTTCGTCCGAGAATAGGAATGTATTTAGGGGCAATGGCTGTTATTTTTGCAGCTTTTCTTTTTGTTTCTCTTTGGAGCGCAGCGGCTGTAAATGATACGGCTATCAGTATCGGCGCTTGGACGGCTGCCGCTCTTGTACTGGTATTTCCGGTCAGCGAATGGGCAGTTACCGTCGTTCACGGGTTGATCGGCAAGCTATCCGTCACGCAGCCGCTGCTTAGATATGATTATGCGAGCGGCATTGACGATGATGCCGCTACGATCACGGTTATACCTGTTATTTGGTCGAAGCCGGAGGAAGCCGAGGAGATGGCGGACAGGCTGGAGCTTCATTATTTGGCGAGCCTGGACCCTAATATGGGCTTTGCATTGCTTGGCGATTTTGCAGATGCTTCAACCGAGCATGCAGAGGCAGATGAGCTTATTACCGAGGCGGCGCGCCGCCGGATTGAGGCGCTCAACCGATTATACGGTAATCCCGATACCGGTACGGGGCCTTTCTATCTTTTTCAACGCAGCCGCAAATGGAATGAATCGGAACAAGTCTGGATGGGATGGGAACGCAAGCGGGGAAAACTCGTCGAGTTTGTCGATCTGCTAAGCGGCCGCAGCGACACAAGCTGCGCTTGCGTTGTCGGCGACTGCTCGGCGATTACACGCTACAACTATGTCATTACACTTGATGCGGATACGGAGCTGCCGGTCGGGGCGGCCGCCCGGATGATCGGCACTATGCATCTGCCTTATAACCGTGCGCGCTTGAATGCCGGCGGAACACGTGTTTCAGAAGGCTACGGGGTGCTTCAGCCGCGCGTCGGTATCAGCTATGAATCGGTATCGTCATCCCGATTGGCAAAATTGTGGTCGGGTAAGCCGGGAATCGATCCTTACTCGTTCGCCATGTCGGACCCTTACCAGGATGCTTTCGGACAAGGTATTTTTACCGGCAAAGGAATATTCGACATCGCCGCATTCAAGCAGGTGCTTAATGACCGGATTCCGGAAAATTCCGTGCTCAGCCACGATTTGCTGGAAGGAGGCTTCTTAAGGGGCGGGCTGCTGTCGGACATTGAGGTTGTGGACGGTCACCCGGTTACCTTTCAAGCTTACCAGCAGCGTCTGCACCGGTGGGTTCGCGGCGATTGGCAGCTGCTTTGCTGGATTGCTTCCCGTAAGCACGACCGCTGCGGCAATTTGCAGCCGATTGATCTATCATTGCTTACCCGCTGGCAGATCATCGACAATATGCGGCGCAGTCTCGTTCACCCTGCCGTACTCATCCTGCTCGCAGTCAGCATGGTTATTTCCGGTGCTGCGGGAGCCGTGTTGATGACTGCAGCGCTCTTGACGCTCGGACTGCCGCTGATTCGGGGCCTGTTAGCGCTAAGGCGCCTTAATCGTAAACCGGATCTGCTTTTGACGGCGTTCTTGCAATCGCTCGTTCAGCTTGTTGCGCTTCCCTATCAATCCGTTGTGCTGGCTGACGCCATCGTGAGAACGTTATACAGGCTTGCGGTCAGCAAAAAGAATCTGCTTGAATGGACCAGCTCTGCCGAGGTGGAAAGGCGCAGCCGAAGCGCATCGGCATCGGCAATTACAGGCATTTGGTCCGGCCATGCGTTAAGTGTTTTGTTTGGGGCTGCTGCATTGATGTTCGCTGACGGTGCTTTGCGGGCGTACGGATTGACGATCGCGGTGCTCTGGCTGCTCGCTCCCTTTGCGGTGCGCTGGCTTAACGGCTCGCCTTCTAATTCGAATATCGCTCCCTCGGAGACGGAAAGCACAGAACTTCGTCAATTGGCGGAGCAGATGTGGGCTTATTACGAAGATTTTGCGGGGGAGAGCGACAACTGGCTGCCACCGGACAATGTGCAGATGGAACCGCCAAACGGAATTGCGCACCGGACATCGCCGACCAATATCGGGCTGCTGCTCGCCTGCACGCTTGCTGCCCGCGATTTCGGTTTCATTGATACGCGGGGCATGCTTGACCGCGTTGGACGAACGATCGGAACGATTGAGAAGATGGAGAAAAGGTTCGGTCATCTGTACAACTGGTACGATACGCAGACACTGCGGCCATTGCCTCCGCTCTACGTCTCAACCGTCGATTCCGGCAACTTTATCGCCTATTTGATTGCGCTGAAGCAGGGCATTCTTGAATGGGCGAAGAAGGACGAAGCGAATGGTGACGGAAGAGAGCTTATGCACTGGGCCGAAGCGCTCGCCGGACGCATCGAATCGATCGTTGCGGGCACCGACTTTCGTCCCTTGTATGATGATCGCGCCGAGCTGTTTACGCTTGGGTACCATGCTGCGCTTGACCGCAGGGAAGATATTTTGTACGACCTGCTTGCTTCCGAAGCCCGGCAGGCGAGCTTTCTGGCGATTGCGTTCGGGCAAGCGCCGGTATCGCATTGGTTTAGGCTTGGAAGGGCGATGGCAAAGTCGGGTAAGCACCCGACACTGTTATCATGGTCGGGCACCATGTTTGAATATTTAATGCCGTCACTCGTGATGCGCACCTATCGTCACTCGGTTTGGGACGTTACCTATCGCGGCGTCGTCAAGCGTCAGATTGAATATGCGCGGCAGCGGGGAGTGCCATTCGGTATTTCTGAATCAGGTTATTTCGCGTTCGATTATCAAATGAATTACCAGTACCGCGCTTTCGGCGTACCGGGGCTCGGGTTTCAGCGAGGGCTTGAGAACGATCTCGTTCTCGCGCCGTACGCGGCGATTATGGCTCTACCCGTTCAACTGGGGGATTCGCTGGCTTCGCTGAAACGGATGGAAGAGATGGGCGCCAAAGGGAAATATGGCTTCTATGAAGCGATTGATTGCACCGCCCAGCGTATGCCTGAGAATACGGGCTATATCATCGTGCGCAGCTTCATGGCTCACCATATCGGGATGAGCCTTCTTACCTTGGGTAATCTACTGCTGCCGCGCACGATGATCGACCGTTTTCACGCAGATAAGCGCATGCAGGCCGCAGAGCTGCTGCTGCAGGAACGTATTCCTGAACGCCCTGCTATTATAAAAAATGCGGCCAAGCCGCTGCTGGAGCGGACGAAGGAACCTCTTACGGGCACCCGCGTTCCTTTAAGAGAGTTTACCAGGCCGCGCGAAGTTCCCGAAGTATGCGTCTTGTCCAACGGGTCATTTACAAGCGTCATATCCGATACCGGGGGAGGGTTTACCCGGTACGGCGGAATGGCGGTATCCCGCTGGCATGAGGATCCTGTTGCGGAGACACCAGGAAGCTGCATTTATATTCGGGATGTGTCGACAAATGCCGTATGGTCGCCAGCTTTTGAACCTTGCCGCGTGCTTGCGGAGGAGCAGAAAGCCCAGTTTGCGCTCGATAAAGCGTCCTTTACAAGGCGAAACGGATTTATCTCTTCGATGCTGGAAATTTGCGTACCGCCCGATCAAAACGCCGAGCTTCGCCGCTTATCCTTGACCAATACAGGCGGGGATGCCCGGGTCGTTGAGGTAACAACTTATTTGGAAATTGCGCTTGCTCCTCCCGCTGCGGACGAGGCGCATCCCGCGTTCAGCAAGCTGTTTGTCCAGACCGAATATGACGCTGCGGCGGAATGTCTGCTTGCCGTCCGGCGGCCCCGCGATATGAAGGAGAGGCCGAAGTGGGCGGTGCACAATCTGTCAATCGGATGTGATGCGCTTGGATCGCTCGAATATGAAACGGACCGTTCCTGCTTTATCGGAAGAGGTCACACCCTCGCCTACCCGGCGAGCCTGGAATGCCGCCTCTCCGGTACGGTCGGCGCTGTGCTCGATCCCGCTTTTGTTATGCGCCGCCGCATTTCGATCGGACCGGGGGAGACCGTCAAGCTGTTCACGGCTACCGGTGTGGCTGACAGCCGTGAGGAAGCTTTGGACGTGGCAGCAAGCTTGTGCAGCGAGCAGCAGGTGGAGCGTGCATTCCAGCTGGCATGGACGCACAGCCGGATCGATCTGAGACATCAGCGCCTCAGCGCTATGGAAGCTGCTCAGTACCATACGATGGCAGGCCGGCTGCTTTACCAGACGCCACTTCGCGAGGAGCGGGCACTCAGCATTGCCGCCAATCAAACCGGGCAGTCAGGCTTGTGGCCGATGGGCATATCAGGTGATCTGCCGATTGCACTCGTGCGGATACAAGATAAAACGCAAATGCCATTTGCGCTAAAAGCGCTGATTGGCCACTCGTATTTAAGGCAAAAGGGAATAGCTTTCGATCTCGTATTCCTTATTGAAGAGGCCGGAGGTTATTACCAGGAGGTGCAGGATGCGCTGCGCCGTTCCGCAGAGCAAACCGTTAGCGGTTCGTCAACGCCCGGCGGCGTGTATCCGGTTATGGCCGACAGGCTGTCGCAGGAGGAGCTTCATCTTCTGCTCACAGTTGCCCGTATTACGCTTCGGGCTGACGGTCCAAGCTTCAAAGCACAGCTTTCCATTCGCCCTGCAAGCCGTAGGCCAGCCGGATTACCGGGTGAGGCAAATGCGGCACACAGGGCAAGGGAGCTTGAGAAAGCGAATGCGAAAGAGTCAGAGTCGCTCCCAACTATTGAAGGGCTTCCGCCGCAATTTCGGCTTCGTCCAGAGCGGGCGGCTGAAGCTGTCCCGACTCTAAGCGAGCCTGCGGATTACGCTCCTGAATCGCTTGAAGTATTTAACGGGTCAGGCGGGTTTGCAAACGAAGGGCGCGAGTATGTTATAGCGATGAGGAAAGGGAAGTTTTTGCCTGCTCCATGGAGCAATGTGATGGCCAACCCGAATTTCGGCTGTCTCGTTACCGAGCTTGGGACAGGTTATACCTGGTGGCGCAACAGCCGGGAGTTCAAGCTGACGCCTTGGTCGAATGATCCGGTACTCGATCTGCCCGGCGAGGCATGCTATATCCGTGACGAAGCAACCGGAGACCTGTGGTCGGGAGCGCCTTCTCCGGAGCTGGGCAAGGACGCGTTTGACGCAACCCACGGCTTCGGGTACACACGCTTCAAGCGGCAGACGAGAGGGATCAAGCAAAGTATGACGGTCTACGTAAGCAAAGAGGATCCGGTCAAATTTGTTACAGTCGAGCTGGAAAATAGAAGCGATGAGCCGCGCAGCTTGTCTGTCACTTATTATTGCAACTGGGTGCTCGGCGTTCGAAAACAGATGAATGCGCCGTATATTATTTCCGAATGGGATTCGGATACCCATTCCTTGCTTGCCCGCAACGCTTACCAAGAAACGTTCCGTGATGCGGTCGCCTTCCTTCAAATGCACGCAGAGAAGGAAGCGGGTGGGACGGATGACGGCGGTTCGGGCTTCACCTATACGACGAACCGGTCGGAGTTCATCGGCCGCTCCGGCTCGTTAGCTTTCCCTGAAGGAATGCGGCAGGAGAGTCTCTCGAATGCTGACGGTGTTTTCTCCGACAGCTGCGGAGCGATTCAGATGAAGCTGACGATACCTCCCCGTACTGCACGCAAGGTATACATTCTTGTAGGCGCAGATGCGAATAAGGAAGCGGTGCAGAATCTGACTCGCCGCTACGCCACAGCGGAAAGTTGTGAGGCGGCGCTGACGGATGTAACAAATTATTGGAACCGCACGCTTAACCAGATCGAGGTTAAGACGCCGAATCGCGAGCTTGATCTGATGCTGAACGGCTGGCTGCTCTATCAAGCGCTGTCGTGCAGGATGTGGGCACGTACCGCTTTTTATCAAGCAGGCGGTGCATACGGCTTCAGGGATCAGCTGCAGGATTCACTTTCGCTGCTGCATACGCTGCCGGAATTGACGAGGAAGCAAATTTTGCTGCATGCATCGCATCAATTCATTGAAGGCGATGTTCAGCACTGGTGGCATGAGGAGACGGAACGGGGTATTCGCACCCGTTATTCGGACGATTTGCTTTGGCTGCCATATGCCGTATCAAGGTACATCACGCATACCGGCGACATTGACGTGCTTGATGAGACGGCGCCATTTCTGACGAGCGAAATGCTCCTGGACGATGAGCACGAACGTTACGAGGCGACTGTCGTATCGGAAGAAACCGCTTCGGTCTATGAGCATTGCATCAGGTCTATTGAGCGGGCATCGCGCTTCGGAGAGCACGGCATCCCGTTAATGGGGATCGGCGATTGGAATGACGGAATGAACTCGGTCGGTGACGAAGGCAAAGGCGAGAGCGTGTGGCTCGGATGGTTTTTATGCGAGGTATTACGGAAATTCGCCGATGTATGTCAGCAGAAGGGGGATATCGAGCGCGCTGACCTTTACCGTGCCCGGAAGGCTTCCATTGCTGAAGCGTTGAATAAGCATGCATGGGATGGCGAATGGTATCGCCGGGCACGTACGGATGATGGCGTATGGCTTGGTTCGGTGCGCAATGAGGAATGCCGGATCGATGCGATCGCCCAGTCATGGTCGGTCATTTCCGGAGCTGCTCCGCAGGAGCGTGCACGGCAAGCGATGCAATCGTTCGACCGTGAGCTGGTTGACCGCGACATCTCTGTTGCGCGGCTGCTTACGCCGCCATTCGATAATACCGATCCGAGCCCCGGTTATATTCAAGGCTACCCGCCGGGCATACGGGAGAATGGCGCACAGTATACGCACGGGGTAATCTGGAGCATCGTTGCATGGTGCGAGCTCGGCGAGGGTGATAAGGCAGTAGAGCTGTTTCATTTGCTGAATCCGGTCACACATGCTCAAAGTCCGTCGGAAGTGCGTAAATACGCTGGCGAACCCTATGTAATGGCTGCTGATGTGTACACTCGGGACCCGGTGAAAGGCAGAGCCGGATGGACGTGGTACACCGGCGCATCGGGTTGGATGTACCAGGCGGGTATCGAATGGATACTCGGCTTGAGCCGCGAGGGCAGCAAGCTGATTGTGCGTCCGAACATACCGAAGGATTGGCCTTCTTACTCCGTGAAGTACAGATACGGCAGCTCGGTATATCATATAACCGTGCGGGCGAACGGCGCTGCGAAGGATCAGGCCGAAGGCGTTACGGTCGACGGCAAGCCGGTAGATCAAGCGCCAGCCGTGATAAATGAAGCCGGGAAGTCTGCCGGATTCTATATTCAGCTCGTCGATGACGGACAAGAACATCAGGTCGAAGCGGTTTTTCCGCTTAGCGGCTTCAAGACTTCGGTAGGAATGACATAGGTATCAAAGAGGGAGAGCTTAGCGGCTCTCTCTTTTTTATTTTAGAGGTTAGATCACCTGCAGCGCATGCGCATGGCAGAGCATCATAGAAGTATTTTATATATCCCGTTATTCGGGAGGGTGATGTTTCAATATCATGCTGCTTGGGTGATGATGGAATCAGAATCATTCATATCTAATTTCGTAATAAGAGGAGGAAATACTATGGCAATGAAGGTTGTAAACAAAGCGATCAAAATGGATTTAGCTTCGATGGGCGTACCGGATACGAAGGCGTTTCTATCGGATGTGCTCAGTTCGAGCAATCCGGAAAAAACGATTACAAGCGGTTTCTTCCGGTTGGAAAAGTCGAATCCCCTATCGTACACGTACAACTACGATGAGATGAAAATTATTGTTGAGGGAGAAATGTCGATTACGGATGAAACGGGCTATACCGCCAAAGTGGTGCCCGGCGATGTGCTCTACTTTGAAAAAGGCAGTCAAATTACGTTCGACTCCCCGGATTACGGAATCGGATTTTTTTGCGGGCTGCGTAAAGTAGGCGAAGCCTGATTGAGACTTAAGTTAAATCAGGATCGTTGACTGAAATGGCTCCTATTATTCAAGAACGCTCAGGCATTCTTTTATATACGGAGCTTCTTTTCTATTGAAGGGAGAGGTCTGGATGGACAATGCGGCATTACATCGGATGGAAATCAAAGCAGCCCCTTTGCTTGAACGTTTTCCATTTCCTTTTCAAGGTGATTCGTACCGTTATTCAAATAATTCGCGGGCATTGGTTCCTCCGGTTTGCACGGATATAACCCCGGAATATTTCGAAGAAATCAAGGAAAAACGAAAGCTGCTTGAGCGTTATCCTGAACGCACCTTTCAAGCCTTGCCGCATACGATAGAGGCGCAATGGGAAATCATGGCCATGCTGATGAACGAATTGGCGGCCGTGCACAGCGAGTATTTTAAGCTGGACAAACAGGGGGCTCAGTGGACGTTCTACAACCGGCTATTGAATGAAAAATGTACATTTGTTTTCGGCGATCTCTCTACTCTGCCGTATGAACCGCTCGATTTTATCGGACGTCATGTTCAGGAAGATTTGATTTACCTACAGCAAAGAGACGGCGACTTGTATATGGATGCAGGCCAGTTGTGTTTTCCGGCAAATTGGTCGCTTGCATTCGATCTTGGTATGACCTATTTGCAGTTTCATTCCCCGGTCCCCATATACTCGGACGGCGGGCTCGCGGAGAAGGTTCGCGGGTTTCTGCTGCGAATGGAAGCGGGCAAGCCTTGGACACGACTTAACTGGACTCTAAATATCGGGCCGAGGCTGGATACCTCGCCTGAAGCGTTCGGGGAGTGGGGAGCAGGGAGGTTTGGGCTTAACCTGAACAATGTGGGCGAGATCATGCATCTTCGTACTGAAGATCAGCGGCTGTTCCGGATACCAGGGAGCAACGGCGTTTTATTCAGCATTCATACGCATCTGCTGCCGTTTGACCAGTTGATCAACAATAAGGTTTGGGCGGAACGGTTTTGTAAAGTACTCGAGGATCTGCCGGACCCCATCGCTGAATATAAAGGATTTATTTCATTTAAACCATTATTAATTGAATATATGAAACAGCATATTTAATAGAAAAGCCGGCAGAGTCAGGGGGAGTAGGCATGGAGGAAATCAAATGTGGAATCTTGCAGGGCGAACCATTATTTAAATCCTATTATGTATTTAATGTCGAGGTTCTAGAAGGTAGTCTACTATCCCCGGCCGGAGTGATAACGAATGGCATTCGGATAAATGAGAGCTGGCTCTATATGCCGGTTTCCCTTGTCAAGCTTAGTACAGGCTTTAACGAAAAAATAAAGCTGTATATTAACCTGCAATTATGTTCGGATGATGAAAGGCGAATCATCACGAATGCGAAATCCGGCACGATTCGTATGCAGGAGCCTGACCGTGAAGTTTCGCTGGAAGGAAACAAACATCTGCTGTTTATTGATGATTCCGGTATTTTGCATTCGTTTCCGGTGCTGCTGGCGCTGGCAAGATTAGGCGGGCAAGTGGAGGTTTACAGCATGCATCAAACAGGCAAAGCAGCCTTAAGCGCTTTAAGAAGTTACGTCAAAAGAATGGATTTTCCCCTCTATACGATTCGTGCGGGCGGGGAGCGAAGCATCGCCAAAATCTTAGAGTCCCAAACGGTGGGAACCCGGATTATGGCATTTTGCGATTGGTCCGAATACTCGCGTATTAAGCATATTGCAAGGCAAATCGGGTACTCGAATAGGGAGATTCAAGGGTTTGGTTACGGAAAGATGGATGAGCGTGTTTTCTGTGCCCGCTGCTACCGAATGCAGCATAAGCCGCCCCAGAGTGAGCTGATTTGCATGCAATGCGGGATTCCGCTCGTCATCTCCAATCATTATTCACCACGGCTGGAGGCGTACATGGGTTACGTTAAGGTCAATTAGTAAGGAGTGTCGCTTGCATGTATAACTCCAATATCAAGGTAAGGGTTGCGGAAGCGGCGGAGGAGACCCCGCTCGTGAAAAGCTTCAAGCTTGTTCCGGTCGAAGGGGAGCTGCCGCGTTTTTCGGCGGGTGCGCATATTACGACTTATTTGCAAACGAATCATCAATTGTTGGAGCGGCATTATTCCCTCACGGGCAATCCGAAGCATACGGATTCCTATCGGATCGCTGTCAGGCGCAGCGAAACTTCGCGGGGAGGGTCGACATTTTGGCATACTGGGGTGAAGGTCGGAGACGAGATGGAAATCAGTCAGCCAAAAAATCATTTGCCTATAAGTTTTGAAGCTAAGCATCACATCTTCATAGCGGCAGGCATCGGCATAACCCCATTTATGGCCATGATGGCCGATTTGAAAGCGGCAGGTAAATCCTTTGAGCTGCACTATGCGGCTGCTTCAGCCGAATATTGTCCATTTTATTCTTTTATACAGTCCGAGTACGGCAAGCAAGCGCATTTTTACTTCTCAAGTGAGCAGCAGCGGATGTTAACAATTCTTATGTGGAAACAGCCGGTTGGATCGCATGTTTATTTCTGCGGTCCGGAAGGGATGATTACCCAGTTTAAGCATTCAGCGCTAAGCTACGGGTATCCGGATTCAAGCATTCATTACGAGCTGTTTACGCCTCCGGACCTCGGTCCATGTCATCCGTTCGAGGTCGTGTTAACAAAAAGCAAGGTAGCGCTTCAAGTTCCGGAGGATCGAAGCCTGCTTGAAGTGCTTCTGGAAAAAGGGATTGAAGCTCCGTATTCCTGTAAAATCGGCGGATGCGGAAGCTGTGAGGTGGAGGTTGAGGAGGGAGAGGTGGATCATCGGGACTTCTTCCTCTCCGAGCAGGATAAAAAGAAGCGTAATGTCATGATTGCCTGCGTATCAAGAGCAAGATCGGAGCGGGTTTCGATTCATTTGTAAGAAGCAGAAGGAAGAGCCTTGGCGGTTCGGGATAGAAACCACGCCAGGGCTGTTTTTTTGTCTATACCTATAACCGCGTTTTCTATTAGCTTACTGGCCTAGTGCATCCTTGCCATGCTCGCCGGTTCGGATTCTGACGACATCCAATACTTCAGTGACAAAGATTTTACCGTCGCCGACTTGTCCGGTCCGGGCGGCATCCATGACGGCATCCAGCGCAATCCTGCAGAGCTCGTCGCTTACGACCGTCTCGATTTTGTTTTTACTAATAAAATCAGTCTGATACTCTATGCCTCGATAAAGCGTTTTGACCCCTTTCTGAATCCCTTGTCCGCGAACGTCGCTGATTGTCATTCCGTTGATTCCGAGCTCGTGCAGCGCAGCGGTTACGCTGCTTAGTTTTTCCGGACGGATAATGATGGTAAGTAATTTCATAGGCTCAAATTCCTCCTTTTTGAAGATTATCTCTGAACAACGGAATCTGCCAAACCGGGAAATCTCATTATTTGAGAAACCGCTTAAATATTAATGGTGAAGCTTATTACTATCTTCATGAACAGCTCGTTTGAAGCCAGTTTGAGGCGCGGCCGGGCGGGCGCATCATAGATCTAATTTCTAGCTCTATTTATGTCATATTGGTTAGTTTAGATGGAATAGAGCTAATTTCTAGCTCTATGTCTCAATGTGGGCGCGTTTGAAGCCAGTTTGAGGCGGTCGGGCGCTCCATAGATCTAATTTCTAGCTCTATTTATGCCATCTTGGTTAGTTTAAGGGGAATAGAGCTAATTTCTAGCTCTATGTCTCAATGTGGGCATGTTTGAAGCCAGTTTGAGGCGGTCGGGCGCACCATAGATCTAATTTCTAGCTCTATTTATGCCATCTTGGTTAGTTTAAGGGGAATAGAGCTAATTTCTAGCTCTATGTCTCAATGTGGGCGCGTTTGAAGCCAGTTTGAGGCGGTCGGGCGCACCATAGAGCTAGTTTTTAGCTATATTTATGCCATCTTGGTTAGTTTAAGCGGAATAGAGCTAATTTTGGGATGAACAGCATAAGTCATGTGTTGATGGTGCCTCAGCTGACATCGATAGATTAAAAAAAGAAAGGCATTCCCGTTATTCGGGAAATGAGAGTTTGGGGAATGGAATTTCCAAGCTATTATTGTCACATAAGTTAACATCACTTTATAAAAAAGCGAGGGAAATCACATGGCGCAAATATCCATTAAGCTAGGAAACCATCCGCTTGAGCCGCTGAGCAAAGAAGAAATATTGGCAGCTGTACAAATTTTGAAGGAACAAAAACAACTGAGCGATGCTGACCGGTTTGTATCGGTCATGTTGAAAGAGCCGAAGAAAGAAACGGTTTTGAGCTTTGACGGCTCGAAGCCTTTCGATCGCGAAGCGTTTATCGTCATTCTAAATAACAAAGATAATGCCACCTATGAAGCCGTTGTATCTCTGAGCGGACAGAAAGTCGTATCGTGGCAGCACATTCCTGGCGTTCAGCCGACCATCATGCTCGATGAGCAAAGTGAATGCGAAGCCGCTGTGAAGAAGGATCCAGGCTTTCTGGAAGCGCTGGAGCGACTCGGTATCGAGACGCCGGAGCTCGTCATGGTTGACCTGTGGTCAGCAGGCAACTGGGGAACGCAGGAGGATGCGGACTTACGCTTGGCGCGCCCGCTCTGTTTTCTCCGAAGTGACGAGAAGGATAACGGCTACGCACGTCCGCTGCCTATCGTTCCGATCGTCGATCTGAACAAAATGGAAGTTTTGCGCGTGGAAGAATACGAATATACGAAAATCCCGTCGCAAGAATTCAATTACTCACAAGATCGCGTAGGCGCGCTGCGTACCGGCATCAAGCCGGTTGAAATTACACAGCCGGAAGGGCCGAGCTTCTCCGTCAACGGTCATGAGGTGGAATGGCAAAACTGGAAGTTCCGCATCGGCTTCAACACAAGGGAAGGGTTAACGCTTCACACGGTGTCGTATAACGATGAAGGGCATGAGCGTCCGGTCTTGTACCGTGCTGCGCTGTCTGAGATGGTTGTTCCTTATGGCGATCCGGGACCGATACAAAACCGCAAAAACGCGTTTGACAGCGGGGAGTACGGTATCGGCCAGCTTGCCAACAGTCTGGAGCTTGGTTGTGATTGCGTAGGCTACATCAAATATTTCGACGCCGTCATGACAAACAGTAGAGGCGGGTTAATGACCATTAAGAACGCGATCTGTATGCATGAGGAGGATTTCGGTATTCTCTGGAAACATACGGATTGGCGTACCAACGATGTAGAAGTAAGACGTTCGCGGCGATTGGTTGTATCATCCATCTCAACGGTTGCGAATTACGAATATGGCTTCTTCTGGTACCTGTACCAAGACGGTAACATTCAATTTGAAGTTAAGCTGACAGGTATTCTGTCCACAGCCGGCCTGCATCCGGGAGAAACGCCTAAATACGGGAACCTGGTCGGCCCGGATCTGTATGCTCCGAATCACCAGCACTTCTTCAATGTGCGTATGGATATGCAAATCGACGGGAATGAGAACTCCGTCTATGAAATCAACGTGGTGCCGGAGGAGCTTGGAGAAGGTAATCCGCGAGAGAACGCATTTTATGCAAAATCGACTTTGCTTGAGACGGAGGAGCAGGCCAAACGCGACATTAAGCTGGAGACGGCACGTTATTGGAAGATTGTAAATGACAATGTGAAGAACGAATTGGGCCAATCGGTCGGTTATAAAATCGTGACCGGCGAAAATTGCTTTCCGTTCGCCTCGGAAAACTCCAGCCTGCTGAAACGCGCCGGTTTCATTAAGCATCATTTATGGGTTACGCCGTTTAATGAAGATGAGCTGTACGCCTCCGGAAAATATCCGAATCAGCATATCGGCGGAGATGGTTTATCGGCATGGGCGGAGCAGGACCGTCCTGTCAATAATACGGATATTGTCGTCTGGTATACGATGGGTCATACTCATGTTCCGCGTCCTGAAGATTGGCCTGTCATGCCTGCAGCCTACATCGGCTTCATGTTGAAACCGGTAAGCTTCTTCAACCAAAGCCCGGCGATCAACCTTCCGCCGTCACAGAAGAGAAATCATTGCAGCAGTGCGGTCAAAGAGAACGGCTGCAATAGCTAAGTAGAAAGGAGTGTGAGCGTGATGCTGCAAAAATTCCGGTACATGGGACCGCAATCGAAATATTCGGCCTTGTCTTTTCTTTCACTCTTGGCAGTCTTCTTCCTGCATCTTGTTCATTGGTTGTCAGCCCCTTTGGTGATTGGAGCCGCCGCAGAGATGCATTCGCATCATCAGAATACTGCAGGGAACGGTTCGGTTAGTATGGGCCTGCTCATGCTGGCACTCTTTGTCATTAACTTGGTCAGTATGTATTTTGCGATACGGCAGCTTGCGCTGGCATGGGAAAAACGAAAATGCAGCACGCCTCACACGTATTTGTGCAGTGCGGTTTCAATAGGTGTACTAGGAATGGGAATATATACGACGATCTCGCTTTAGTGACCGGAAAAGCTGGCATTTAATAATGCGCCAGCTTTTTGCTTTGTTATGCATATATATTTTAGGTAAAAGATCACCCGTTCGGGTGATTGTCAGTCAAATCTCATTATTCCATAATGAGTTTACGTAGTTGTGTTATTTAATCTAACATTAAATATCTTATTTCTTAAATCCTTATGGTTTTTATTAATTTTACGTAATTAAAACTAACATAATGATGGGGTGGGGCTAATGTCGGTCATTACAAAAGCGATCCATATTTTGGACATGCTTGTGCCGCAGGGAAACGAAAAGGAGGTAAGTGTCACCGAGATCAGCAGAGAGCTCGAAATGCCGGTACAAAGCGTCCACCGGATCTTAAGTTCTTTATCCGAGCACGGTTTTGTGACGCAAAACAACAAGACCCGAAAGTATAAGCTCGGATTGACTGTCATGAAGTACGGTTTCCTAATGTGGGATAGCTCCATGCTGCGGTCAGTCGCTAAGCCTTTCATGGAAGAGTTGTCTCAGAAAACGAAAGAAACCGTTTATCTGGCCACGCGGGAAAATAGGGATGGCGTTTATATTGACAGCATCGACTCTCCCCAAATTCTAAAAATATCCGAACCGATCGGTTTAAGGCTGCCGCTGTTCATCGGCGCTTCAAACCGCGTTATATTGGCTTACCTGCCGCAAAAAACAAGAGAGGGAATTTTGAGGGATGTGGATTGGTCTTCTATCCCATCCTTAAAACCGCTGACTCGCGAGTTCATTGATTGTGAGCTGGAGAACATTCGAGAGCAGGGCTATGCGATGACTTCAGGTGAAGCTACGGAGGGTACGACGGGTATTGGGGCTCCGATTTTCTCTTACGATAATACCGTTATTGGTTCGTTGAACTGTGCAGGACCTTCGATCCGGTTTACGCCCGAAAATATTGAGAAGTATAGCTTTTATGCTAAGAAGTATGCCAATCTCATCTCAAAGGAGCTCGGTTACCGCAATCTTTACCGTTTATAAGAAGCAAAGGAGCTGTCTGGATATGCACACGACCACTATGATCCGCTCAACCGATTTTAATTACACGGTCGACGGCCGACCAGCTTCCTTGGAGAGTATTTTTCCTGGCTTCGACCGGTATGACCGCGTTGGTGTCGTCGTGCGTCAGCCTGGCGGAGGTATTGGCGCAAGCGCGCTGATTATGGCTGCAATGGCAGGGTTTTATGACCTTCATCGTGAGCGGCTCGGCAATAAGCCCGGCCAACTGAGAATTTATCCCGAATTCTATGTGTTTCATGTCGGCAAACGGCAAATGGATCACTATTGGATGGATATCTGGCCGCCCCACAAGGAGGTTGACGTTGTTGACGAACCGGAGCAAATTCTGGAAGCTGTTAACGATCGCGGAATAACCCGTCTTCTAGTTCAAGATATGACGCCTGCAGAAACCGTTTCTCTTTATGCGGGTGTTCCCGAAGAAAAATTGGATCCAAAGGTGGCGACCTTCCTCAGAGAGACGGTCAGCAGCGCGGAAAGCCGTATTATGACCGCTGTGGCTTATTCCCCTACCGGACGTGCCAAACAAGCCGACATCGCCATCAGCAGCTGTCCGGCTGCCGAAAGCTTCGTTCTCGCCGCCATTAACAGTTCGCAAGGTCTAACCAATTCGGTGCGCTCTCAATTGCAGTCCAGTCGTCAGACGCTGCTAACCGAAGGCCGCGTTATTGAAACGTATCGACGAATCTCGCTTTCCAACGCCATCGGTATGCTTACCCCTTCGACCAGGCTCGGCTTGACCACGCGTCAATATATCGCAAACATGTGATTTTAACATCTTCCCGAAATTCGGGAAGTCTCTCTTTTTAGAAGATCAGTCATTATGTCATTATAATGTTAAGTTTTATTACACATTAGTGACGGGAGTGGCTATGGGTGATGAAAAGTTCTAAATTAGGAGGAATCTGCATGAATCGATCGACACTTTCGAGGGGGTTCAAGGTTGGCCTGTTTTTCAGCTTATTGTTCAGTTTTCCCGTTGCGGTATTCGCGGCGGACGAAGCACCGGTCATCGATAGCGGAGATACGGCTTGGCTTCTTGTCTCCACTGCGATCGTAATCTTCATGTTTTTGCCGGGGTTGGCACTGTTCTATGGCGGTATGGTTAGTCAACGAAACGTGTTGTCTGTCATTATGTTAAACGTAAGCAGTATGATCATCATTTCTGTAGTGTGGGTCTTGTGGGGACATTCGCTCACCTTCGGAACTGATCTGGGAGGACTGATTGGCGGGCTTGATTACCTCGGTTTTAAGGGTGTCGATCAATCGCCGTTTGGGACGCTGACGGTTCCTCATATTCTGTTCGCTCTCTTCCAAGCGCTGTTTGCCGCGATTACAGTCGCTCTGATTGCAGGCGCGGTCGCGGAACGCATTCGTTTCTCGGCATGGGTCGTTTTTACGGCGGTTTGGGTTACGGTCGTATATGCCCCGTTTGCCCACTGGGTCTGGGGAGGCGGATGGCTCTCCAAGATCGGAGGCCTTGATTTCGCCGGAGGTACTGTCGTACATATTCTCGCCGGTGTAAGCGCGCTGGTTGCGGCTATAATAATTGGCCCGCGACATCGTTTTCCGAACCGGACGTCTCCTCCTCACAATCTTGTTTTCTTCATGATCGGCGGTATGTGTCTGTGGTTTGGTTGGATGGCCTTCAACGGGGGCAGCGCGCTTGCTGCAGGCGGCTTAGCTTCACATGTACTGGCTACGACGCAATTGGCCGCTTGTGCAGGGGGCATTGTATGGGGGGCTATGGAGTGGGTAATCCATAAGAAACCGACCCTATTCGGGACAGTAACCGGAATCATTGCGGGACTGGTCGCCATTACCCCGGCTGCCGGATACGTATCCGTATTCTCTGCTTTGATTATCGGAGGAAGCGCCAGCATCGTATGCTACTGGGCGGTGAATACGTTAAAAGCCAAATTCAAATATGACGATGTGCTTGATGTATTCGGTATACATGGAATTGGCGGTATATGGGGTGCTCTCGCTACAGGCATCTTCGCAAGCAAAGATGTTAATGCCGCCGGAAATAACGGGCTCCTTCACGGCAATCCGATGCAGCTTATACACCAGATCATCGATATCGGAGCAGCTGTTCTGATCGCTTCCATCGGTACATTAGTAATCTTAAAGCTCATTTCGTTGGTTATACCGTTACGCGCAACGGCATTAGAAGAGAGTGTCGGGCTTGACATCAGTCACCACGGGGAATCCGCTTATAATACGTTTGAAGCAGGCCGAAGCGAAATGATGAATCCGATTCTCTCCCATTTCGAGTTGGAGCAGCCTGTCCTGTCCAAAAAGCCCGCAAGCGAGTTAACCTAATAAAGCAGAAAAGAAACCTGAAAACCGCTGCTAGGTTTTCAGGTTTCTTTTTTTTGAATCGTTATCATCATGCATGCTGGACACCGTGTAAGGACTTAAGAATTGATCTTATAAGATAATTCCGTTCGGTTCGATACGCCAGTCTTGCGGTACAAGTTTAGCAGATGGGTTTTGACCGTGTTGATGCTAATATGCAGATGCGTAGAAATTTCATCGTTGGAATAACCCTTGCGGACATAGTCCAGCACTTCTTTTTCCTTCGGAGTCAGCGGAACTTGAGTAAGCTCTCCGGTCAGAGGAACGGCATGCTTGTAAGATTCCAGCCGCTGCGACAGAAACCGGGCGAGAATCTCTAAATTCATGACTTCTTGATCGCTGAACGGCGGTTCTTTCTTAGGTCTTATAAAGTCTATCAAACCGAGTACCTGTTGACCGCTTACCAGATACACCGTCATTAAATGATGGTGCATGTATTTTGCCATATATTCATGATAGTACGGATTTTTTTCATAAGCATCGGCAGGTACGAGATCAAGCAATCTCAGGACATGCCGTTCTCTGAGCAGCGGATAAGCGACTTTAGGCGCCAACACGTCAAATCTGTGATAATAACGGTCATATTCATCAATGGCACGTTTGTCGATATTATTTGATCCGATACAGGTGATGCTGAGGTTTTTGTCGCATGACCAGAATACGGATTGAGAGTAACCGAATGTGCTTTCAAAAGAAGACAACCACTTCATTACATCAGGTTCACCGTACGAAATTTCATCCATTAAGGATAAGACCTTTCGCAGACTGATAGGAGACAAATCCACTTACAGTCACTCCTCTCGCAGCCTTGTGTTATGCAATCTCACATAATAATAGCACAAATCCCTCGGAATGAGCGAAATTATTTGATTATTCCGATAAATGGTAGATAGATGTTACTCGAAACAAAGAGCTGTGAAAAAATAGAAGTAAGAAACCTAACAAGAAGAGTGAAGGAGAGATTAGTTATGGCCGTAGACAAAGTTATCGATGACAGCTTATTGATGAGAGTACCGGCATGGTGGAACTGTATACCCGGGTTTGAAGAGATGCGCGAGAAAGCGAAGCTTGTCGGAGAGCAGGTTCTAAGGCCGAATGCGGACATTTCCGATAGGGAAGGCATCTATCCGCGAGTAAGCTTGCAGGCGATTGCCGATGCCGGATTTGGCGCTGTTACTGTCCCGAAGGAATATGGGGGGCTTGGTGCGGGTTGTTCCGGATTTGCGGTGCTGGCCGAAACGTTCGCGCAGTATTGTTCATCCACTTCAATGGTATGGGTCATGCATACGGCAGCCGTTCAGACGCTCTTTACTGCAGGGACGGAGGAACAGCGTCAGCGTTTTATTCCGAAGGTTGTGCGCGGTGAAATCGGCGGACTTGCTTTTAGTGAACCGGCGACAGGCAGTCATTTCTGGAATGTCATTAGCAAAGCGCCACGGGTTGGCGAAGGATACATGCTTAATGCGGATAAATCCTTCGTTACCAGCGCCGGCGAGGCGGATTGGTATATTGTCGAAACTAACTCCCCTGACAGTAAGAAAGCCGATCCGTTAATGTTCTTGATTGTGGAAAATGATCAGGACGGCGTTGAAGCGTTCCCGTTCGATGCGTTAGGACTTCGGGGAAACAATAGCGGCCCTATGAAATACAAGAACGTGTTCGTGCCAATCCGAAACAGGTTGGGCGAGGAAGGCGGAGCAGGTTTTTACAATGATACAGTCATAGATCCATTCTTCTTGCTCGGTTCCAGCTCGTGCTGGGTGGGAATTGCGCAAGGCGCGATCAGCGCTGCGGTTGAGCAGGCGAAGAAGAAGGTTCATGCGGATACCGGCAAATCGGTAGCGAGCTACCAAGTGATCCGTCATGAAATGGCCAAAGCACAAATTCTTGTCGATAGCGCAAGAAGCATGCTGTATCGCGTGGCTGAGAAGATGGACGAGTCAGTCTCGAAGGGGGAACCACTGGATTCATGCTTGTATCCATTGTGGGAATTGAAAACCCATGCTGCCGATATTGTTATCGATGTCACCAACAAAGCGCTGCAAATTTCCGGCGGCCGCGGTTACTTGCGCGGGAACATCGAACGGTTCATGCGTGACGGCCGTGCGGGAGCGATAATGGGTCCGACTAACGAAATATTGCGCGATTGGATCGGAAAGACATTGATCGGGCTGCCCTGGCTGGAATAGCAGGCAGCTCCAGAGAGGATTAAATGTATGGAAACCATCTACTTATCCGAGTCCGCTGCCTACTTATCATTTGTCAAAGAGCCTTGCGTGATGGCCTTGGGTTCCTTTGATGGTGTCCATCTTGGGCATCAGCGAGTCATTGGTATGGCCAAGGAAATCGCCCGGCGTCATAATCTCCCGTTAGCGGTGTTAACCTTTTACCCGCATCCCCGGGAAGTACTCGGGAAGGGGCAAGTCAAATATCTGATGCCTCTGGAATTGAAAGAAAGCGTTATGGCTGCGCTCGGAGTAGACCGTTTTTATGTGGTCAAGTTCGATATGGATTTTGCAAACCTGTCTCCGCGTCAATTTGTAGAACGCTATTTGCTACGCCTTAACGTCAAGCATGCAGTGGTCGGATTCGATTTTACTTACGGTGCCATGGGAGCAGGGAATGCGGAGACGCTTGAATCTGACGGGAGCGGTATGTTTCAATCGTATATCGTTCCCCGGATGGAGAGCCATGGGCAGAAGATTAGTTCCACCGTCATTCGGGAATTATTGCAGCTTGGCGAAGTGAAGCGGCTTTCCGATTATTTAGGCTGTTATTATATGACCCGAGGTCAAATTGAATCATCCGACTGTGATCCTAAGTACGGCGTAAGCGTGAGTGTGCGGGTGCATGCCCATTATACGCTGCCTGCGGAAGGTGTATATGAGGTAAATGTATTCATGAACAACCGAGTGAATAACGGTATTGCTTATGTCGCGTTAAAGCCGAATGGATCACTGGAGATTAAGCTTGCCTTGGATGATGCATCCGTTCGGCTAGGAGGACAATCGGTTATCGATTTCAGTTGGGTCGATCGGCTCAATGACCCTGAATTATTAAGGAGGCGGGCATTCGCCAATCTGCAAAGCTTATGATACCGGCATACTGAAAACATAATAATAACTGTTTTCATGCATACTTCACCCCCGTACATGCACTTCTAGGCCGTTGCCCACATACAATGTAGAACTATGCTACTTGTGCGCTGGAGCAATAGCGAATGCATCCAGCAATTCAGCTTGGGGGTGTCCGGTTCATGGGATTGTTTGCAGCTATCGCACTGTTCATTAAGCAACTGTCACTTCTTGTATCGTATGTCAAAAATAATGCATTTCCTCAGCCGCTGCATGAGGACGAGGAAACGAAGCATCTTCAACTAATGGCGGAGGGAAACGCACGCTCTCGGAACCTGCTAATCGAGCATAATCTCCGATTAGTGGCCCACATAGTAAAAAAATTCGACAATACGGGAGAAGATCTCGAGGATCTGATCTCGATCGGCACGATTGGATTGATCAAGGCAATAGAAAGCTTCCAAACCGGAAAAGGGACGAAGCTCGCAACGTTTGCAGCTCGTTGTATCGAAAACGAAATACTAATGCATTTGCGTTCCTTGAAGAAAACCCGGAAAGACGTATCTCTTCACGACCCAATCGGCACGGATAAAGAAGGCAATGAAATTACGCTTATAGATATCCTCGGCACGGAGGCCGATGATATTGTCGATAAGGTGCAACTGAAGATTGAGAAATCGAAGATATATAAAAACTTGGATATACTCGATGACCGCGAGAAAGAAGTTGTGATCGGCCGCTTTGGGCTGGAGCATGGCGGGGATGAGCGGACGCAGCGGGAGATTGCGAAGGAGCTTGGCATTTCGCGGAGTTATGTTTCAAGGATAGAGAAAAGAGCGCTGATGAAGCTTTATCATGAGTTTTATAAGGCGAAGAGATAATAATTATTTTTAAAAATGATCATTTATGTTATGAAGTTAAGCATTATGGCCACGTCTTAGAACGTGGCTTTTTTTTATTGGCTATGTTAACATCCTTAAACTCTTCGAGAAGAAAATCAAGGAATCGATCGCGGAAATTAGAAACAACTCCTTTGCTCGCCAGCATAATTGAAAAAACGAATAATTCTGTTCAAAATATTCCGTTCAGACCAGCGACCGCTTATATAATCTAGGTCATCAGCTGATTCGCAAATTGCACGGAGCTCGTTAATATGGGTAGTGTATCCAGTAGGACATATTTATCCATGTAATGAAGATAAATCGTCCCTCGGCTTACATTCGCCCTGTCGGACAAATCCTTTTTGACGGTCACCAACTTTCATTATGAAATAACGTCGATTATGCCATTAACGAGTTGAAGCTCAATCATCCAGGCCATGCGGTAGTTTCCGGTTTGTGATCATATTTTTCCTTAAGATGTTTAATGTCTGCTTTAGGTGGTGAACCGAACATCCGGGCATATTCACGGCTGAACTGAGAAGCACTTTCATAGCCAACACGGAATGCGACGTCAGCAGCGTCAGCTGACTCGGCTATTAATAGACGCCGAGCTTCTTGTAGTCGAAGCTGTTTTTGAAACTGAATAGGACTCATTGCGGTTATCTCTTTAAAGTGTCGATGAAAAGTGGAAATACCCATGTTGGCAATTTCCGCAAGTTCATCTACCCGCAAGGGCTTATCATAGTTCTTTATGATTTGGTTGATACCATCCCTTATTCGGTAAGTGCTGCTTCCTTCTAATGCAATTTGTGCTAGGGCAACTCCGAACTGCCCGTGCAAAAGTCTGTATATAACTTCTTTTGTGTAAATAGGAGCAAGATAAGGAATATCCTTAGGATTGTCGAGTAAACGAGCTAGTCGGAGTGTCGCATCTAATAAAGATTGCTCAATCCAGCCCACGAATAAAGCCCGCTTTACGTTTTCTTGCGCGGATATAATAAATTCAGAATCGTTTAGTACCTCTAAAATCTGGTTCTCTGTAAATTCAAGTTTCAAACTCAAATATGGAATGTCGGCAGATGCTCTTATGACCTTACCGATCACTGGCAAGTTCATGGAGGATATGAGGTAGTCGGCAGGCCCATACTCAAATCGCTCCTGTGCCAGCCATACTTCTTTCAAACCTTGAGCAATGAAACAGAATGAGGGCTTGTATACTCTATACCCTGGCTCGGTCACATTTGAGAAGCGAATAAAAAATAAGGATGGGACAGCTGTTTCGAAAACTCCGTCTTGACCCGTATGTCGATCAATCAAATAGGCGAGTTCAGCTTTTTGGTTTTGTATTTCTTCAGTCATAAGCCCCTCCTAGAGATTTTTTTGTTTCACCTAAAGATTATTATTGTTCAATTATAGAGCATCTATGTCTTCGGTGTCAGTGGCGCAGAGAGTATTAGGCAATCATTCGAGATAAATGGGATAACGGTCACTGTTTTATTCCAGTCATAATAAGACTAAGAAAGTTAAACTAAAATGATGCTCCAGTCGCCTGCTGCAATGGAAGTAGACACAGGACAGACTAGGTCCGAGTAGCCTGCAATAGAGAGTTGTAAGGAGCAATCCTCGATGTATGCTCCACAGGTCGTTTAGCATTTGTTTAGATTATCTCATCTTGCAGTTTATGATCAACTGCTATTATTAGGTTTAGATTTATTAGAGGGTGCTGTGATGAAACTAGGAAAGAGAATTTTTATTTCTAATACATTGATGGTGTTTCTGTCATTGGTGGTATTGCTTTCAATTGGCGGCGGTATGATTAATGTGTATTTTAAAGCAGCCAACAAGAATAATCAGCTCGACCCTAACATTCTTATGGTTGAGTCTATTTTGAAGCAACATCAAGGAAGCGTTCGGGATTGGTCGAAGCTTAGTGTCCTTTTGGCAGAATATAACTATCGACTTTGTGTCTCACAAGACAATTCACTGGTTTACTGCAATATACGGCACCAAGAAGATGATATAAAAGCCTATCTGCAAACGCTCAATTTGAGCGCCGATCAGCTAAACGTGTTCTTTAGAGATGGCGTGACAAGTATTGGACAACTCATCTCTGTCGGAGATGAAACCTATGATATGGTTGCAGTCAATTACAAGTATCATTATCAGTTGTTTGGCGTAGACCAGAGCGATTTCCAAATATTCTTGCTCACCTTTCTGCTTGTGGGACTTGCCGCCATTGCTGCCCTTTTGCTTTTCAGCCAGCTGCTTACCAAGCGTCTTGTCAAGCACATCATGACGCCCATCCATCAATTGACAGAAAGTGCCAAGCGCATTGAAGAAGGCGATTTATCAACGCCGATCATGTATACAGGAGAGGATGAATTTGAAACCGTATGCTCCTCCTTCAATCAGATGCAGGTTCATCTCAAAGAAGAACAGGATAAAAACGCCGCCTATGAAAAGGCCCGTACCGATATGATCTCCGGCATTTCCCACGATTTGAGAACGCCGCTCACCTCTGTCAAAGGATATATCAAGGGACTGCAGGACGGAATCGCGAACACGCCGGAAAAACAAGTGCAATATCTCTCCATTGCCTACAAAAAAGCATCTGATATGGACGTGCTGCTGCAAAGATTATTCTATTTTTCTAAGCTGGAAACCGGTAATCTGCCGTTCTTTCCGGTAGAGACAGACCTGGGTAAGTTCATACAGAAATTTGCTCTCGATATTCAGGAAGATTTGAAGCAGAAGGATGCTTCGATCCGCGTTGAGATATCGGGCGGTAGTCATCCGGTGAGGATTGATACCGAGCAAATGAGGCAAATACTGGCCAATCTCGTGGAGAATGCACTGAAATATGCAGGAGCAGAGCCGTTAAAGCTCTCTGTAAAGATTAAGCGTGAAAACGAAAATGAAGTGCTTTGCTTTGCGGATAACGGAAAAGGCGTAACGCCGGACCAGCTTCCCCACCTTTTTGGACAGTTTTACCGCTGCGATGAATCAAGAAACAGCATAAACAGCGATGGAAGCGGTCTCGGATTGTATATCGTGAAATATCTGATTGAGGCACAAGGCGGAACGGTTATCGCTGAAAACGATCAGGGGCTGAAATTTACGATGACTATGCCATTAATGAAAGGAGTTAGTGCATGACGAAAATATTGATTGCAGAAGACAATGCCGATATCGCCATGCTGCAAAAGGATTACCTGGAGATCAGTGGCTTTGAAACGGAAATTGTGGCAGATGGCAGCAAAGTAGTGAAAACAGTCTTGGATGGCAGCTATGACCTATTGATTCTAGATCTTATGCTTCCTGGATGCAGTGGTTATGATATTTGTCGTGAAATTCGCGATCAGACTGAAATTCCAATTCTAATGGTGACCGCCAAAACGGAATCCTTTGATAAAATCCGCGGCCTTGGCTTGGGGGCGGATGACTATATTGCAAAGCCTTTCGACCCTGCGGAATTGGTGGCCAGGGTCAAGTCTCATTTGAGCCGTTATTATCGTCTTACCAATGCATACTCTCGAACCGCGGAAGAAAGCGCAATCCACATTGGCAACTTGAAGATAATGACCCGCAGCTGGAAGGTATACCGTGATGGACAAGAAATAAAATTTCCTAACCGGGAGTTTGAACTGTTAAAATTCCTTGCCATGAACCCGAATATCGTTTTCTCCAAAGATCAGCTTTTTGAAAAGATTTGGGGGCATGATTATATCGGTGACAGCGCCACCGTTACGGTTCACATCAATCGCATCCGGGAAAAAATCGAGGAAGATCCCTCTAAACCGAGAATTATTGAAACCGTCTGGGGTGCCGGTTATCGAATAAACCTGTAGCTCAGAAAGTATAGGAAAACACGTACAGAAACAAGAAATACCATGCTCTGTTTACGGGCCGAATGGTTTTTCTTTATTTAGAAATTGTTTAGATTTTTTCATCCACTAGTTTAGGGTTGTTTTTTAAAATAGAACACACGTCCAGAAGTGATTAAACATCGAGCCCTTTATTGATCTAAACAACCGCAGCAAGAAGTGTCCCATCTCCTCGGCGAAGGCCGAGAGGCTATTTTTGACAAAGGAGGAAGGCGAATCGTGTAGTGGCATCGGTTCTCGATGGTTTCACAGAGGACATTTATCTCAAGAGTTAGTCACATCAGTTGGACAAATGATCTTAGAAATTCATTTATTTAGGAGGATTCATTGAATATGAAGTATCTAAAGCTTTTCTCCGCACTCCTGCTCTCAGCCAGCCTTATTGTGTCAGGGAGTGTAATGGCTGCCAAAATGGACAAGACGAAACCGCTGGTCATTCAAGAGCAAGGCAGTTTCGCAGTCGGCGGAACAGTAATCAGCAATCCTGGCACCTTCGATCCCATCAAAATGACTCCTGACGGACAGACGCTTCACGGTGATCATGCTTCTGTATCCTATCAGATCCCGGTGAACGCTCGAAAACTACCTCTCGTATTCTTGCATGGCGCCGGGCAGTCCTCGAGGACCTGGGAAACCACGCCGGACGGACGCGAAGGCTTTAAAAACATTTTCCTGCAGCGCGGCTACGGGACCTACTTGATCGACCAGCCACGCCGCGGCCAAGCAGGACGCAGCACTGTGCCAGGCACAATTCCGGCTACGCCCGACGAACAGCAATTTTTCAATCAGTTTCGCATCGGCAACTGGCCTGAATTCTTCCCAGGCGTACAGTTCTCACGCGACCCGGAAGCATTGAACCAGTACTATCGCCAAATGACGCCCAACACGGGCCCTTTCGATGCCGGTGTAATTTCGGACTCCGTATCCGAGCTATTTAATAAAGTCGGGCCGGGAATTCTCGTCACCCACTCACAAGGTGGAGGCCCAGGATGGATGACGGCAATTAAGAACCAAAATGTCCGCGCCATCGTTTCCTATGAACCAGGCAGCGGTTTCCTTTTCCCGGAAGGTGAAGTGCCTGCTCCAATGCCTAGTGCCGCTGGCACGCTTGAGGCGTCCAGCGTACCTCTGTCAGATTTCATGAAGCTCACAAAGATGCCGATTGTCATCTATTATGGCGACAACATTCCGGAGCAACCTTCGGATAAACCGGGCGAAGACGGTTGGCGTGTACGCCTGGCGATGGCGAAGCTTTGGGCAGACACCGTGAACCGCCATGGCGGTGATGCCACCGTGGTACATTTGCCCGAAATTGGCATTCGCGGCAATACGCACTTTCCATTTTCCGATCTGAACAATCTCGAAATCGCAGATCTCCTTTCCAAATATTTAAAAGATAAGGGATTAGATTCGAGTCAAAATAAATCCCGGAGCGAATCATAATCGAGATAACGTGGTTTATAAAATGGTCTGACAGAACAAACGAAACCGTAGTTTTTGGAGGATATCAAATGAAAAAAGTTTTATTATTTGTTGCAAGTGTCGCTCTTATTGCCAGCCTTACCGTTGCTTGCTCTAACGAAGAAGCACAGCCGACGGAAACAAAATATCAAGAACAAGCACCTGCACCTGCGGGTACAAGCGCAGAGGAAGGTACTGGCGGAAATTCAGGTGGAGCCGCAAATGGCAACACAAGTGGTAATACAGTTGGCGATGCGAGGGCGGAAGTAACGGTGCTTATTGATGAGAATGCCATGTTCAATACACCGGAGCTGCGCGTCAAGAAAGGTACAACGGTGACATGGGTAAATAATGACGACATAGCCCACAACGTATATGAAGTGAATGACTTGTTCAGGAGCGAAGACATGGTTCAAGGTTCATCATTTAGTTATAAATTTGACCAACCCGGCACTTATAGCTATGTTTGCTCCTTCCATCCTTCCATGGAAGCGACAGTCATTGTTGAAGAATAGTGGTGCTGGAGGATTACAATAAGCCCCGGCAGCTGCCGGGGCTTAACTTCATTTGCAAACCGTCAAATTATCCTGATGTGTAAAGTGAGTAAATCAATTAGAAAGAGGAGAACTTATTGAATCGAAATCTGTTAATCAGGCTGGTCGTTGACCTTGTCATGACAGTTCTCATGCTTGTGGCAATGGCTTATCATATTACCGGAAATACAGTCCATGAATGGGTTGGAGTCTTCATGTTTATATTGTTTATTGTCCACAATATTTTAAATCGACGGTGGTATAAGACGATTATTACTGGAAAATACAATATCCGACGTATTTTTAGCATAGGGGTCAATCTGCTTTTTCTTGTATCGATGGTTGTGGTGATGATAAGTTCCGTGCCGATTTCCCGGGACATGTTTGCCTTTATTCCGATAAACGATGACATGATTGTCAGGCAGATACATGTTCAGACTGCATATTGGGGATTTATCTTAATGGCTGTCCATATAGGAATGTCCTGGGGAACGATCATCAATGCAATGCGAAGGATGACGGGAATTACCGGCGCGAGCCGTATTCGCACAATTGCGTTGCGTGTCTTGGCGGTGTTGATTGTTGTCTACGGAGTGAAGACTTCCTTCGAGAGAAATATGGGTTCCAAGCTAATCATATATGATCCGTTTGGTTATTGGGACGAATCGACCTTAAGATTTTTAATTGATTACCTGTCTGTCGTGGGGATCTATATCTGTGGGACGCATTATGCTCTGAAATTTGTTCAGAAGCAGGAAAAAGCTAAGGCTCACAGAGACTCTCGGTTATAGTAAAGAAAAGTCTTAATTGGACGGCAATAAATGATGACGACTTGGAGGAGGAAATCAATGAAAAAACTATTGTTGCCGGGGCTCGCATTGTTGATGAGCCTCACTCTTACCGCTTGCGGGAGCAACTACGATGCTACTCCTGACAGCACCCGGCAGGCTCAACCGCCCGCCGCGTCTGATGGAAGTACATCGGAAGTATCGAATGGGGACGCTATTCCATCACCTTCTGGTCCCGAGCTTGTTCAATTCCCCGAAAACTACAAGGAGGGGGTGCTTTACACGACTGTGGATCGAGGAAATATGCACGGAGAGATCTACACGAGCCGGGAAGCGATTGAAGCTGTACAGAGCGGCCAGCCGGTTCCGAGCGGCACCGTGATCACCTACGAGATCTATGATGATGGAGAGCTTAACAGACTCTTCGTGATGGAAAAGCGCACCGGCTGGGGCGCCCAGTATCCGCCCGAGAAGCGCAATGGGGAATGGGAATACCGGGTATTCAACCCCGACGGATCTGTGAAGGAGGATGAAGACCTCGAACGCTGCTATTCCTGCCACATGAGCCAAGAGGATGATGACTACATGAATAGGCTCGATGAGATGTTGAGCGCGGAATTGAATTAAGAATCTAAGACTTGGAGGGCGGGGAATGAAGAGAAACACGAAGGTGCTTGTGGGAGGGACATTGATTATAGTGGCGATTGTGTCCCTTCTTTTGGGAGCTGCACCAGCCTCCAGCGGAGTAGAAGTAACGATCGGGCAGTTGCAAGCCGATCCTGCGAAATATAGTCAAAATAATTATCTTTTGGTTCAAGGCGACATCATTGGCGATTCAGTTGAATGGAATGCGGATAAGATTGAGCTTCGCTTTAAAATCAAAGATGAGGATGGCAAGATCCTTCAGGTGGTTCATTCCGGTGTAAAACCGGATAATTTCACAGAAGGAATTATTGCGATTGTAGAGGGGACATACGGAGAAGGCGAGATTTTCGAAGCTGACAGAGTCAAAACAAGATGTCCTTCTAAATACGAAGGACGGGATCCGAATAATTATGATCCGGAGTTCCATAATGAATTGCAAAACCGGTCTTCTGTAGGCAAATGATTAATAAAAAGAAGGAGAAAGCCAAATGTACCTTCTAGGAAATACAATCATATACCTTGGATTGGCGTTATCTCTTTATTCGATAGCTGTATTGATTCTGGGAGTCATAAAGCAGAATCAGAGAATGGTCGACAGCGGTAAAAGAGGTTTGCTTGCCGTATTTATTTTGGCCGCTCTCGCCATGATCATCATGTTTTATTTACTTGGAACCAGTCAGTTTCAATATCAATTAGTTAGTAATTATACGAGCAGCGATCTGCCGTTAGTTTATAAGCTTTCTGCACTTTGGGCAGGCAGCGCGGGTTCATTAATGCTTTGGTTGTTTTTTTTGACTTTGTATACCGTGATAGTGATTTATTCGCGGAAAATGCGTAACAATCCGATGGTTCCCTATATCGCTTCCATTATGGCGGCTAATTCCGCGTTCTTCTTTTTCATTCTGGCGTTTGTTTCAAAGCTATTTATACTTCTGGATTATGTTCCAATTGAGGGTAGAGGCTTGAATCCGCAGCTGCAAAACCCTGGAATGATGATCCATCCAGTAATGACTTATCTGGGATATGTTGGGCTTACGGTTCCGTTTGCATTCGCTATGGCGGCTATGATTTTGAAAAATATGGATGACTTTTGGCTTCGGATGACTAGAAGATGGACATTAATCGCTTGGTTGTTTCTAAGCTTGGGAAATCTGTTGGGCGCTCAATGGTCGTATATGGAGCTGGGATGGGGAGGATATTGGGCCTGGGATCCGGTAGAAAATGCATTATTTATGCCTTGGTTGACCGTTACCGCATTACTACATTCCGTCATGATACAGGAACGGAAAAATATGCTTAGGGTCTGGAATGTCGGATTGATTATTGTTTCTTATGCTTTAACGCTGTTCGGCACATTCTTGGTACGCAGCGGAGTGCTGACATCCGTGCATGCTTTTGCCAATTCCAGTTTAGGGAACTGGTTTTTTATGTTTCTGGCCGTTGCTGTCTGCTTCTCCTTATACGTACTCATGAGTCGTTACCATATGCTTCGGGATGCTGGCCAGTTTGAATCATTGATTTCGAAGGAAAGCAGCTTTCTTGTTAATAATTTGCTTTTATCTGTCGCGGCCTTCGCCGTATTCTGGGGAACCATTTTCCCGCTTGTCTCGGAGGCGATACGTGGAACTAAGGTTACAGTCGGTCCGCCGTTCTTTAACACCGTGCAGGCGCCTATATTACTCAGCCTAATTTTCGTAATGGGGGTTTGTCCGCTTCTTGCTTGGCAGAGATCCACTATGAAGAACCTTATGAAAAATTTCTTAGTCCCCGCTTTGCTCAGCGTGGCGGTGTGCGTTATCTTGTTGGCGATCGGAATAAGAAATGCTTATCCTATCATCGCTTACGGCGTTGTTTGCTTTATGATGGTCACTCACTTTATTGAATTTTACCGCGGCGTGAAGGCGAGAAGACAAATGTCCGGGGAAGGCGTGCTGAAAGCTTTATATAATCTGATGACACGAAATCGAAGGAGATATGGGGGATATATCGTGCATTTCGGAGTTGCGATGATTGCTCTGGGGATTATCGGCTCGCAAAATTTCGATCAGCAGACCATGAGAACGGTTGGGCTGGGGGAATCATTTAATATTGGAAACTATACCTTAACATATGAAAACCTTAAAGAAAGAAAAGTAGGGATCAATTCCGTGATTTATGCCGAGCTGTCTATTATGAAGAATGGAAAGCCTCAAGGGATGTTAAGACCGGAGAAGGTCTTTTATGGAAATTGGGATGAACCATCAACGGAAGTAGGTTTGCTCAGCAATTGGCGGGAAGATTTGTATGTGGTGATGGGCAGCTGGGAGAAGGATGGACGAGCTACCTTTGTGGCTAAGGTGAATCCAATGGTGAACTGGATCTGGTTTGGCGGGACGATACTCGTAATTGGGACCATGTTTGCATTATGGAGCGGTAAATACGGAAATATTAAGCCGAGATATTCCGGCTCAGCAAGGAAGGTGGCGTAAATTGAGATGGCGGCTTATTTCTCTTGTAATGAAATGGCGGTTTGTTTTTCTTATTACGATGTTCTTTCTGTGGACCGAATCCGCACAGGCGGAAGAAGAGTTTCTGTTTGACTATAAATCGGAGCAGTTCAAAGAGGTAGCATCCCAGTTTATCTGCAACTGCGGTTGCGGCCAATCCCAATATGATTGCGATATGAGCAATTGCGGAAATTCCACGGTTTTTAAAAGGGAATTAGCCGAACTTATGCGTAAGGGTTGGGATAAGGATCGGATCCGCGAGTATTATGTGAGCATGAACGGAGAATCGATTTTAATGGCCCCTCAGAAAGAAGGCTTCAGCTTAACCGTTTGGATTATACCATTCGCGGTGCTTATTCTCGGAGCAGGAGTTATTTATTTTGCGGTCCGCCGGTGGGTTAATCGTAATCAAGCTGAGGGCCAAAATCCAGATACGGATGTACCCGTCCTATCGGAAGAATCGGAAAATAAAACAATGAAATCGATTATTGATAATGAAAGGAAAAAGTATTTGTAGGTAGGTGAAGAAGATGTCAGCGATGTCGATAGTATCTACTGCCGCGATCGTTTTGTTATGCCTGTACTTGATCATTTCCCCTTATATACGGAGGCATGAGCACGAGAAGATCAATGATGCCGACAATCACCACAATGAAGAGACCGTAGACATGAAGGCTCTTATGGCAACGTTAAATGAAATTGAATTTGATTTCATATCGCGCAAAATTTCCGAAAAGGATTACCATAGACTATCGCGGCAATATGAAACGATGATCTCACGCGCTATGCAAGAGAAGGGGATTGGGGTAAAGAAAGGTGTTGATGAGTTGTGATATACATGCAAGGATTGGTGAAAAAGGCAGGGGATAAAACGATTCTGGGGGGAATCGACCTGCAAATAAGCCATGGAGAAACGGTAGCGATTGTTGGACCCAACGGATCGGGAAAGAGCACCCTTTTAAAACTTTGCTCTTTGTTAAGCAAACCGACATACGGGGAGATAAGAATAGACGGTATGGCAATTCGTGATAATGAAGCCTTGCTTAAAAGGAGGATTGGCTATTTGCCGCATAGCAGCTTGCTGTACGACCACTTGTCCCCAATGGAGAATTTGGTTTACTATGGCTCATTGTATGCTGTGGAAAATGTGATCGAAAGAGCAAAAGTGGTAATCGAAGAGGTAGGACTAAGCTTGTTCCGTCACGAGCCGGTTAAAAACTTTTCCCACGGGATGCAGCAAAGAGTTGCCGTTGCCAGAGCGATCATCCATTCCCCGCGGCTGCTGCTGCTCGACGAACCCCATGCCGGGTTAGATCAGCACGCTGTTATGCTGCTGAATCGGGTAATCGGCAGTATGAAAGAAAAGGGAGTAACTACCTTGATGGTGACTCACGATTTTAAGCAAGCCGCAGAAGTTTCCGATCGGATTATTTTTCTTAATAACGGTTGTGTGGCGGAAGACTTCCATCTAAAAAACGAAAGTCAGTACGTGATCGAAGAGAAGTATTCAAAAATTGTGGCTTTGTCATGATTAATTTCTTTAAATCAACTTTTCATATTGCCAAAAAGGACTTGCGTATGGAATGGAAGACCCGGCAAACCATCGGCACCATGCTGATCTTCTCGGCTTTAGTAATCGTGGTATTCAGCTTTGCCTTTGATCCAACCAATCATTCCATAAAGGTGGTCATTCCGGGAGCCATGTGGGCGGTTATTATTTTTTCAAGTATTTTGGGACTAAACCGTTCATTTCTGTTGGAATATCAGAATGAAAATTTATCCGGGATGATGGCAGCTCCCATTGATCCCTCCTGTATATATTTAGGCAAGCTGCTGGCTAACCTTGTTATGGTGCTGATCGTGGAGCTGGTTTCCATTCCGATATTGTTCCTGCTTTTTGATTTCCGCTGGACGGGAAGCATCTTATACTTTGCAGGTACTGTCCTTCTGGGCACCTTCGGATTGATTGCCATTGGAACCTTTCTGGCCGCTTTATCGGCGAACTCCCGCAGCAGTGAAATGCTGCTGCCGGTGATCTTGTTTCCTGTCGCGACACCCGTACTAATCGGAGCTGTACAGAGCACTCAAATTACCTTGACTGATATTGAAAATCTCTCGAACGCGGGATCCTGGATGCAGTTCATGGCTGCATATGATCTTATTTTCTTTGTCCTGTGTTTTCTATTATTCGAGTATGTGGCGGAGGTGTAACAATGCATAAAGCTCTGGTCATCCTTATCATCCCCATCATGCTCATTGCCTTGTATCTTACGTTTGTCTGGTCGCCTGAAGAGGCGGTAATGGGAGTCGTACAGAAGATATTTTATTTTCATGTCGCATCAGCGTGGACTGCCTTCTGGGCTTTCTTCATCGTTTTTGTCTTTAGCATTGCGTTCTTGATTACCCGTAAACGGGATTTTGATATCGTTGCCGGTGTTTCCGCAGAAATCGGAGTCGTTTTTACCGCCATTGTGTTGATAACCGGACCGATCTGGGCACGTTCCGCTTGGAATACATGGTGGTCGTGGGAGCCCAGGTTAACGACAACTCTGATACTCTTCTTTATCTATCTTGCCTATATGATGATTCGCCAAATGGAAGTGGTCTGGGAGAAGAAAGCACGATTGGCGTCGGTATTCGGGATTATCGGATTTATAGATGTACCTATTGTATACATGTCAATCCGCTGGTGGAGAACCAAGATGCATCCGATCGTATTCGGGGAAGGAGTGGGCCAAAGCGGAGGAGGAATTGAACCGGAAATGATGACAACCCTGCTGTTTACGCTCATTACATTAACACTGTTGTTTGTAGTTTTGCTGCAGAAGGGCATTTACTTGGAGAAAGCAAAGATCGCTTTATCCCAGTGTAAAGAACAGCTCCAAGAAAAAATGGTTCGTTAGGAGGAACTCCTATGTATTATTTGTTTGCGGCATATTCCGTTATTTGGCTTCTTATCGGAGGGTATTTGTTTGTTCTGGGAAATCGGCAAGCTAAACTGAATAAAGAGTTGAAATTTCTGCAGGATATGCAGAAAAAAAGCTAGCGCTTATGAATAAAAACAAACTCATACAAATCACAATACTGCTTCTAATCATTATTTTGTTTGTTTACATTGCCTTGGGGTTGAGGGAAAACAGCGCTGTGGCAGGTGTAGGGGAACCGGGCTATGATTTCGAACTGGAAGATTTGGATGGAAAAATGCATCAGCTATCTGACTATAAGGGCAAAGTCGTCGTTATCAACATATTCGCCACCTGGTGCGAGCCTTGTGTAGACGAATCCCCGGAACTTGAAGCTTTCGACAAGGAATACAAGAATGAAGTAAAACTGCTCATTATTGATAAGGGAGAGCCCAAGAATCGAGTAGCGAAGTTTATTGAAGAGTATAAAACAACTATCACTTACCTGTTTGATTATGATACTCAGGTTTCCAAAAAGTATGGAGTTACAGGGCAACCGGAGACAATCATACTCGATAAGGAAGGGATAATCCGTCGACATATAATCGGAGTTGTTAATAAGAAAATGCTAGAGGAAGCAATTCAGCCTTGGAAATAGGGCAATCGGAGAGAGATGACAAGCTCAAACGTGAGCGAGAGGAGATTTCTGTATGCATAAAATTGTGAAATCGTTTCTTTGTGCAATGATGATCTCGGTTATTCCATTAACCATCGGATGGAATCAGGCGGAATCGGCAAATTCAGATCTGACAGAGATTGTGCTGATGGCGGGCAATCAGCGCGTGAAGGTCAACGGCAAGGAAGTAGAGCTTGAGGTGGCGCCGGAACTGATAGGCAACACGACTTACGTTCCGCTTCGATTTATTGGGACACAACTCGGCACTAACGTTCAGTGGCTACAGGAAGAGAAGTCCGTGATCTGCCGGACAGCGCAAGTCAATATCCTGTTGTGGATGAACCAGAAGCGGGCGATAGTGAACGGCAAGGAAATCGTGTTGAGGACCCCGATGATTAGCAATCAGGGAAGATCGATGGTGCCATTGCGTTTTGTGAGCGAAAATCTGGGAGCGAAGGTCACTTATGATCGATCCACCTCAGAAGTAACGCTTACGAGCGGGGGGATAAGTAATTACACCGTCTACGCAGACGGAGAATACACGGCGACAGGTCAATACGGAAGCCTCCCCTCGTCCATCACTGTGACCGTCACCCTGGATGACGACGTCATCACCACCGTCGAAGTCACTCCTCATGCGACGAACCCGACGTCTCTCGACTTACAGCGCCGCTTTGCCGACGCGGTTCCGGCGGTCGTCGTTGGGAAGAGAATCGACGAGGTGAAAGTGGGCCGCCTAGCAGGATCCAGCGGTACCCCTGACGGGTTCAACGATGCGCTTCGACAGATAAAAGAGCAGGCCCGGAAGCTATGAACACCAATGACTATACGGCTCACTCAGCGGAGGAGTGCGTCAGCAGGTTCGTGTTTAAGGCCATCGGAACCCAATGGGAGATCGAGACCCACGAGCCGTTGGGATGTCGGTTGCAACAACGCATTCTCGAGCGGATTGAACAATTCGAAACCACGTACTCGCGGTTCCGCCCTGAATCCCTTGTGTCTCGGGTCGCGACCGCCCCTGACGGTGGCCACTTCGACTTCCCGGACGACTCGGTTGCCCTCTTTGGTCTCTATGATCGGCTCCACAAGGTTACCGGGGGTGCCGTGGATCCGCTCGTTGGCCGTGATCTCGAACTCCTGGGCTACGATAAGACATACTCGCTCACACCCTCATCCGACTTTGTCCGTGCCAAGGAGCATGCTCGGGGGAGAGCGACCTGGCGGAAGGACATCATCTTGGACGGCACGTCGATCGTCACGCAGCGCCCACTGGTGATAGACGTTGGAGCGGCGGGGAAAGGCTACCTCGTGGACATCGTCTCTGAGATCCTCCACAAGGCCGGATTCACCGAGTTCGTTGTCGATGGTAGTGGAGATCTTCGCCATTCGGGTGACTCCAGCATCCAGGTAGGGCTTGAGCACCCGTTCGATACTAGCCTGGTGATCGGTGTGGTTCACCTGAAAAACCGTGCTCTGTGCGCATCTGCGGTCAACAGACGCGCTTGGGGCGACGGGCTTCACCACGTTCTCGATGCCCGGACAGGCATTCCGGTGCGAGATGTGGTTGCGACGTGGGTGATTGCTGACGAGGCAGCGACTGCAGATGGTTTGGCGACGGCGCTCTTCTTCACAAGGGGAGAACTTTTGGCGGAAGACTTCCGGTTCTCGTATGTGAGGATGTTTGCCGATGGCCGCGCTGAGATCTCGCAGAACTTCGAAGGTGAGCTCTTCTCTTAAGAACGCACCCGCAGCAGAACGAATATTTTTGATTAATAGTATAAAACAGTAAAATTGAGGACACTAAAATGAACAACACTTGGAAAATTTATATGCTGACGCTGATCAGTTTTTTTGTGGGCACTTCACAATTCAGCATCGTGGGCATGCTGGATAAAATTGCTGCTTCCACCTCTGTATCGGTATCGACAGCGGGACAGCTTATCACCGTATTCGCGCTCGGTAACGCGGTTGGCACGCCCATTGTCATGTTGGCGACGGCGAAGATGAATCAGCGCAAGCAATTGCTGCTGGCTCTCGCCGTCATAGTACTCGGCACCGTTTCGACGCTTGCCCTTCCGGGATTCGGCTTCCTGGTGGCCTCTCGCGTTATACTCGGGGTCGGAACAGGTGTTTTCGTCGTAACCGCTTATTCCATCGCTGCGAAGCTGGCTCCTCCCGGACGACAAGGCTCAGCCATGTCCAACGTCGCAATGGGCTTTAGCGCCTCCCTTGTATTCGGCATTCCCATCGGCCGCATGGTCTCAGCGGCATATGATTGGAAAACGATCTTCTGGGTTATCGGACTCTTCAGCTTGCTGGCAATCCTCACCGTTGCACAGACCATTCCGGCCATGGAAGGCGAAACGTCCGTTCCTCTAAGTAAGCGTCTTGCATTCTTGAAGCAGCCGAGGATTGCGGTCACTCTAGGCGTGACGTTCTTCGTGTTTATCGGCTTTTCGGTGGTTGATACGTATATCACCCCCTTTCTGGCCTCCGCCTTGCCGATGATGGAACAAAAAATGAGCGTTATTCTCTTGATCTTGGGCATAGGGAGCTTGATCGGCTCCAGGCTTGGCGGCTTCTTGGCAGATCGGATTGGCATCGTCCGAACGCTCTTCGTCTCCATGGCTGTCCAGACCCTCGCCCTAGTGGTTTTGTCCACTTTCTCTGGATGGGTAATCGTAACCATCTCTTTGCTAATGCTCTGGGAGATTGCAGTCTGGACGTTCGGTCCGATCCAAAACTTCAACCTGGTTTCACTTGCTCCGGAAGCCTCAAGTATCGTGCTTAGTCTGAACAGTACCTTCGTTCAGCTCGGATTTGCCGCGGGAGCCGGCATCGGGGGAATCGCCGTGGGAGGCTTGTCGGTACTGGCGATCACCTGGATCAGTGCCGCATCGGTTGCGCTCGCGTCCGCCGTCGCGGTCGTTTCCTACGGCCTTACCCGTTCTGTCGCAACCGCACGGCGATAAGAAAACATGGAGCAGACATATGGGATTGATGCAGTGGAATAAGGGACAGCCTGGCTGGATGCCCGCTGGGCAAGGGCTTCCTTACCGGAACCATCAATAAGAATGCATCATTTGCTGACTCTGACTTCCGCAGTAGCATTCCTCGCTTCAAACCGGAAAAACGCACAGTCAAATAAACTGGATTTATACTTGAGAGCACCTTGAGAGGTGCTCTTTATTCTTTATTTTTCTTCAAATGCTTTTATTAAGAAAGATAGATCGCATCAAATATCAAGATTGAAATGATGTTTTAGCATTAATCACATGTAAAATTGACTTGACCTGAAGCTAGATCCGGATACGATAATATGAATAACCTAAAATTACAAGATATGAGGTTAATAGCCGATGAAACGAACGAACATACGCTACAGGTTAATGATCATCCATAAGGTGTTTAAGAAGTATTTCGGAATAACACCCTGGGAAATTCGAAGCGGTAAGGGAAAGCAAGCACTATCTATAAAATGCAATAAAAGTTGCTAATCGACTCTAATGATTCTTGAGTAGATCTAACCTATACTTAGGTTGTATCCTTTTCTTGAAGGGGATTCAACAGAATGAAGAAAGCGTTTTATTTAGGGTTTGCATGTTTATCGGAAAAACCCGTAGCGGAGTTTGCTACACGCGTTTTACCGTCACGCCGTTATATTGATTTCTAATGCGGAGTAGGGTAGCACATACAGGCTCTGATCCGTTTAAGTGAATAGTTGCGAACCAACCTGTTTTTCAGATTGCTTGAACCATGATCTTCAGGGGACGGATAACTTTTCGGTCAACATGTTTCAGACGAATTAGGGCTTGCTTGAGTTTTGATACCGATTACAAATTGATGAAATCAAATGGAATTGGTGATGACGCAGAACTTCGATAAGCACAAAGACGAACGAAAACATGTGGCAGATGAGATTAACTGGATTTGGAAAGCGGCAGAGCAGCGGTCGATCCATAGGAATGAAAGATTCAGTTTCAACACTTTACCATGCATCGAAGTATATTTGGCCAGATTTCAACGCACTATATTAATAGTACTCGCCTTCCGCGGTGGATTAAAGACAAAGTGTACAGGATTAATGGGCGCAGTCTGTTAGTCTGGAAGACAGCAGCTTGTCGGAAATCCAAACGGGCTTATATGATGGCATGCTTGTCATTACCGTAGCCAACGACGTTTCGATGCAAGGATGCCTGATGTCGAATCCAACCGTTACAGGCTGGAATTTCTCGATGCGGACGCAAGGAGAAATAGATAAAATGGATTGTCTGGCTATCAGTGAATGAAAACGTTTACCGACAAAGGAGATCAATAATGATACAAATAGCAATAGTCGAAGACGATATTAAATATCAAGAGCAGTTGATTGAATATCTTCGAAGGTTTGAGAAAGATAAAGGGGAAACCATTGAAATAGAGACATTTTCAGATGGTGATGAAATCGTTGAAAATTATAAAGCGCAATTTGATATCATACTAATGGATGTTCAAATGGGCTTGATGGATGGAATGTCTGCAGCGGAAGAAATTAGAAAAGTGGATTCTGAAGTCGTTATAATATTTATTACAAATATGGCACAGTATGCCATCAAAGGATACGCGGTGGATGCATTGGATTATGTACTGAAACCGATCACATATTTCCCTTTTTCACAGCGCTTGAATAGAGCTATCGATAGAATGAAAAAAAGAGAAACCCGTTATATTACGATACGAGCAAAAAGTGGGGTAACACGACTTAAGATTTCTGATATCTACTATGTAGAGAGTCAAGGCCATAAGCTCATTTTCTATACAAATAAAGGAGAGTTTATCACGACAGGAACCATGAAGGAACTAGAAGATCAATTATCTAGCGTACATTTTTTTCGTGGGCATAAAGGCTATTTAATCAATTTGGAACATGTAGAAGGAATGAACGATAGTTGTGCTGTAGTGAAGGGTGAAGAACTCCTTCTGAGTCGTACTAAAAGAAAAGGGTTTATGGAAGCCTTATCCAAATACTGGGGAGAGGTGATTAAATGAACGATTTGCTTCCGGATATACCCAGATTATACACATCATTAGCTGAGTGGATTGCTTGTATTATCTATATCTCGGTATTAACAAAACGTCTTAATGGATGGAAGCTTGTTACATTTTCTGGTGGAGCTCTGATTGTGCAATCTGTTTTTTTGCAATTGACTAAAAATCTACCGATTGTTTTTTGGATTCCGTGTATGGTTGTTGCAATCGGGTTAATGTTTTCTCTAATTTATATGAGTTGCGACATCACGCCTCTTGAGGCGGGTTATTTTAGTGTAAGGGCATTTGTAGCAGCAGAGTTAGTGGCTTCATTGGAATGGCAAGTGAATTTCTTTTTTGTGACTGGGAAGAAAAATGATTGGTTATTGGAATTATTCCTACTGATTTTTTTTTATGGGGCTTCATTTTTATTGATCTGGTTACTAGAAAAACGCCATATACCGGTTGATGGTAAATTAAATATAAGACAGCGCGAATTGTGGTCAACTGTTGTTATAGGGGCAGCGGTTTTTGGCATTAGCAATTTAAGTTTTGTGACTTCTAGAACACCTTTCAGCGGACAATATACTCAAGAAATACTCAATATTCGAACATTGGTGGATTTAGGTGGATTTACAATATTATATGCATACCATATACAACTAAAAGAATTAAGGATAAGACATGAACTAAAAGCTGTGCAATATATACTTCAGAATCAATATGCGCAATATCAGCAATCTAAAGAAAGTATTGAATTAATCAACTATAAGTACCACGATTTAAAGAATCAAATCATCGCTCTTAGAGCAGAAGAAGATACAGACAAGAGAAATGCATATTTGACGATGATGGAAAACGAAATCAAGTCTTACGAAGCACAGAATAAGACGGGCAACCACGTGTTAGATACGTTACTTACAAGCAAAAATATGTATTGTATTAAGAACGGGATTACTCTAACCTGCGTAGCAGACGGAACATTGCTTAACGGTATTGATGTGATAGACATCTGTACCATTTTCGGTAATGCCCTAGATAATGCGATAGAATATGAACAACTAATCGAAGATGAAGAAAAAAGACTAATACATGTTTTAGTATTTGCACAAAAAGGTTTTCTGATGATCCGAATTGAAAATTATTATGAAGGGGAGCTTAAGCTTGAAGGGGACTTACCGGCAACGACAAAGGAAAATACGCATTATCATGGTTATGGATTAAAAAGTATTCGATATTCGGTACAGAAGTATGGTGGTGTGGTCAACGTTGATCAAAAGGACAATTGGTTTGAATTACAAATCCTGATACCTCTGCGAGTTTAGTTTTGAAATCGTGGTTAAAATTTCTTGGAACTGGCTTGTATGTGTGGGTTTCGATCTCACATGTACGAGCCAGTTTTTTTGCAAGCGTGGAATGCAGTTTATGTAGGAATTAATACCGTTTGTGCAAGTAAGCTTATTATTCGCATTAATTGTGTTAAGATGACTTCTGCGACAAGATGGAGCAACAGAACATTGCCCCAAGTTGTTCTGCCATGACATGCTTCGGAATTGGCCTTCCATTTGTTAACCACCATTCCACTACTCCTACATGAGCCGAAGTAACAAACCTAAACGATAACATCTTCATCTACGAATGCTTTCCAACCTAGGAGGATACCTTACGGGAGCCATTGTTGTAAGCGTTCTCACGATGCCGATGGTCAGTGCCTTCGGAGGCGGGAAATCGGGGTGGACCTATCCAGCGGCGAGGAACTGATCACTTTGGAAGAAGAAATTGAGCATGCTTAAAAAACGTTGATTTTCGTTTTCGTCTGCGGTTCGGAAACAGGTATCGCATAAGAATTTTCAGCCAAGAGGGAAAAGGCATATTGATAGCGATTGCCCTGGAGGGAATGGAAAGGAGAAAACCGTTATGTACCGAGCTCTTATTATTGACGTCGAGCCTTGGTCACGAGAAGTCATTAAATCGTTGGTGAGTTGGGAAAGCATGGGTATCGAAATCGCGGGAGAAGCGGAAGACGGGAATATGAGTTTAACCATGATGGAATCCTTGCGTCCCGATCTCGTGATTACCGACATGAGGTTGCCCGGCTTGGACGGTGTTGCATTATTAAAAGCCATTAACGAGAGATTTCCGTTTATTAAAATAGTGGTCATCAGCGGATATCACGATTATGCATATCTTAGGCAAGCCGTAACCTCCAGAGCGGCGGATTATATTTTGAAACCCGTTGATCCGAATGAGTTGAACGCAGCATTGGCCAAGTGCGTCGATGAGCTTGATAAGAAAAGCATGAACGAAAATCGGGCGAACTATGCGTTTTCCATTTTTTCGGAGTCGGAGGAACGCGATACATATTTTACGTATCGAAAACAGCTGCGCAAAAGATTGTTCCAGTTGGATAAGCAAGGGGTTGAAGAAACAATGCAAAAAATCGATGAACGGATGATTGAGAAAATTGGGCTTGACCTGATGCTTATTGTGGAAGAATTTGCGGGCGAAATTGGAATCGAATTAAAAAAAGTATGGAAACAGAGCGGATGCTCATTTGATGGAACTGCCGAATCCTTGGCTCATATATTTAAGGAGGTTTTAAAGGAGGCTGTCGCATTCCGCCATAACCGTAACCGCCTGGACATATCGGACGTGGTGAAGTTTATCGACCGGCACTTAGAGGGCCAAATTTCCCTGGATACGGTTGCCAACTATTTTTGTGTGACCAAGGAGCATTTGAGTAGGTCTTTCAAGGCTCATAAGGGGCGGAACATGACGGATTACATTACACATGCAAAAATGGAAAAGGCGCGAGATATGATCCAAAGTGGATTGTCGATCAAACATGCCGTCGAGTCGATGGGTTATACCGATCTTGCATATTTTTACAAATTATTCAAAAAGCATTTCGGCATAACGCCAGGCAACTTGACGAAGAAAAGCGAAACGTATCAAAAAAATACAAGAAAAGATAACAATATCCTCAAATGATGAGAGCGGTTTTTTTTTCTATAATAATGATGCATCCGTAACAAAAAAAGGGGGAAAGGAAAGAGTTTATCTTAATGTCGTCCCTTGTCTACTAAAATTATAGGAGGAATCAACTAATGAAGGTATCGTCATTTTCTTTTGTACGTCTTCTTTTACTTACCATCATTGCTACTTTAACCGTTTCGCCCTTCAGCTCCACCGCTATGGCTGCCAGCGAACAGGACCGTCCTTGGATGAATACATCCCTTTCCGCAGGGGAACGTGCCCAGCTGCTGGTTAACGTAATGACTTTGGAGGATAAAGTTGATTTACTTACTGGCAATAATGACTATTCTTGGGCATATTATAATCAAGGTTTGGAGAAATATGGTATTCCTGCATTGAAAATGGCAGATGCATCGCTTGGCATTCGTCTTAAGAATCCGAATCTCCAAAACAAAACAGCGACTGCAATGCCGGCCGCGGTTGGATTAGCGGCAACCTGGAATACGGAAACTGCCAAAAAATACGGAGAGCTAGTCGCTAAAGAAGCTGTCGATACAACTCACAATGTATTGCTTGGGCCTGGCCTGGATATTGCCAGAAATCCTTTCGGCGCGAGAAACTTTGAATCCTTTGGTGAAGACCCGATGCTGGCCGGCCAAATGGGCGTTAATTATGTGAACGCGGTACAGAGCCAAAATGTAATGGCAACAGCCAAGCATTTTCTCGTAAACAATCAGGAATTGAACCGCTTCAACTATGATGCCCAAATCAGCAAGCGGGCAATTAATGAAATTTATGCAAGACCTTATGGAGAAGTCATCAATAAAGCGAATCTTGCAAGTGTCATGTGTGCCTATAACCAAGTTAACACTGTATTTGCTTGTGAAAGCGCCGAATTGATGAAAAACACATTGAGAGGCAATCTGGGCTTTAACGGCTTTGTCATGAGCGATTACTTCGCCGTTAAAACGACTGTTGATTCCCTCAAGAATGGTTTGGAAATGAATTTACCCGGAGATCCTGGATCGACATGGGGCAGCCGTCTGGTAGAAGCCGTTAAAAATGGCCAAGTCAGTGAAACCTACGTAACCCAAGGCGCATATCGCATTTTATATCAAATGTTTGAAAAAGGACTATTTGACAACCAACCGCAGGAGAAGATCATTGACGCAAAAGCGAACGGAGCCGTAGCAAGACAAATTGCTGCTGAGTCCATGGTTCTTCTTCAGAACAAAAATAACATTTTGCCGTTGAAAACTAATAATATCAAATCCATTGCCGTAATCGGACCTGAAGCGGATAACACAACCGCTCGGGGAGGCGGTAGTTCCATGGTCCCTCCCACTTATACGGTAAGCCCGCTTGAAGGGATTAAAAACCGTGCAGGAAATGATATAAACGTAGAGTATATTGCAGGAACAGATCCGATCAACCCGGCAGATCTTATGCCTGGACCAGAGCCCGTTCCATCCGCTTTCTTAGCGCCAACTGCAGGTTCCACTGAGCAAGGCCTGAAAGCAGTATATTGGAGCAACGATAGACAGGAAGGGCAACCGGTCTTTGAACATGTCGCCAAGCAAGTCAATGTGCAGTTCGGGTTCTATAACTACGACTTTAACTCATTCTCTCCAAAACTCGACAGGCTTCCAGGATCTGTCACTTTTGATAGTTCAGTAAGATATACCGGGGTAATGAACGTGCCGAAGTCTGGAGATTTCACGCTTTCCACTACAAGCTTAGGTTCCAGCAAAGTATATCTGGACGGAAATCTGGTTATCGACAATGCGGGAATAACGTATAGCACTGTAGAAAAAACGGTAAGTTTAGAAGGCGGTAAAAACTATTCCGTTCAGATTGATTACAAATCAGATTATCCTGATGATGCTGGACGGGATAGAGGCGGCAAGATGCGTTTCGGCTGGAAAGCAGAAGACGATGTGGTAGATAGCAATATTCTCAAAGCGGTTGAGTTGGCGAAAAAATCCGACGTGGCCGTAATCGTATCAAGAGATTACCAAAGCGAAGGCAATATCGACAATACCACAATGAGACTGCCGAACAACCAAAATCAATTGATCCGTGAAGTTTCCAAAGTGAACAAAAATGTTATTGTTGTCAATGAAAGCGGCAATCCGGTTGAAATGAAATGGAAAGATAACGTTGCTGCGATCGTTCAAGCTTGGTTCCCGGGGCAAGAACAAGGTAATGCGATTGCCGATGTCTTGTTCGGGGATGTGAACCCATCCGCGAAATTGCCTGTAACATTCCCGGTTGATGTGAATACAACACCGGTATCCGCGCCTGAACAATACGGCAGAGCAGTGTCCAAATATACGGAAGGTGTCTTTGTCGGATACCGCGGCTATGAGAAAAATGGTATCAAACCGGCATTCTCCTTTGGACATGGTCTTTCTTATACAAGCTTTGACTATAAGAACTTAAAAACAAATGTTTCTTCTAATAAATCAGAAGAACCTACTTTTGAAGTAACATTGCAACTTAGAAATACAGGAAATGTTACCGGTTCTGAGGTTGTGCAAGTGTATGCTGGTAAGCTGCCGACACAAGTAGAGACCGCTCCGAAACAATTGGCCGGTTTCCAAAAGGTTAAATTAGAGCCGGGCAAACAAACAAATGTAACGATTAAACTTGATCCAAAATCTTTCTCTTATTTTGATGCAGCCAAAGATGAATGGGTAATGCCTTCCGGTAATGTGCCTGTCTATGTAGGCAGCTCCTCCACGGATATCCGTTTTGAAGGTTCGATTACGATTTCCCGCGAGCATAGCGAATACTACAAAGATTTTCTTGCCAATGCGGGGTTTGAGAGTGGTAAGACGACCGAATGGTCGCAATGGAGTAACGGAAAGCTTGCGCAGTCAGTGGATCAGGATAATACGTACACTGGAAACTACAAACTGACACATTGGTCTTCGGCAGCCTATAGGCAGTTAACGAGCCAAGCGATAACAGTTCCGAACGGAACGTACAAGCTTTCCGCTTGGGTACGTTCTGGCGGTGGTCAAAATGAATTGAAACTATTCGCCAAAAATTATAGCAGAGGCAGTGACGAAGTGAATGCTGTCATTGGTTCCAGTCCGGTAGGTGTCTGGACGAAATACACCATTAACGATATTCGTGTCACAAACGGAAAAATCGAAGTCGGCGTATGGTCTGACGCCAAAGCGGGCCAATGGGCGGCATTCGACAACTTCGAGCTGACAAGACAGTAGTAAACTCAAAAAAATCGATGTATAATCCTCACTGACCTTTTCCCCACAATATAAATTATTGTGGGGAATTTTGTTTTAGTATTTGCACAAAAAGGTTTTCTTATAATCATAATTGAAAATTTTTATGAAGGTGAGCTTAAGCTCGAAGGGGACCTTCCCGCAACTACAAAGGAAAATACGCATTATCATGGATATGGATTAAAACGTATATTCGGTACAGAAGTTTGGTGGTGTGATCAATGTTGGTCAAAAGGACATTTGGTTTGAATTACAAATCCTGATACCTCTGCGAGTTTGTTATGATAACGTGGCTAAAATTTCCTGGAGCTGGCTTGGATGTCTAGATTTCGATCTCACATGTCCGAGCCAGTTTTTTTTCAGGAATGGAATGCAGTTTATGTCGGAATTAATACCGTTTGTGTAAGTAAGCTTATTATTCGCATTAACTGTGTTAAGATAACTTCTGCAACAAGATGGAGCAGCATGGTAAAAATGAATACGCTTTTATTCAAGGGGTTATTTTAATCGATGTGAGGTGATGGTAACGATTCTTTTAGTTCCGAGATTTGTGGTGCCCAATAACTGAGGAGGGTTACGAATGTTAGAAATTAACTTTCAAGATGTAATAAACATCTTCAATCTTATTAAGCCATACTTGATTGCCTTCGGGATCGTACTGCTCATTGCCATTATTGCGATGATTGCAGTGAGGAAACTATCGAAACCGAAAAAATTTATGGTGCGAAGCCAGTCGGGAATCGTAATTTTCCTGTCACTCATTATTACAACTAATTTGATTTGTTATGGTCCGATGTCCACAATGCTTACTTTGGCCTCGGGTAGAGGCACGATTAGCGATGAAGCCGGAGCGCGAGCCGAAGCTCTAGGTCAAGAAATTGCAGCGGAGGGTATTGTTTTGTTGGACAATGAGAACAGCCTTCTGCCGCTTGAAAACGCTTCAAATATCAATATATTCGGATGGTCTTCTACGAATCCCGTTTACGGAGGTACCGGTTCAGGAGCACTTTCCGGTAAATATCCTACGGTATCTTTACAGGACGGCCTGACTAGTGCCGGATTTCGGTTGAATACTGATCTTGCTAATTTTTATACCGAATACAGGGATGCGCGTCCGGAAGTAGGCCTTTTTAAACAGGACTGGACATTGCCGGAACCACCTGCAGCTACTTACTCTGCAGAGATGATCAATAAAGCTAAAGAGTTCTCCAATACTGCACTGATTGTTATTTCCCGCGTTGGGGGAGAGGGCGCCGATCTTCCTACTGATATGAGTAAGGTTACCTACAACAACAATTCAACCTCTTATAGTGACTTTGAGAACGGAATGCATTATCTGGAACTGAGCAAAAGCGAACGTGACATGGTTGATCTCGTAACTTCTAATTTTGAAAACGTTGTTGTTGTATATAACGGAGCAAATGCTTTTGAACTTGGTTTTACTCAGGAATACGAGCAGATTAAGAGTGTACTCTGGATTCCGGGAGCAGGCCAGACAGGATTTAATGCCCTTGGTCAAGTCATAAGCGGTGCCGTAAATCCATCTGGGAAAACCTCGGATACCTTCGTATATGACTTGACAGCGGCTCCTTACCATAACAATATTGGAGACTTTGAATACAAAAATGTGGATGAGTTTAAGGTGAAATCCAAATTCACAGATGGGATTCCTACATTTGTAAATTACGTAGAAGGAATTTATGTTGGTTATCGGTTCTACGAAACGGCAGCCGCAGAAGGGCTGATCGATTATGACAGTTCTGTGCTTTACCCGTTCGGTTATGGCTTGTCATATACTGCATTTGAGCAGGAAATGGGAAACCTAACCGTAGATGGAGAAGGTAACATTTCGGTCGATGTAACGGTTACCAATACAGGTTCCGTAGCAGGTAAAGAGGTTGTGGAACTGTACTATACTCCGCCATATACGAATAGGGGCATTGAAAAGTCGGAAGTGAACCTTGTTAAGTTTGATAAGACGGATTTACTTGAACCAGGAGCTTCGCAGACCATCACACTGACCTTCAAAACGGAAGATATGGCTTCCTATGATACTTATGGCGCTGGTTCATGGGTACTGGAGGAAGGGGAATATCGGATTTCTCTGAGATCCGACTCGCATACCGTTATAAATGAACAAACATTTCTGGTAGATGAGACGGTCACCTATGCGGGAGACAATAAACGTTCTACCGATAATATCGCAGCTGTTAACCAGTTTGATTTTGCAGAAGGGGATGTTTCTTATTTATCCCGTCGGGATGGTTTTGTAAATTACAAAGAGGCTATAGCAGCTCCGGCATCCATGCAAATGAGCGAAGAAGCGAAAGCCAAATTTAAAAATGACTCCAATTATAATCCAGCGGACTACAACAATGCTGAAGACAAAATGCCTATAACGGGTGCCGATAACGGAAAGAAACTGGTCCAAATGCGGGGGCTCCCTTATGATGATGCAGCGTGGGAACCTTTATTGGATCAGTTGACCATCGATGAAATGGTATCGCTCATTGCATATGGGGGTTATGGGTCACAAGCGGTAAAATCGGTAGGCAAAATTGCTACGATCGATCTCGACGGGCCTGCTTCAATCAACAATAACTTTACAAAAGTCGGTTCTATCGGATTTCCTTCTGCTGTCTTGATGTCAAACACCTGGAACGAAGATATGGCAATGGCCTTTGGGGAAAGCATTGGTGAGATGGCGGAGGACATGGGCGTATCTGGCTGGTATGCTCCGGCAATGAATATCCATCGCTCCGCATTTGCAGGACGTAACTTTGAATATTATTCCGAAGATGGTTTCCTTTCCGGAAAGATGGCGGCAAATGCCGTAATGGGTGCTGAAAAATACGGTGTTTATGCTTACATCAAGCATTTTGCACTGAATGATCAGGAAATCAATCGGTGGAGAATGCTCAATACGTGGTCCAATGAACAGGCAATTCGTGAGATTTATCTGAAGCCTTTTGAAATTGCAGTAAAAGAAGGTAAAACCAAGGCAGTGATGTCCGCTTATAACTATATTGGAACGGAGTGGGCAGGTAGTTCCAACGCACTGCTTAATACGGTTCTCCGCGATGAATGGGGATTCCGGGGAGTGGTTGTTTCTGACTACTTTGCGGGGTTTGGTTATATGGATGCCGACCGGGCCATCCGCAACGGTGGAGATTTTTCTCTAATCCCATATGAAAATGACGGCAATATTGTAGATGACACCGAAAGCGCTACTTCTGTACTGGCAATGCGCCAAGCTTCTAAAAACATTTTGTATACCGCTGTTAACAGCCGTGCCTATAGCGAGGGAGCCCTCAATCAAGGCATGCCTGTATGGCAGATTGCGGCGATTATCATTAATGTTTTATTGGCTGGGATTATCATCTTGCTGGAAGTACTGATATTTAGGAAGTTCAGAAAAACCTTCAAAAAAGTGGTAGAAACACAAGAGGATAACAACGCTCTAGTGTGAACAATAACAGATAGTGGAGAACAGGTTTTCGATTAAAAATAAAATATAGGACATAGAGTAGTCTTTAAGTCTGTACTTAAGACTTCAAGACTGCTCTGATCCAAAATCGATGGAGAGAAAACCATGAAATATAAAGAAATCATCCAACAAATGACATTAGAAGAGAAATCTTCCTTAATGTCAGGCAAAGATTTTTGGCAGACACAGGATATTGAGCGACTCGGAATCCCCAGCATTTTTCTTGCCGACGGACCGCATGGAATTCGAAAACAGGCGGCAGCAGCAGACCACCTTGGACTCAATGAAAGTATTCCGGCCACTTGTTTTCCGACTGCCGCAACTGTGGCAAATAGTTGGAATACTGAATTAGGCGAGAAAATTGGGAAGTATCTCGGTGCAGAGGCTGTTTCGCAAAAAGTGAATGTCTTATTGGGACCCGGAATCAATATGAAGCGAAATCCTTTAGCGGGAAGAAATTTCGAGTATTTCAGTGAAGATCCTTATCTAGCTGGGAAAATGGCCGCAGGCTATATTCGAGGTATTCAATCACATGGCATTTCTGCCTGTGTAAAGCATTTTGCTGCTAATAATCAGGAAGAGAGACGAATGTCGATTGATACAATCGTTGATGAAAGAACGCTTAGAGAAATCTATTTGACCGCATTTGAAATTGCTATCAAAGAAGGTAAAACAAAAACGGTCATGTCTGCTTATAATATGCTGAATGGCTCCTACACGAATGAGGATTTACATTTGATGAGAGAAATTCTGCGCGATGAATGGAATTTCAAGGGTGTTGTCGTAACGGATTGGGGCGGAAGCCATGATCGTGTGGCAGGATTACTTGCTGGTAATGAACTCGAAATGCCGACAACTGCCGGCGAGACAAATGAGGAAATTATTCAAGCCATCAAAAGTGGGAAAATAAAAGAAGAAGTTTTAGATGAGTGTGTAGACAGATTGCTTGATCTTATTTTTACAACGGAAGAAGTATACAAAAATCCGCAAAACGAGTTTAATGTGCGAGAACATCACAAAGTAGCACAGGAGGCTGCGGAAGAATCCATTGTTCTTCTTAAAAACGAAGAAAATATATTACCAATCACAAAGGACAAAAAGGTCGCTATTATCGGAGAATTTGCGAAAGAAGCGCGATACCAAGGTGCAGGATCATCCATTGTAAACCCAACCATTATGGATAGTACATTAGATTGCCTTAAGGAATCGGGAATCGTTAGTATGGGGTTTGAGCCTGGTTTCGAACGTTACGGAAAGAAAAATCAGAAAAAAATCGATAAAGCGTGTGCACTGGCAAAAGATGCGGATATCGTTCTTTTATACATTGGTTTGGATGAAGCGACCGAAGCAGAGGGATTAGACAGACAGAGCATGAGGATTCCAGAGAATCAAATTGAGTTATTAGACGCTTTGTATCAAGTTAATAACAATATCATTGCGGTTCTCTCTTGTGGGGCAGCAGTAGAAATGCCATGGATTGATAAGGTAAAAGGATTGGTACATGGTTATCTGGCAGGTCAGGCAGGAGCAAGAGCCATTCTAAGGATTTTGTCAGGCGATGTGAATCCCTCAGGGAAATTGGCGGAAACCTATCCGCTTAAATATGAAGATACTCCTTCCTATCATCAATTTCCTGGTAAGGAAATCAGCGTAGAGTATCGAGAAGGTCTTTATATAGGTTATCGTTACTACGATACAGCAAATGTGAATGTACTTTTTCCGTTCGGTTTTGGACTTAGCTATACATCCTTTGAGTACTCCGATATTCAAGTAAATAAGGAAGGTGTAACCTTCAACATAACAAATACTGGAGAATTGGCAGGAATGGAGACTACTCAGCTCTATGTGGGTTGTAAATCCAAGGATATCTTCAGACCTAAAAAAGAATTAAAAGGATTTGCAAAGATCTTTATAAATCCAGGTGAGACAAAGACAGTAACCATTCCTTTTGACGATAAAACTTTCCGTTACTTTAACGTAAAGACCAATTGCTGGGAAATCGAAGCGGCTGATTATGAAATTATGATTGGTGCATCATATGCCGATATCCGATTGGCAGGCGTCATTTCAATTGAAGGTACGGGAGCGCCACTTCCGTATGATAAAGCGAAACTTCCATCCTATTATTCTGGAAAAGCAAACAAAGTTAGCTTGGAAGAATTTGAGAAATTGCTGGGTAAAAAAGTACCAGAAGCCAGATGGGATCGAACAAGACCGCTAGGATACAATGATACGATTGCCCAGTGCCAGTATGCAAAGGGTGGAATGGCAAGACTTGCTTTTAAATTAATTAATTTCTCACATTGGTTTCTAAGTAAAATCGGAAAGAGAAGTACGGCTAATCTTATCATGATGTCGATCTATCATATGCCGTTTCGTGGCGTTGCCAGAATGACAGGTGGCGTAATTAATATGCCTATGTTGGATGGTATTTTGATGATCGTAAATGGTCAGTTCTTTAAAGGTTTGCGTTATGTGTTAAAGGAAAGAAGAAAAAAGGAAGAGGTCGCAATGGCAAAAAAAAACGTGATGCAGGCGACGCAGGAGGCATAAAATAGGATGAGTAACGGAAAATTAGAAACGAATAAAAATGGTATAGGAATAGCAGGATTATGGAACAATTATAAGGAAAAGCATCCTAATACAGCTCAATTCATCGTATTCTTTTTGCTGAGTAGTGGAATGACCGTATTACAACTTATTTTAATGCCTGTTTTTAAGAGCATATTTGCACAAACATCATTAATAACTACAAGCTTTCAAGTTTTCCAGTTTGGACATAACTTTGATGGAAGTGCTTATTATTTATTCGATTATACAGCAGGTTCGCTTGCATCAGGAGGGGGAGGTGGGCTGGCCTATTTCCTCGCAGTTCAACTAACGATCGGAATTGCACAGATCATTAATTTTTTCGCTCAGAGAAACATTACATTTAAATCAAACAGCAACATTTGGATGGCTGCTTTTTGGTATGTAGTTGCGTATATTTTAATAACAATAGGTGCTGCCGCAGCTCAAGGATTCTACAAAGCTCCTATCTATAACCTATTAATGAACGTATGGGGAATGGGTTCATTTGGTGAAACAACAGCAGATCTTATTACAATGATGATAAATGCTGCAATTTCTTTCTGGGTATTTTACCCCATATTTAAAATCATATTTAAACAAGTACCTGCAAAACAGTAATAGTAAAGGTTGTGTTGGTATGAAATTATTATCAGTAGTAATTCCTTGTTATAATTCGCAAGAATACATGAGATATTGCATAGAGTCCCTTTTACCTGGTGGGGAGAATGTAGAATTATTGATAGTAAATGATGGCTCCATTGATCAAACAGCAGAAATTGCAAATGAATATGCAAAGAAATACCCAACTATAGTAAAAGTACTCCATCAGGAAAATGGCGGACACGGAGAAGCTGTAAATGCTGGTATCCGAAATGCAACCGGATTATATTTGAAGGTAGTAGACAGTGATGACTGGGTAGATACAAGAGCATATCTCAAAATACTAAAAACTTTGAACGATTTTGTGGTAGAAAAGAAATCAGTTGATATGATTATTAGCAATTTTGTATATGAAAAAGAAGGCGCAAAGTACAAGAAAGTTATGAAATATGAAAATGTGCTTCCAGAAGGGATAATTTTCTCTTGGGACGACATTAAGCCTTTTCGTAAAGGACAGTATATTTTGATGCATTCTGTCATTTACAGAACACAGTTGCTAAGAGATTGTGGGCTGGAACTTCCCAAACACACCTTTTATGTTGACAATTTATTTGTATATGTTCCACTTGAACATGTAAAGAAACTCTACTATATCAATGTGGATTTTTACAGATATTTTATAGGCAGGGAGGATCAATCGGTCCAAGAGAGTGTCATGATCAAAAGAATTGATCAGCAGATTAAAGTAAATAAGCTTATGATTGAACAGGTGCAAATTAAGAATATTGAAAGTCCAAGTCTTTACAAGTATATGCTTCACCATCTGGAAATTGTTACGGTTGTATCTGCTATTTTGTTAATACGTTCAGGAACGGCAGAGAATCTAGAAAAGAAAAAAGAATTATGGAAGTATATTAAGGAAAAAGATTTAGAATTGTATCGTAGTCTTAGACACGGGATAATGGGACAGTTAATGAATTTACCAGGACGGGCAGGACGTAGTATTTCTGTAGGGGCCTACAAAATATCACAAAAAGTTGTGGGATTTAACTAGTAACCAAATGAAAACAGTTTCAGGCGATCTTCGTTTATCATTTAAAAAAATTAGGAGTAGGATAACTATTAATACAAAATATGACTTTCTAATTGTCGGTGCTGGTCTTTATGGTGCGGTGTTTGCACATCAAGCTAAAAAGGCCGAAAAAACCTGCCTCATTATTGATAAGCGGAGCCATATTGCAGGAAATATTTATACAGAGAAAATCGAAGATATACAGGTGCATAAATATGGGGCACATATTTTTCATACAAACAATAAAGAAGTATGGCAGTTTGTCAACCAGTTTACTGAATTCAATCGATATACCAATAGTCCAGTTGCCAATTATCATGGTGAAATATATAACTTACCGTTTAATATGAATACGTTTAACAAAATGTGGGGCATAACCACTCCAGATGAAGCAAAGAAGAAAATTGAACAGCAGCGGAGAGAAAGATACGTTGAAAACCCGAAAAACTTAGAGGAGCAGGCTATTAACCTCTTGGGCAGCGATATATATGAAAAACTGATTCGCGGCTACACAGAAAAGCAATGGGGACGTCCTTGCACGGAGCTGCCAGCCTTTATTATTCGCAGATTGCCTGTTAGATTTACTTACGACAATAATTATTTTAACGATCTTTATCAGGGAATTCCAATGGGCGGATATACTGCTATGGTTGAACGAATGATTGAAGGAATCGAAGTAAAACTCGATACGGACTATCTGGAAGATAAAAGTTATTGGGATAGTCTTGCGGACAAGGTCGTGTACACCGGTCCTGTTGATGCTTATTTTAACTATCAGTTTGGTGTGTTGGAGTACAGAAGTTTACAGTTTGAAACTGAGGTTTTGAATACGGACAACTTTCAAGGGAATGCTGTCGTAAATTATACCGATCGCGAGACACCATATACAAGAATAATTGAGCATAAACACTTTGACTTCGGTACTCAACCCAAAACAATCGTCACACGTGAATATAGCGTCGAATGGAAACTAGGCGATGAGCCATATTACCCTATCAATGATGAAAAAAACAGTGCGCAGCATGAAAAGTATAAAACATTGGCTGAAAAAGAAAGCAACGTTATTTTCGGAGGGCGTCTAGGTGAATACAAGTATTATAATATGGACAAGGTCGTCGAAGTTGCTTTGCGCAAGGCAGAAGAAGTTTTAGAGCATAGAGGACTGACCCCATAGCATGAGACAAATTAAAACACAATCAAGAAAATTCCCCCATGTCGTCATATGAACTGCACCTCGTCAAGTAGACAGTATAATAATTAGGCGGCCTTGGTCCTGTATTCCATTAGACTAAGGCCGTTTAGTTTGCTTGTAATCGTTCGATGTCCCTCTTAAGCTCCTCAAAAGTATGGTACGTGTAGGTTCAAGTACCAACTAGAGGAAACCATTGAAAATAGAGAAAAGGGTTTATGGGAGATTTATCCAAATAATAGGGGAGGTGATTAAATGAACGATTTGCTTCAGGTCATACCCAAATTATATACATCTTTAGCTGATTGAATTGCTTGTATTATCTATATCTCGGTATTAAAAAATGTCTTAATGGATGGAAGCTTGTTACATTTTCTGGTGGAGCTCTGATTGTGCAATCTGTTTTTTGCAATTGACTAGGACGTGTTTTCAAACCTAATTTAGCCATAGTAAAATAGAGGCCAGTGATAAAAAGGCCCCAAAAGTGCAGGCCAGTTTATCGTAACGAGTAGCCAGCCTGCGATAGTGTTTGAGCTTATTGACCAAACATTCCACCAGATACGTTCTTTATAGAGCAAACAATCACACTGACGCTGAACCTTACTATATTTACGACTCGGAATTACAGCTTTACCTCGCTGCTCTTCAATAAGCGCCAGAATCTTATTTCATATCGTAGCCGCGATCGGCTATGATATTCATGCCTTTCAGTTCCATGTTTCGAAGCATTTCAAAGCCCGTGACACAATCGTGGCGATTTTCAGGCGTGAGTTCAAAACGAGGGGGATAACCAAGCGCATCCACAATGGCATGAATTTTTATCGTTAATCCGCCTCTGGAAAGTCCGATTTCCTGAAATTGCTCCCCCCTTTTGCGTCCGCCCCATGCTGATGGACGCGGACGATGGTAGCATCGATCATAATATTCTCAAAATCGGGAGATATAGAAACGTGCTTCAGAATTTCATTCTAGATACCAGCCATCTGTCAGCGTCGAAAACGCGTATACACCGTCTTCCATGAGCCGTAAAATTCAAGCAAATCTCACTATGGTGCGCCAGAGCTAGAATAAAGCTTTAGCGGCACCCAATGAACATAGCGGAAATCGGGCGAAGCATTATCGATTGAGGTCTTGAATACCATGAAACAGGTGGGTATTAAGTATTATTCATTGAGCAAGATGAGGGCGACGACCGCCTTGCAAGCATCCATAATTTCCAATATTTTTATCAATAAAATATACAAACAAAACGAAAGAATACCCCCTTTTTATTTTTTGAAAGTAACCTATAATAAAGATATTAATTAATGTAAGCGTGTTCAAAAAAAGATTCGGGGGCGAAATAATAGTTCGGATATCAGTTTGCTGTACATCTATTTTAGGAGGAAAGAACCATGATAACTTTAGCGGTCGGACCTAAAAAAAAATTACTCTCAAAAGGTTTGATCTTTTTTGTAACGATGGCTGTTTGGCTCACTTTTTTGAATTCAATCCAAGCGGAGGTATTTGCCGCACCATCACCTGTAGAAGTATATTTTAGTTCCGAATCCACTAATACGCTGCCTAAAAGTTCGAACTGGTATATGAATACAGCGACAGCAATGTCGGGCGTTACGTATCAACTAAGTAGGCAAGCAGACCTAATATTCAGCAACCCGAGCGGAGCTGATGTAACGACTATATCAATAAATCCAAATCTCCAATACCAGAATATATTAGGTATCGGTACTTCTCTTGAGGAATCGACCATTTATAACCTTTCACTTATGTCTGCTGGAAAGCGTGACGAAGTACTCAGGAAATTGATCGACCCGATAAATGGTGCCGGCATGAATCTGTTCCGGATAACCCTTGGTACTTCCGACTTCACGAACCGTGATTTTTATACTTATGAAGATACGCAGGGTAGTTTCTCCATTCAAAAAGATATCGATAATAAGATTATCGAAACGGTAAAAAAAGCAATATCAATCGGCAAACAGACTAATAATCCCATTAAAATTTTTGCAAGTTCTTGGACGGCACCCGCTTGGATGAAAACAAGCAAAAGCCTGATCGGTGGTTATTTGGACAGGCCATACACGAATCAATTAGCGGTATATTATCGCATGGCCATCCAGGCTTACCAAGCTCAGGGCATTCCGATTTATGCGATGACCATCCAGAACGAGCCTTTATTTGCTGCACCTGATTATCCTAGCATGCTGCTTACACCGGAAAACGAGCGCGAATTAACCATCGCCCTTAAGTCAGAATTTGACGCTCATAATTTAAGTACGAAACTATGGGCTTATGACCATAACTTCGGAGATGCATGGAGCCACGTACCTGGAGTTTTGAATGACACGCAGGCATATTCGTCTCTAGACGGAGTAGCTTTCCATGATTACTCCGGTGAGCCTAATGTAATGACAGAAATACACAATGCTTACCCGAATAAAAACATGATGGTAACGGAGCGTTCCTTGTGGGGAACCACAGGTGCGGACCGGATTGCACAATATTTCCGAAATTGGTCCACCACATATGAAGCGTGGGTAACGATGTTGGATCAAGATATCGCTCCTGAGAAATGGACAGGCATTCCGGATCCAACTATGTTGATCCAAAGCCCCACAAATCGGGATACTTACTGGGCAACGCCAGAGTACAATTTCATAGCCCAGTATTCAAAATTCGTGAAGTCTGGCGCAAAACGCATCGACAGCAACTATGGTTCTTCAGAAACGGTGACGAACGTATCTTTTATAAATACGGATAATACAGTCGTCAGCGTAGTAATAAACCAAACTGGTTCCACGCAAACCTTCAAACTGCTTGCTGACGGCAAAGAAATTTTGACAGCCATACCGGCCAAAACAGTTGCCACCTATAAATGGACTCGGGACGGAGCATGTGCTAATGCCCCGATTGGAGAAACGATTGCTATAAAAGCGACTGTAAATAATCGTTTTGTTGTTGCAGAGAATGGCGGGTCAAGTGCACTGATTTCAAACCGTGACACTGTCGAGACATGGGAAAAATTTCTTGTCGTGGATGCCGGAGGCGGAACTATTGCACTTAAATCACTGGCAAACAATAAATTTGTAACCGCTGAGAAAGGAGGCTCGGCGATCCTAATCGCTAACAGAGACATTGCTCAGGAATGGGAGCAGTTCTTTTGGATAAATAACGGAGACGGTACCTTTTCTCTTCTGTCTAATTCGAATATGAGGTATGTAACCGCAGAGAATGCCGGAAGCAGTCCTCTAATTGCAAACCGAACTTCAATTGGAGGTTGGGAGAAGTTTCAGTATTTCATTCAGTAAACGTCAAATAATCTCTAACCTAAAAAACCGCATAATGCGGTTTTTTTGTCTTATTCACTTGCATTGCATTAATGTTATCTGAACCTTCATAGCTTTCTGTTTTATCAAAACTTGCGCATGAAAAATCCTATACAATCCAAGGCAGAGAAGGGCTTAGGCATAGCCGACAATGTGCTCAGTCACGCATTTCAGCAGGAGCTTGGACTCACGTCGATCTCGGCACCCCAACTCAGTCGCAAGCACAAGAAAGTGAATCCGGATCTGCTTCAGCATGTGTTCGAGCGTCTCGTTAGGCGGATTCTCTCGACATACCGTGCACCGGCTCATCGCAACAAGATCAGGATCATCGACTCGACAACCGTTGCCCTGTGCTTGCAGAAGTACAAATAGGCCCAGTTTCGCAAGACTAAGGCGGATATCAAGCTCTACATGCGACTGGCATTTGTCGGCGAACAGGATGTCATGCCGGAGAAGGCAACCATCATGGCGACCAAGAAGAATGACCGTACTGAGCTCGATGAGCTTATCGATGAACCGGGCGTCACCTATGTGTTTGACCGCGGCTAATCGACTACGCGGCATTCGATCGCTACTGCGAGAGCGGCATCTCTTTCGTCACACGCCTCAAGAGGAATGCTTGCCTAGAGCCCCTGGACTCCTTTGAAATCCCGCAAAACAGCAGGAGCCATCCAATGGTCGGCTCCTGTTTTTTATCATAATAAATTTTCTTTTTTGTATTGGGAGGGCAACATCCCTGTCCATTTCTTAAATGTTTTCGTAAAATGGGCCTCATCGAAATATCCTACTTCTCTGGCTACCGTTTGTATTTTTTGATCCTTGGATTGCAGTAAAGCTTTCGCTTTTTCGATACGATATTGATGGATATAATCTAAAAAATTTATTCCAAGTTCCTGTTTGAAGAGAGTTGACAGATAGGTACTGGAAACGAAAAGGGATTTTGCGACTGTTACCAGCGAAAGGCTGCTTGAATTGTAATGTTCGGCAATATAATCTTGTGCTTGCTGCACTTTACGCTTCGGTATTTTGTGCGGATTAATAGCTTCGATAATTTGACGAATGATCCTGTACACGAATCCAGCCAATTCCTCTAGAGTTTCAATCTTGCTAACCTGTTCGTCAAAGCTGCCAAGTTCAAAAATCCAGTCGGAATCAGAGTTCTTTCTTCCTTTAGCCAGAAGCATCATTCTATTAATGAAGGTAAGTGTACGTAAGTTGATCTCTTTCCTGGAATGTGAGTAGTCTGCTTGAAATGTCGCGAGCCATCTCTCTGTGTCGGTGAGAACCTCGGCATAAAGTCCCGCTCTTAAATTTTCAAGCGCAGACTGCTCAACTTTCAACAATTCAATTTGATTAATATTTGTGGGGAGTGTTTCTTTCTTTAGCTCGGTAATATCTTGATAAAAGTAATATTTATCAGATCCATGGAAAAAGCGACGTTCAAGCGCTTTAAGTGCCTCTTCATATGCAATATGAAGGTGATTAATGTCTTCTTTTGAGTTACTGATTCCTGCACTGACCGTTACAGAAAGAAATTCATTTATATTTGCAAGAACTCGAGTTAAACCTTTGACTAACTTATCTTCCATTAACTCGAAAATCCCGTTACAAATAACGACTATGTTATCTTGTTCCTTTACAACCTCAATCGGTTGAATCAGATCATGCTCGAGTGTTTCTTTAAAAATATTAGAAACAGCAAAGCTAAGAAGCTCGGTATCCGTAGTACTGTAATTCAAGCTTTCCAATGTCCTGTTATCAATTCGTAACACTATGACAATGACATGTTCAAAGCTTGTATTCATACGGACATTCTTATGCTGCTCGCGACGGTTATCAGTGACTAAAGGAGGAAAGTTTAGCCATTGCTGCAATAGCTGGGATTTGACAAGAGGATTGTTAATATGCAGCTGATGTTCTAATCCTCTCATTTCATCCGTTAGTCTGCGCTGATTTAATATTTTCTCGGCAACACTTGTAAAGACAGTTTGGATTTCGTTAGGCGAACACGGTTTAACCAGAAAGTCGGATACACCAAGACGCAATGCACGCTGAGCATATTCGAAGTCGCCGTATCCAGAAAGTAGGACAATGGATATATCCCATTGTTGTTCGCGAATCTTCGTTACTAATTGCAGACCATCCATTAAAGGCATACGAATATCGGAAAGAACAAGATCAGCATGCTGTGATTCTAAAAAATGTAAAGCCTCCAACCCGTTTGCAGCTTGCCCGCAAATCTGGATTCCTAGCGTGTTCCAATTGATAAGATTCGTTAAACCCTCTCTTGTTACATCTTCGTCTTCTACAATCAACAGTTTAAGCATCTTAGTTATCACCTCTTGTTTTGGGGAGGGTAATCAATACTCTAGTCCCGAAGCCAGGTACGCTCTGGATATCAAGTGAAGCACGATCCCCGTAATACAACCGAATCCGGTTGCCGATATTTATTAGTGCGAAACTTTTGTTGTTAGTTAAGGAAGAACCGACCCGATACATATATTGCAACTCATCAAGCTTTTCCTCTGAGATACCTATACCGTTATCAGTGATTTCAATTTCTACCGTATCACCTGTAGAGTAAGCTTTGACATGAATGGTGCCCATATCGTCGGTCAAGGGTTCAATTCCATGAACCACCGCATTTTCAACAAGTGGTTGAAGAAGAAGCTTAGGTATAGAGAAAAGTTCGATCTTCTGCTCCATTTCCAATTCATAGGTCAGTCTGGTAGGGAACCGCATCTTCTGAAGAAATAAATAATGCTCCAAAAATTTAAATTCCTCTTTTAAAGAGATAACGTCTTTGCCTTGGCTTAAACTGATTCTGAATATACCTGACAGTGAGTATATCATCTCTTCGACTATCCGATCCCCTTTTTTATGAGCCGTCCAAGCAATCGTATTTAGCGTGTTGTATAGGAAATGGGGGTTAATCTGAGATTGAAGTACCTTGAGTTCGGCTTGTTTTTGCTTTAGCTCGAAGGAGTACATCTCATCAATCAGTTCTCTAATTCGCTGTACCATGACGTTATATCCGGCTCCAAGTTGTCCGATTTCATCCTGACCGTCTATTTTGACTTGTTCAAAGAAATTACCTTTTTGAAATTTCTTCATTGAAAGTAAAATGTTTCGTATTGGCTTAGTAATCACCCCTGAGATCGACCAGGAAACAAATACACTAAGAAGTAGGGTAATGAAGATAATGGTAATTGTCAGCCAGGTTATTCTGTCCATTTGAGCAAGCAATTCACTTCGCGGTTGCAGGACAAGCACATGCCAGCCAGTATTTAAGGATTTAATATGCGCGAATATCCATTTTGAGGAATCAATTGCAGAATCTATTAGCTCCGGGTCTGTTATAGCATGATCAAAGTATGGCAGTTCATTAATGTTTCTTCCGACCCATTCACCGGAACTGTTGGAAAGGATACTTCCATCCGTATCGATAACAGTGATTTCTACATTGTTTCCGGCAACGGGCAAATATGTTTTTCGTATGTCTTTTTCATCGATTCCTAGAAGAAGTATTCCTTCTGGCTTATAGGTTTCATTATTTTTTAAAACTCTTGTAAGCAGAAGCTTATTTTTGTTATCTCCAGAAAAGATGCTTTTTGTCCGTCCGGGAACTTCAACACTCCATGAATCGATTTTTTTACTTTGTAAAATTTTATCGTAATCATAAATTTGACGGTATTCTTCAAAAGAAATAGCGGATGATAACCCTTTATTATTAAATTGAATTGGAAGGAAATGATCCGAATAGATGGTTAGAAATTGAAAATAAGGCCGTGTAACCATAAGGCGGCTAATCGATTCGATTACAGTCTGGTTCATGACATACTGTCTATTACCGGTACGGGATTTCAATAAAGCTTGTATCTCCGGTGTCAAAAATAAAAAGTTTGATATATCAATAGCATCCTGAGCCATATAATCGAGATGGGAAATGACTTGGTTGGCCGTACTGGCTTGTTTAATACTCATTTTGTTAACGATTTCATTAGATGCGATGCGAAAGGAGACAAAACCGGTAAGTGTTATCGTCAACACGAGAAGAGGAACAAACCATAGTAAAATTTTGTGGCGTATCGGTAAGTTCAAATATCGAATATATGCATTTTTCATCAAGTCACCTACCTCTTTATTCAGTAATACGTTATACATTCACCTTATACTATAAGAACTTAATGAGAAGAATACCATCGGTAAATGATTCAAACCATAAGAATATACAAAAAATACGATAAAATGACCTAATTTAGGGCAGAGTAGGGATGCATGTTTCGTTAATTCTATGAAATCTGTTCTCTTCAATCTAATAAATATACAAAATATACAGAAGAATAGGTCCTACCAAGAAACGATGTTCACTCCTATAATGAGGACAGAAACACAAACAATACGAAATTAAGGTGGGGTTTCAATGAAAGGGTTCACTTGGAAAAAAGCAAGACTCGGATTGGCGGTTTTGATTGCGGCTGTCGGTTTATCGGCTTGTGGAGGCAACAAAGTTCCGGAAAATAATGCTGCTGAATCACAGGCTGAGACGTCCGCTGAGACGTATACGCTTAATTTTTTTACAAATAACTCCGACCGTTCTGTAGGCCAAGGAAAAATGGAGCAAGAGTTGATTGACCGATACATGGAAGAAAATCCGAACGTTACGATTGAAGTCGAGACGCTTTCCCCGGATCCGCAGTTTCAAGACAAAATCAAAGTATATAATTCTACCGAAGAACTTCCTGATATTATCAGTTCATGGGGGAACAGCAGTTACCTAAAGCCATTGGTTGATAGCGGGGCGCTTGCAGAAATTGATCGTTCGGCATTGACAGAACTTGGTTTCGTTGATGCTGCTCTTGACGGTTTCAGCTTTAACGATAAGCTCTACGGCTTCCCGAGAAACTCTGATTTCTGGGTATTATTCTACAATAAAAAGATTTTTGAAGATAATGGAATTACACCGCCTGCATCGGAAGCGGAACTAATGAAAACAATTGAGGTTTTGAAGGCAAAGAACATCATTCCGATTGCAATGGATGGACGAGAAGCATGGACTTCCGGTATTTGGTTTGATACTATGCTTCAACGCGTAACCGGTTCATGGAATAACTCCAAGGACGCATTTAACGGGACGGGAACATTTAATGACGGTAACACCGTTGCTGCAGCAGCAGCAATAAATAGATGGGTTGAAGCCGGAGCTTTCGGTGAAGGTTTCATTAACCAAGATTACGGAATGGCCCGCAATATGTTCGGTCAGGGTAAAGCAGCAATGTTCATGATGGGGCAATGGGAAATGGGGATGGCAACAGATGAGAACTTCCCGTCAGAAGTCCGTGATAATATAGGCGCAATCGCGTTTCCAACGGTTGAAGGCGGCAAAGGCACAACGAATGATTTGACGGCTTGGTTTGGCGGCGGTTACTCAGTATCTGAAAGATCGGAGCATAAAGAAGAAGCGATTGCCTTCCTGAAATGGATGTTCAAACCGGAAAACTGGGCAAAAGGCGTATGGCAAAACGGAATCACATTCCCGGCACAAAAATATGATGCGTTTCTGACTGGTAAAGAAACATCGGTACAACAAGATTTGAGCAAAATCTTTAACGGTGCAGCTTCCTTTAGCGGAACCGTTGCTCAAGACAAATTTACAGCTGATACGCAAAAAATATATTATGACTCCTTGCAGCAACTTGAAGGAGGAGATCTGAGTCCTGAAGAGTTCTCGAAAGCAATTGACGAAGCGGCGAAGAAATCTTTAAGCGATTCAAAATAAATTAAAAGAAATTTCAGGGCGGGCGGCAGCTTTTAACCACCCGCCCTGAAATTTTCGGACAGGGTGGTAGAGATGCATAAAATCTTGAGTGATCGAAATACGATATTCTGGCTGGTTGCACCAGGTCTGCTATTAGTTTCGTTATTAATTTTCATTCCCATTATGATGAGTTTTAATTACAGCATGACGGATTGGAAAGGGATCGGGGATTACCAATATGTAGGATTTCAGAATTACGCGGTTATTTTCAGCGGGGATAGTGTCTTTTGGAAGTCACTTTTGAATTCTGTGTTATTGGCGCTCGGTTTGATAGCTATCCAGCATCCTTTCTCAATATTTGTTGCAATGCTGGTCCAATATACAGGACGGTTTGAAAAGTTTCTTCGAGTTTGTATTTTTATTCCGGCCATCATCTCAACTTTTGTAACGACCAAACTTTGGACCAGTATTTTTGATACACAATTTGGGCTTCTTAATCGGGTATTAGATATCATTGGCCTTTCTAATTTAAAACAAGATTGGCTCGGTGACCCTGTCTGGGCAATAGTCTGTATTGTGTTTGTTTGTATGTGGCAAGGCTTTGGTTATGCATTTTTATTATATTATGCAGGTATAAAGGGCGTTTCCAAGGATTTGCATGAAGCTGCCATGCTAGACGGGGCCTCGCAATTTCAATTAAATACGAAAATCGTGCTTCCGCTACTTGCGCCAGTTATCAGGGTGAATCTTGTATTGGCGGTAGTTTCAGCCTTTAAACAGATGGAGACCGTTTACCTGATGACTGGGGGCGGTCCAGCAAACAGTACCCAATTTTTATCGACCTATCTGTATTCGAAAGCATTTCGTGAGAGTTTGTACGGTTATGGAAATGCAATTTCAATTCTGCTCGTCGTCATTTGTTTAATCGTAACTATCTTGATGAATCGTGCCATGAACCGGGAAGTGGGGGAATAATTATGAGTACAAAAACAATCAACATCACTGGGTCCCGTAAAGTGGAAACGACTTTCCTCAAAACATTAACTGGACAAATTGCGCGTATCGCTTTTTTCGTTTTTATGATCTTTATTGTATTTATTGATTTGTTTCCATTAATCTGGCTTTTCGATTTCTCGTTATTACGCAGCGGCGATTTTTTCGGATCGGACATTCTAAAATGGCCGAATCCGCCGATGTGGAAAAACTACTCAGACGCTTTCAAGAATGCGCAAATTCCGTTGCTTTTTGGAAACAGCCTTTTGATTTCCGCAGTCTCTATTTCCCTGACTATCTTTTGCTCGATTCCATTGAGTTATGCCTTGACGAGAATGAACTGGAAGCTTCGTAAACCTGTTCTAGCTCTCGTTATGGCTGGAATGATTATACCGATTTATTCGACATTACTGCCAACTTTTAGTTTATTTAATGAAATACGAATGTTGGATTCATACTGGGCATTGATTTTACCTTATGCGGCTTTCCAAATTCCAATCAGCATGTATATAATTACAGGCTTTATGGAAAGTGTGCCCCGTGCCTTAGAAGAGGCAGCGGTATTGGATGGTTTGACGGTTCCCGGAATGATTTTCAGAATCATTTTGCCTATCTTGAAACCGGCAATTGCGACAGTAGCTGTACTCGCATTTCTGAATTGTTGGAATGAATTTATTATGGCCGTTACATTTATTGATAAGGATTCGCTGAGGACCTTACCTTTCGCTATCGTTTATTTTATGGGGCAATATTCCTCCAATTATGGTGCACAGTTCGCTGTACTTGCAATGATATCGATTCCGTCGATTCTTATCTATTTAGGTTTCACGGATCAAATCAATAGAGGAATTACGGCTGGTGCAGTTAAAGGATGAAATACAATACGGACAAGAAAACGGTCGATCAGGAGGTTATTCCTGACCGGCCGTTTTCGTTTTGTGGGCAAGCGAAAGCCACCGGCTTACAGGCTTACTTTTCGCAAGCTTCGAGACAGGAATCCGCAGAAGGCCGAGGAAGCGGGAACATCTTTGCCTTGGCCTAAACTGATTTTGAATATTCCTGACAGTTTCAAACCATAAAAATATAAAACAACTACGACAAAATGACCTGATTTGGACAGAACGGGATTGTATATTTGGTTAATCTTGTTAAATCCTTCCTCTTCATTCTAATAAATATACAAAAAATACAGAAGAATGGTTCCTAGTAAGAAACGATGTTCATTCCTATAATTAGGACAGAAACACAATCAAAACGAAAGGAGGGCTTTCGATGAAAGTGCTTACTTTGGAAAAAATAAGACTCGGATTGTGAAGGAACCCGTTTCATACCCTTTTTGATGTTGTTGAAATTTTAAACATGACTAGTTGAATTTTTGTATAACACATCATCTGAATAAACGGTAAAGTTATATTTGCAAGTTAAACCTATTTTCAAGAGGGGGCTCAAGAGAAAAAAGATATTCGTATTTTGGGAAAAATCTACTGTGCTCGTCAGAATTGAACTCGAGGAGGAATAACTAGAGTGAAAGTTTCGTTAAAATCTATTGTACGTTCTTCAATGCTAGCCATCAGTCTTACTTTAGCCGTATCGCCATTCAGTTACGCCGCTTCAGCTGCTGGCAATCAGGACCGTCCTTGGATGGATACATCCCTGTCGCCCGAGAAGCGGGCCGACCTGGTTCTGGCTGAGATGACGCTGGAAGAGAAGGTCGACCTGATGAGCGGCAACCAGGAGTTTGGGACGTACGCCTTCTACAACGCCCCGATTCCTCGCCTCGGCATCCCGGAGCTGGCGATGCAGGATTCCGCGTCCGGTATCCACGCGCATGGCTGGCAGACGCTCAACACTGGAGAGCACGCGACGGCGCTGCCGTCGGCGCAGGCTCTCGGCGCCACTTGGTCGCGCGAGACCACCAAGCGCTACGCCGACCTGGTGGCCAAGGAGACCCTCGCCGCCAATGCCAACGTGCTGCTGAGCCCGGTCGGCGACATCCACCGCAACCCGTACTGGGGTCGCACCAACGAGAGCCCCAGCGAAGACCCGATCATGACGGGCAACTACCTGACCGACTTCACCAAGGTCGTACAGGACAACGGCGTGATCGCCACGCTGAAGCACTATCTGGCGTACAACCAGGAGACCAACCGTAGCAACGGCCAGAACACCGTGGTCTCCGAGCGCGCACTCCGTGAGGTGCACGCGCTCCCGTACGAGGCGGCCATCAAGGATGCCGACCCGGGCAGCATCATGTGCTCGTTCAACAAGATCAACGGCGTGTACTCGTGCGAGAACCCGCACACTCTGCGGGGTTTACTCGACAAGTTCGGCTTCACCGGCTTCGTCGGGACCGACTACGGTGCAGCGTTCACCACCCAGGGCTCGCTCAACGGCGGTGTTGACGTCGAGACCGGAAACAAGGACGCCTACTCCGACAAGCTGCTCCAGGCAGTCCAGAACGGACAGGTGCCAGAGGGACGTCTCGACCAGTCGTGCCTCCGCGTGCTCGTCACGATGTTCAAGTGGGGTCTCTTCGACCGCCCCATCGCGCCCGGAAAGATCGACGTCGCTGCGGGCAGCAAGCTCGCCCAGGAGGTTCAGGAGCAGGCCATTACGCTGCTCAAGAACGACGACAACGCTCTTCCGCTCGCTGCAGGGGCACAGAAGATCGCCGTGATCGGCGCTGACGCGGACCACAACGCGATTGGCGGCGGCACGCCGTTCGTCCTCGCGACCGAGCAGACGACGACTCTCGATGGCATCATGGAGCGTGCGAGTGACGCCGGTGCCACCGTCGAGTGGGTCAAGGGCAACGACCAGGCCAACGGCGCCAACACGCTGGAGACGCGCGGCATGACGGCGGTTCCGTCGTCGGTCCTCTCGCCGAACAACGGTGTCGGGACGGGTCTGGACTCCTGGTTCTGGAAGAACCAGAACTTCCAGGGCTCGCCCGACGTGAAGCGTATCTCCCCGCAGGTCAACTACGACGTGGGCATCCTCGCCACGCTGGACACCCCGGGACCGTCGCAGCTCACGCCGCCGCCGGTGAACTGCCCGGTCTGCGCCGGCTCTGCTGTTTATGAGGGCTGGATCAAGCCGCCGGCCACGGGCCCCTACCAGCTGTCGCTGACGGGCTTCGGTGACGCCGCCCTCGAGATCGACGGCCAGCAGGTGCTCTTCATGGACGGCGCATACGGAACGCTTCCCGTCTCGACGACCCCGGTCCTGAACTGGAACGAGGGCGAGAAGCACAAGATTCGCGTCACGTTCAACGGGAACGCCCCGTTCGAGATCCTCAAAGACGGTGCGGTGCTGCTGCAGTGGAAGACCCCGGAGGGTGCCCTCTCGCCGGAGATCCAGAAGGCCGTAGAGGCCGCGAAGAACAGCGACGTGGCCATCGTGTATGCCAACACGATCGAGGGTGAGGCGCACGACCGCGTGTCGCTGAAGCTTCCGCAGAGTGGCGACCAGCTCATCAAGGCAGTGGCTGCGGCCAACCCGAACACCATCGTGGTCCTCTCGACCGCCGGCCCGGTTACCATGCCGTGGCTGGACGACGTCAAGGCCGTGGTGCAGACCTACTACGGTGGTCAGCAGCAGGGCCGCGCGCTCGCCCGCGTGCTGTGGGGCGACGTGAACCCGTCGGGCAAGCTCACGATGACATACCCCACCAGCGAGGATGCTCTCGCTCCGGGTGTCGTGGCTCCCTACGCCGGCTCGGCCAACAAGGACGTCGTATACTCCGAGGGCGTCAACGTCGGCTACAAGGGCTACGCGTCCGCGGGCATCACCCCGCTGTTCGAGTTCGGTCACGGCCTGTCCTACACGACCTTCGAGTACAGCAAGCTCAACGTCCCGAAGAACGTGTCCGCCAAGGCGATCGAGAAGAAGACGATCAATGTGAAGTTCCAGCTCGCCAACACCGGTGCGCGGAGCGGTGACGAGGTCGTGCAGGTCTACCTCGGCCTCCCGTCGTCGACCGGTGAGCAGAAGCGACTCGTGGGCTACGCCCGGGTGAGCACCGAGGCCGGCAAGTCGACGAACGTGAGCATCGACATCGATGCGGGCGCCTCGACGCACCCGCTGGGCTACTTCGACACCGGCAGCGACAGCTGGAAGATCGCTTCGGGGATCTACACGGTCTACGTGGGCGGATCCTCGACCGACACGCCGCTGCAGGCGACGTTCACGGTCAAGTGATCACCAGGTAGAAAGCAATGGGGGGCGGGGCCGTCAAGGCCCGCCCCCCATTGCTGCCCCGGCTTCTCGTCTGAAGTCTAGATACGCTGAGTCCGCGATGGTGGGCTTTTGAGGAGGGTCGCAGTGACGGCAGGCGGTTTGCTTGTTTCGGTGTTGGCGATTCCGTCGACCGCACTGGCGATGAACTTCTACCGTGCCGATAGCGACGCGGAAGGTGACTTCCGCACGAGCGCCGCCGAGCGCCTCGATCGCCTTCGCGCGCACCTTCACCGCGTGAGCGATGGAGATCTGGTCTTGGTCGGTGAAGCCCCAGGGTGGAAGGGGGCACGCCAATCCGGCGTGCCGTTCTTCGAGAGCTGACCGGACAATGCGGGATTCGAGAGCGGCGACGCAACTGGATGGTCGCAGTGGAGTAACGGAAGAGTTTCGCAACAAGTGGACAGAGATCTTCCTTACACTGGAGACTTCAAACTGACACATTATTCTTCGCAGGACTATAGTCAGTTAACAAGTCAAACGGTAACCGTTCCGAACGGAACGTACAAGTTAACCGCTTGGGTACGTTCCGGAGGTGGTCAAAACGAATTGAAACTATTCGCCAAAAATTATAGCAAAGGCAATGACGAAGTGAATGCTGTCATTGGTTCCAGTCCGTTCAGCTACTGGAAGCAATACACGATTGAAAATATTCGTGTCACAAACGGGAAAATCGAAGTCGGCGTATGGTCTGACGCTAAAGCGGGCCAATGGGCGGCATTCGATAACTTCGAGCTGACAAGAAAGTAAACTCAAAAAAATCGATGTTATTAATGTAAGCAATGCAGAATCAATTCCCCACAATATTAATTATTGTGGGGAAATTTTTATTGAAAAAGGAAAGGATTTTTATGGAGGAACAAAAGATGCACCATCGGACAGGATGGATTCTCACCACCATTCTCGTAATCGGTCTGTTGATCGTTCTCGTAAGTAATCGTGATATTGTTCCCGAAAATAAAGCAGAGGTTTGGTTAACTACGGGGGATCAGTCCCACTTGTTATCGCAACAAGATCCAACTGTGTTTGCTAATGATAACGATGAATCTTTGCCGGTCATCGATGTAAACGCCAATGTCCGATATCAGAAGATGGACGGTTTTGGCGCGGCGGTCACGGGTTCTTCCGCCTATCTGATTAACCAAAAAATGTCGGATGAACAACGGGAAGCGTTAGTAAACGATTTATTTACGAGCCAAGGCATCGGCATGAATTTCATTCGCCACACCATTGGGGCGTCGGATTATTCAGTGGATGAAGACGGCAATCCGAGCAGCTATACGTATGACGATATTCCATCGGGGACGGACTATGAACTTCAGCATTTTTCTGTTGAGAAAGACATGGAAGTCATTCGCCTGCTGAAGGCGGCGGTGGACAAAAATAAAAGCATCAAAGTGCTCGGTACGCCATGGACGGCTCCGCCCTGGATGAAATTCGGCGAACAAACGTATAACGGCTGGTATTTAAATTACACAGATCCGCGCGTGTATGAAACATACGCTAATTATTTTGTTCGATATATCGATGCTTTTGCCCAGAACGGCATCCCGATCTATGCCATTACCGTCCAGAACGAACCGGAGTTTTCTACCCCGGATTATCCGAGCATGAACATGAGCGCTCCCGAACAAGCCATGTTTATCCGCGATTATTTGGGTCCCGCTTTTGCCAGAAATAGAATTCCCGCAAAAATTATCGCTTTCGATCATAATTGGGATTTAGGGGTGAGCTACGCCGATCAGGTGCTGAATGATAGCGGAGCAAGCGATTTTATCGCCGGCACCGCCTTTCATTGCTACGCCGGAACACCTGATGTGATGACAAGGGTTCACGATTCCTTTCCTGAAAAAGAAATCCACTTTACCGAGTGCAGCGGGGGTGAATGGAGTACTAACTTCGGCGATAATCTAAGCTGGCAAATGTCCAATCTCATCATCGGCGCGCCCCGGAATTGGGCGAAGTCCGTACTATTATGGAATATTGCGCTTGATCCAAGCGGCGGGCCCAAAAATGGAGGCTGCGGGAATTGTCGAGGCGTAGTCACCGTTGATCCGAATAACGGCGCAGTGACGAAAAACGTGGAATATTTTGCGATCGGTCACAGCAGTAAATTCGTCTTGCCCGGAGCGACGCGGATCGACTCTACGAATTATAGCGGAAGTATTGAGAATGTGGCGTATGAAAATCCGGACGGGTCGGTTGTGCTGATCGCGGTGAATACCGGTCCCGAAGCCGCTTCATTCAAGGTACGCTGGAAAGCTAAATCGTTCGCTTATACCCTGCCTTCAAAGTCGGCGGTCACATTCCGGTGGAACTCCTCTGTCAATTGATAAGGCGGATTCGAGTTCTCAGGTACAACATCTCTAATATGCGCAAACTTAAAGGGCCGTTATCTGACGGCCTTTTTTTGGAAATAAATACCAGAAAATTATAAGGTAATTCTAAGGTATCTCGAAGATTAATCTCAGGTATCTCGCCAATTTGTAAGGTAAAATCAATAACGAAAACGGTCGTTCGATCGGATAAGGTCAGGAGGTGATCTGCGAAATAACCGGGACCGTATCCATTTATTCGAAGTCCCCTCATGCAGTTCTGTTTACAGACAAAGAGGTTACAATCGAGACAAGGAGATAGGATTTCAGGAAAAACTACTTATTGGAAGGTGTTAAAATGAAAAAAAAATTTACTATCGCTCGTTTCCTCAAACTTACCGTTATGGCACTGGGCTTGGTATTAACGACGGCCGTCGTTAGCGCTGCATACACGCCGGACATGTCCAATGGAGCAGACAACTTTTACAAGAGCAACAAGGTAAACGTGCAGAAGGTTGAGTTTAAAAATCAATACAACATGAATGTCGTAGGGAATCTTTTTATTCCCAAAGGTTTGAAGAAGAACACCCAAAATCCTGCGATTATTGTCGGGCATCCTATGGGCGCAGTAAAAGAACAAAGTGCAAATCTGTATGCCACGAAAATGGCTGAACAGGGATTCGTTACTTTGTCCTTAGATTTGTCTTTCTGGGGGGAGAGTGAGGGTCAGCCTCGCAATGCTGTTTCGCCGGATATCTATGCCGAGGATTTCAGTGCCGCGGTGGATTTCCTGGGCACCCGGTCGTTTGTTGACAGGGATCGGATTGGTGCTATCGGGATCTGTGGCAGCGGAAGCTTTGTCATCAGCGCAGCCAAGATCGACCCGCGCATGAAAGCCATTGCGACAGTCAGCATGTACGACATGGGCGCTGCCAACCGTAATGCGCTTAATCATTCCCTGACACTTGAGCAAAGAAAGCAGATCATTGCAGAGGCAGCCGAGCAACGCTATGAGGAGTTCACGGGCGGTGAAACCAAATACACCGGCGGGACAGTGCATGAGCTGAATGAAGATAGCGACCCTATCCAGCGAGAGTTTTTCGACTTCTACCGTACTCCAAGGGGCGAATTCACTCCCAAGGGCTCGTCACCTGAATTCACGACACACCCGACGCTGACCAGTAACGTCAAGTTTATGAATTTCTACCCGTTCGCGGACATAGAGACGATTTCTCCTCGTCCCATGCTTTTTATCACGGGTGAGAACGCTCATTCCAGAGAGTTCAGCGAAGACGCCTACAAGCTGGCGGCCGAACCAAAGGAGCTCTATATTGTTCCGGGTGCAGGTCATGTGGATTTGTATGACCGGGTGAATCTTATCCCATTTGGCAAGCTTACATCCTTCTTTAAAGAGTATCTGAAATAGGGTGATGTCGTTCGATCGCATAAGGTCAGGGGGTGGTCTTCGAAATAACTAAACTGCAAACGGGAACTCGAGCGACAACATAGATAACACAGGTGGCGAAACGGGGGCGTAAGTGATAATGAGCCAACAAATGAAACCGTAATTTTCCGGGAGAATGGAGTGGAATAAAGAATGCATGAAAAATCCAATCTGACAAGAATACTCGAACGCACGGGAGTTAAGCTGGAGGATTGGCTACACGCGTTCGACGATGTGTACCAAAGCGTAAGTCATTCGGTTTCCGTGATTCGCAGCCATCCGTTCCTGGAGAAGAGCGGCATACCGGTTCACGGACTGGTTATCGACCCCCACACGGGCAAGCTGGAGCTGGTCGCCGACGGCAACCGCAGTGAACAGCCGGCGGAGATGGCGACATGATGAAGCTTCTTATCGACAACAGGTTTCAGGGCTACTCGCTGCGTCAGTTTCAGAAAGACCTGATGGCCGGTCTGATCGTGGGTATCGTCGCGATTCCGCTTGCCTTAGCTTTTGCGATCGCCTCCGGCGTTAAGCCGGAATACGGGCTTTACACCGCTCTTATTGCCGGATTCCTTACCTCGCTGCTCGGCGGATCGCGATTTGCCATCAGCGGCCCGACCGGCGCTTTCATCCCGGTTTTGTTCGCTATCGTCATGCAGTACGGATATGAAAACCTGCTGATTGCCGGATTCATGGCGGGCATTATGCTCGTCTTGATGGGAATCTTGCGGATGGGCGCGATCATTCAGTATTTCCCGAAGCCGGTGACGATCGGGTTTACTGCGGGCATCGCCGTCATTATCTTCTCGGGACAGATCGCCGATTTTTTTGGCCTGACGGATGTGCGGAAGCATGAGTTGTTCCATGAAAATATGATCGAAATCGCCGCCGCATTAAGCACGGTCAATATATTCAGCTTGCTGACCGCCGTCATTTGTCTTGCGGTGATCCTGCTGGCCACACGGTTTCTCCCGAAAATCCCCGGGGCGCTGCTCGGCCTGCTGGCATCGACTCTTGTCGCCGCTGTGTTCTATCCCGATCAAGTGGCGACCATCGGTTCGAAGTTCGGCGGCATTCCGAATGCGCTGCCGGAGCTGCAAATGCCGCAGCTTTCGATGGATAACCTCACCCTGCTCATCGGTCCGGCTTTGATGATCGCGATGCTCGGCTCGATCGAGTCACTGCTGTGCGCCGTCGTCGCCGACGGCATGACAGGCAGCAAGCATAACAGTAACCGGGAGCTCATCGGACAGGGCATTGCCAACATGGTCACACCGCTGTTCGGAGGCATTCCCGCCACGGGTGCCATTGCGAGGACGGCAACCAATATCCGAAACGGTGCTGTTTCTCCCGTATCGGGTATGGTTCACAGCCTGGTCCTCCTGGCCGTTCTGCTGGTCTTGGCGCCTTTAGCGTCGAAAATACCGTTAGCCAGCATGGCGCCCATCCTGATGTTCGTGGCATGGAACATGAGCGAGCACAAAGAATTCGCCCATATCCTGAAGACCAAATCGTACGATTCCGTCATCATGCTGGCGACTTTCCTGCTGACCGTATTTATCGATTTGACAACCGGGGTTGGGGTAGGCCTGCTTATCTCATTCATCCTGTTCGTCAAACAGATGAAAACGGCGCATACGGTAAGCAAAGTAGCGGCCGACTTCATCCACAACAAGGTATCGACGGAACGAGTCCGTGAAGGGGCCGCTTGTCCGCAAGTCAGCATGTTCAGCCTGGAGGGCCCTTTGTTCTTCGCTGCGACGCAGGCGCTTGAGGAATCGGTCGAGGGCGATATTCGCTCGGGTCAAAAGGTGATCCTGCTGCGCATGAGCAAAGTGCCTTACCTTGATACGAGTGGAGAAGGCGTACTGGCGGGCCTAGCAGACCGCATTCATAAAAGCGGCGGAGTGCTTCTCATCTCGGGTATTCGCAAGCAGCCGGAGAGCATGCTCAAGAAAACAGGGCTTTATGAGCGGATCGGAAGCAGCCGCTTTTTCGAACACACCGGCCAAGCCATCAATTACGTCATGACCTTACTTGACCAGGACAGATGCAAAGGCTGTACCAAGCTTGCTTTCCGGGAGTGCCCGTCCCTGTCCGGAGTGGAAGCAAAAAAATCCGTTGCGGGAGTACGGATCAAAGTGCCGGCATTTGCCGTCGATCAAAGTTGACATCTTCTTTTTAGTAAAAAGGCGCTTGCAGCCGGTCGGTTCAACCGGCGTGCAAGCGCCTCTTGTTGTGAGCCATATTCATGAGCGGCCATCGCGATCTGAACGCAAGCATCAATCTGAGAAACGAAGCCATCAGGCTTCTAACCGTAGGGACTACGGGGATAGCTTAATCAATATATTTGCCCGATAGGGTGAAGTTCTTAGGAATCCCCTTCTTCAAAAATCAATTGATTTTAAGAAGGGGTAGTTCAAGTATAATGTAAGACGAGGTGATTATTCTTGTTGCAGCCAGGCAATATTCGAGTGTTGATTGTAGACGATGAACAAAACATTTTGCAGTTTTTGGAGTTAGGGCTTCAAAACGGCGGATTCAATGTGCGGACCGCTTCAGACGGATTAGAAGCCGTCGTCCAGGCTCGGCAGTTTCTACCGCATGTTGTCGTCCTTGACGTGATGATGCCAGGCATGGATGGGTTCGAGGTTTGCAATCTGTTGAAAAAGATGGATAAGATGGGGATCATCATGCTTACCGCCAGGGAAGAGGTTGATGATCGGGTTAAGGCGCTGAATCTGGGAGCCGACGATTACATGATCAAACCTTTCAGCTTAAAAGAGTTGGTTGCGCGTATTCATGCCAGGGTGCGCAATATGTATCCCGAGATACTTGGTGAAGTGATCCGTGGACCTTTCCGGATTGACGACAGCCGGAGAGAATTCTGGTATCAAGAGGTTCTGCTTGAGCTCTCGCGCACCGAATACGAACTGCTTAAGTTTCTCGTTTTGAATCACGATCGTGTCATGAGCAAATCTTCCATTCTGGATGCGGTATGGGGACACGATTTCGTCGGAGATGAAAATGTCGTGGAAGTATACATCCGATATTTGAGGGAAAAGCTTGAGGATCGCTCGCATCAATTGATCCGTACGATTCGGGGTTCCGGTTACCGGATGAATTTCCAATGAAAGCCCGGTTCCGCTTTTGCCGTCGTGTCGAACCCAATTCTCTCGGCTTTCAGCTCCTCTCCCGCTCCATTTTGATTATGGCCGGACTTTTTATTTTAATTGGCGTTTTTCAATATTTCACGATGCAGCAGTTTTCGTACAGCAAAAAGGAGTGGGGGATTCAAAATCTGATCCGCTCTGTCTCACCCGAGATCTGGATCCGATGGAAAGAGGACAATTCATGGGGAAAAGACGATGTTGCTGCGATTAAATCGTTGCAAAACAACGTGGTGACGATCGCGTTCATCGAAGATAACGGGAACGTTTCAGATCTGTACGTCGATCCAAGCTACCCTTTACCGGTTCCCCGGCTGTCAAAGCAGGAATACCGCGAAATTTTTGAAAGCGACAAAATGACAAATGGTTATAAAATCATCCGGGACGAAAAGAACAACGTTAAAATGGTTATTTACCAGCTAGTCGGACCTGCAGATGCGGATCAGGGCATTGTTCAAGCAACCGTCGATTTGACAGAAACGTTGGCTTTTCAAAAGAATTTATTAACCATTTACGTGATTGGTTCGCTGATCGCACTGATTGTGGGAATGCTTACCTTCCGTCCCATCCTGCAGCGGATCATGGTCCCACTGTCAAGGATCGTGAATACCGTGGAACGAATCCACAGCGAAAATTTGAGTGAGCGTTTGCCGAACAAGCAGGGCCCCGCGGAAGTCGACCGGCTGGCTGTTGCCTTCAACGGAATGCTGAAGCGAATTGAAACCTCGTTTGTTTTGGAAAAAGAGATTCAAGAGCAAATGCGCCGTTTTATCGCTGACGCCTCGCACGAACTCCGCACCCCGTTGACCTCGATCCACGGGTTCCTGGAGGTGCTTCTCGATGGGGGCGCGGGTAAACCCGATCAACTGCAAAAGGCGCTAGAAAGCATGTATAGCGAATCGGAGCGGATAAATAAGCTTGTCGGAGACCTGTTGGCATTGGCGAGAATGGAACGCAGTCCGGATGTCCACATGACTCCGGGCAACCTCGGTGAACTTATTCGCCAGATGGAGCCGCATTTGCGAATGATCGCCGGAGCGAGGAGGATTCGGTTCGATTTGGTCGATGACCCGGCTATTGCTATTGATCCGGACAAGATGAAACAAGTCATCCTGAATTTGTTTCAAAATGCCGTTCAGTATACCGATCCATCCAAAGGCGTTATCCGTATCGGCCTGGAAAAAAGCGCCGGGGAAATCAGGCTTTTGGTCCAAGATAATGGTATCGGGATCAAGGAGATTCATGTTCCGCATCTATTCGAACGGTTTTACCGCGGCGAACCGTCGCGGGCAAGAAAGTACGGCGGGGCCGGTTTGGGGATGGCCATCACCAAATCGATCGTAGAACTGCACGGCGGCCGGATTGAAGTGGAAAGCCGGGAAGGGGAAGGCATGTTATTTCGTGTTTGTCTGCCGGTTGCGTAATTTCCGTTACTGCTCTTCCTTGGTTAAAGTTTCTTGCTAACGGGACCTGATAGATCAAATAAATACAGCGGTAGTCTAGGACAACTTCGTCCGAGGCACCGCTGTTTCTTTTTAATTTCAGCCAACGTTAAGGTAATTCTCAGGTTTCTCGAAGATAATTCTCAGGTATCTCGCCGCTTTGTAAGGTACAATCAAGAACGATCCCGCACACCGCAAGCTGGAGTTCGTCGTCGATGCTGCCACATCACCAAACCTCCTTTAAGATAATTAACAATATTATTTTTTATGTTGAATAACCAACGAATTGCATTAATTTAACCATTGTATGCAGCCTATTTATAATTATAAACTAATGTTGATTAACCAATAAATGATGTTTTTCTTAAAACGAAAACTGGAGGAAGAGAACAATATGAAAAAACGATTAATTCTGTTACTTGGATTACTGCTTTCCCTTATCCTTACTGCTTGCAGCAACACTTATACTGATACAATGGACACTCCAGAGCAAATTGATACAATGGGCACTCCTCAACAAGAGGAGAACTCTTCCGGGGCTAAGTCTGGGGAATACGCTGAGATCGGATCTGGGGCAAACCTTGTTAAATTCCCTGACTTTGAAAAGGGGATCGTGTTTGCAACTTACGATCGAGGAGACATTCATGAAAACATCTATGTAAACAGCAGGGAAGCGATTGAAGCAGTGCAGAACGGAGAGGAGCTTCCGAGCGGCACCGTAATCACTCTCGAAGGATATAAGGATGGAGAGATTGAACATTATTTAGTGATGGAAAAGCGTACCGGCTGGGGTTCCAAGTACTCGCCCGAAGATCGTAATGGGGATTGGGAATACCAGCATTTTACTCCTGAAAGAGAAGTGGCTGAAGATAATATTGGCCGTTGCTTTTCCTGCCACGCAAATCGGGAACGGGATGACTTTATGAATTCGATGGATCAAATGAAAGAGTTTGATTTAGATGAAGTTGCACAATCAGAGAACAGCAGTACAGAAACTCCAATCGCAGCCATGCCTGCAGAGGACTGGATGGTAAGTGAGATACCTGCTCATATGAATGGTTCTAAGGATGTATCTAATGAAGTAAGCAGACCAGTAGGGGAAGAAGAAAAAGCGGGAATACTTCAGGAAGTTCTATTGACAATGTATTTACATCAATAATTGAATAGTCAAAATAGAAAGAGGAGAATGACTTGAATCCAAAGATGCTTTTCAAGCTGGTAATCGACCTAACCATGACAATCCTCATGTTAATCGAAATGGCTTATTATATTACCGGCAATACAGCTCATGAATTCCTCGGCGTTTCAGTACTTGTACTATTTATCGTCCATAATTATTTAAATCGACGGTGGTTTAGTACGATACTGAAGGGAAAGTATAATCTACGGCGTATTCTGCAAATTGTACTCAATCTGCTCTTTCTTGCAGCAATGGCTGTGATGATGATATGCGGAATATTAATATCCAGTGAATTATTCTCCTTTATTCCGGTAGATGAAGACATGATCTTCCGGCAAATACATGTTCAGACAGCCTATTGGGGATTTATCATTATGGCATTACACGTAGGATTTTCTTGGGGTATGATTATCAATTCAGTACGGAGAATGACGGGAATCACCGGCACTAGCCGTATTCGCACCATTGGCTTACGAGTTCTTGCAATGTTGATTGTATTTTATGGGGTATATGCTTCCTTTGAAAGAGAGATTGGTACTAAGCTATCGATTTATAATCCATTTGGTACCTGGGTGAATGATGATTCCGCCATTAAATTTATCATTGACCACCTATCCATCATGGGAATCTATATTTGCGGTACACACTATGCTTTGAAATTTGTTCAAAAACAGGACAAGGGAGAACTCAAAAACACGGATATGGGTTCAAAAATGAGGATTATTAATTAGGAGTTTTTCTAAAATGGAACGTGTAAATTGCGAATGCGGTCATGTTAATCCACACGGAACACTACTTTGCGAATCATGCGGGAAACAAGCTGGTGAATATCTTTCGGAAAAGTCGGTGGATATGCGTTATGAAGGAAGTGCAAGACGTTCCCAAACGTATAATAAAACACTACTGGATAAGGTTTGGAACTTTTTCTCATCCGTAAAAGTAGGGGTCTGGATTATTGCTCTCATATTAGTCGCTTCTGCAATTGGAACAATTTTTCCTCAGCAGATGTATATTCCACCAGATGTAGTACCGGAACAATTTTATCGGGAACAATACGGCTTTTTCGGCCAAATCTATTATCAATTAGGCTTTAACAGGCTGTATGAATCTTGGTGGTATTTTCTGCTGCTAGCTGCTTTGGTAATATCACTTGTTATCGCAAGTTTGGACCGGGTAATTCCGTTATATTTTGCTTTGAAAAATCAAGGGGTTAAGCGACATGAAAGCTTCATACGCAGACAACGTCTTTTCAGTGAAACAAGAGTGAAAGAGAATTCAGATGAGCAGCTGGATTTTGTAATATCCAAATTAAAAAATAAACGGTACCGTATTCGAGAAGAAGAGGGGAATTTTCTGGCTGAGAAAAATCGATTTTCAAGATGGGGACCGTATGTAAATCATGTTGGCCTTATTATCTTCCTTATTGGAGGAATGCTCAGATTTGTACCGGGAATGTATGTAGACGAAATGCTTTGGATTCGTGACGGTGAAACAAGTGTTATTCCGGGAACCAATGGAAAGTATTACTTAAACAGTGACAAGTTTATTTTGGAAACTTATCAAAAAGATCAAGAGGATGAAGTATTTGCAAATGCCCTTTCACGAGTCGGAGATGGAAATGTCATTAAAAATTATCAAACGAATGTGACCTTGTATGAACGTAAAGGTGAGATCCTTTATGGAGACACACCCGAGCTCGTAAAGGTGAAAGATGAGCAGATCAAAGTGAATCACCCTTTAAAACACGATTCATTAGCTCTTTACCAAGTTTCCTACAAGTTAAATGAATTAAACAAGATGACATTTCGTTTAGTTGATAAAAAAACTGAAAAAAGCTTTGGCCAGATTAAGATAGATTTGTTAAATCCGCAAAAGGAGTATGATCTGGGCAATGAATATAAAGTTGAGATTTTAGAATATTTCCCTAATTTCTATTTTGATAGTAAAAGCCGGCCTGCAACAAGATCACAAGTTCCAGACAATCCGGCATTTTATTTTAACATGATATCTCCGGGAAACCCGGATGGTGAAAAAAGCTTTGTCGCCATACGAAATACAATCGAAACACGCGGAGATAATCAATTACAGATGAAATTTGAAAGCGTTGAAATGAAAAATCTTTCAGCCCTTACCGTTCGTAAAGACAATACATTATGGTTTCTTGGATTAGGAGGAGCCATTTTCATGTTTGGAGTTATACAGGGGATGTACTGGAACCACCGGAGAATATGGATCAGAAGAAGCAGTGACGCAATATTGATTGCAGGCCATACAAATAAAAATTGGCATAGTATCCAAAATGAAATAAACAATATTTTAAAAGAAACCGGCTTACAAGAATTAACTGATCAAACAAGCAGGAAAAGCGAGACTAGCTAGAAGGAGGAGAATAATGATCGCTTTTAGCGGCAACTTGCTTTATGCAGCATTCTTTCTATATTTATTTTCTACCTTTCTGTTTGGCGGGGCTATTCGTGATCGGAGAAAACAATACGAAAAACCAAGTAAAGGGGCTGCAGTCGCAATAAGTGTGACCATTCTAGGCTTTGTTACACACATGGGTTATTTTATCACAAGATGGATGGCTTCCGGACACGCGCCGGTGAGCAATATGTTCGAGTTTGTAACAGCTTTTTCTATGATGTTTGTGCTGGCATTCATCATCCTTTATTTTTTGTATAAAGTGTCAATCTTGGGTTTATTCACTTTGCCGATTACATTATTAATGATTGCCTATGGAAGCTTGTTCCCGACAGATGTCTCTCCATTAATCCCAGCATTGCAATCGGATTGGCTTGCTATTCATGTAACTACAACGGCACTAGGTTCAGCTGTTCTAGCCAGCAGCTTTATTGCAGGTATCATTTATTTACTTCGTTCTGTTGAACAGACGAAACCGTCAATGAAAACCTTCTGGCTTGAGGTGATCATGTACACCATTGTGGCGACACTTGCTTTTATTGTTATTACATTGGTTTTTAGAGGATTGCAATATGAAGCTGTTTATAAATGGGTCGATAATAATGGCCAAGAGATGGAGACCATTTATAGTCTTCCTTCCCTTATAGGGCCTAATCAAGGCGAGCTGCTTACAGAAGGTAAAATGGAGGCTTTAGCCCAAGTACCGGCTGTTATTGACGCAGGAAAACTAAATACAGTCATTTGGTCTGCTGTCACGGGTTTGCTTTTATACCTCATACTAAGACTGATTCTCAGGAAAAGAATTTCTGCAGCTCTTCAGCCATTAACGAAAAATATTAAGCTTGATTTGGTTGAAGAAATTGGATATAGGTCGGTTGCGATCGGATTTCCGATATTTACTTTGGGCGCACTTATTTTTGCAATGATCTGGGCTCAAATAGCCTGGACACGTTATTGGGGATGGGATCCCAAGGAAGTATGGGCTCTGATTACATGGTTATTTTATGCTGGATATTTGCATTTGCGGCTCTTTAGAGGATGGCATGGTGAAAGATCAGCATGGCTCGGAGTCATCGGTTTTGGAATCATAATTTTCAACCTGATTTTTGTTAACCTGATTATCGCCGGATTGCATTCTTACGCTTGATAGGTATAAGGAGATGATTTTTGAAAAGAAAGCGAACATCGCATTTCATTAGCCTGCTTCTGGGAATCGTTCTGATTATCTGTATGACTCCCTCTGCTTTCGCGGCAGACTATAACGATGTTGCAGACAGCACATGGTATCATAGCGCCGTAGACTATATGGACAAGAAAAACCTGATGACCGGTACCGGAGGAGGAAACTTTGAGCCGGAAACATCAATGACTCGCGCGATGCTTGTTGCAATACTGCACCGTATCGAAGGTTCTCCGGTAGTATCAGGCAACAGAGGCTTTTCCGATGTCCCCGAGGGCAGCTACTGGTTGCATGGGCGGAAGCAAATCAGATCGTTAAACGTGTGAGCGACGGCAGATTTGCGCCGCACAGCCGTATTACCCGTCAGGAATTCGCCGCCATCCTGTACCGTTATGCCAATTCTAAAGGATATGACGTTTCTGCTTATGCCGCATTTGACAGGTATTCCGACGCATCGCAGATCAGCTCCTATGCAGAAGCTGCCATGCACTGGGCGGTAGGAAGTCAAATCCTTCAAGGCAGCAGCGGCAAACTGACGCCCTCCGGCTCCGCAACCCGTGCCCAGGCTGCGGCCTTGTTTATGCGATTTATGGAAAACATTGCGAAGGAAGAGTCTTTTGAGCCAATTGTTATTGATTGCACAGCTGTCGATGACAGTCAACATGTCTGAACTGAACGGCGTAGAGAAATACTATCATTTTTCGAGTGATCTGCCTGTTGCATCAACAGAAAGGCCGGCAACGATCCACGCAGGCGAAATAATGCTCTGGTCCTCCAATAGCCTGGTGCTTTTTTATAATACGTTTTCCAATTCATACGGCGGATACGTCAAACTCGGATATATAGAGGACATCGCCGTTCTTGCATCGGCACTTGGGACAGGGAGCGTTCAGGTTACATTTTCCGTCAGAATTTAAACGCCGAAGCTGCACCGTCAAACAGCGATCCTTCTGTTGACGAATTTGCTTACTATGCTCCATGGCGGAATCTATATATTTTACAATGGCCCGGCTGCCACTGTTCTATAACTGAAAGGGAAATAGCAAATCACATGGAGTTTATAAGTGCGGTTTATTGATGAAAACTGACCGTTGAAATGTAATGGGTCAGACAGCCCTTAACGGCAGTTCGCCCATTTCGTTGATAAACGCTTATAGGTTTTCTAAACTTGCCCTGAACGGTTTGATACCATTGGCAGTTGCAAATATCAGAGGAAAATATAAAGAACAATTGAAGGCATCTTACCTATTTTGCGGAGGTTGATGGAAAATGAAAATGATGCCGTTAGAGCGTCGAGGAATATCGGACAGCCGTTTAGTGCTGGGCTGCATGGACTTAGGCGGAAGCTGGGATTTTGCGGACCCGGTTACATCCAGCCACATTCGTCAGGCGGAGGAAGCTGTGGAAGCAGCTCTTTCTATTGGAATAACAATGTACGACCATGCGGACATTTATAAGAGTGGCAAATCGGAATTCGTATTTGGACAAGTTCTTAAGCAGCAGCCCCGGCTTCGCGAACAGATCGTCATTCAATCCAAGGTAGGCATACAGCTCACTGACGGCATTTTGCCGCAGCGATTCGACTTCTCGAAAGAGCATATTCTGCATTCGGTGGACGGCATATTAGAGCGGCTTGGCACACAATATTTAGACGTGCTGCTGCTGCACCGCCCGGATCCGTTGATGGAGCCAGATGAAATCGCCGAAGCTTTCACGAAGCTGAAGCTGTCGGGCAAAGTGCGCAACTTTGGCGTATCGAATATGAGCCCGGGCCAAATTCGCTTTCTGCAAAGCGCATTGCCTGATCCATTCGTCGTAAACCAGCTGGAGATGAGTCTGCTGCGTCATCACTGGATCGATCCAGGCATTCACATTAATCAGAGTTTAAAGGAAAACTTCCCTGAAGGGCTTATGGAATTTATGCAGATGGAAAATATTCAGATTCAAGCATGGGGTCCTTTAGCTCAAGGCAGACTTTCAGGAAGAGCATCGGAAAACGCGACTGAAGCGGAAATGAAAACAGCTGCGCTCGTTCAGCAGATCGCCGATGAGAATGAGACGACGCCTGAAGCGATCGTGCTCGCTTGGCTGATGAAGCATCCCGCTTGCATACAGCCAGTCATCGGCACGGTAAATCCTAAACGTATTCTCGCCTGCAAAGATGCTGCTAGACAAGCGGAAATCATGACTAGAGAGCAATGGTACACGCTGCTTGTTAGTGCCAGGGGCGTAAATTTGCCTTAAGTCTCATTAACGAGACACATGGAAGATTGGACGTATTGATTAATAATGCCGGCGTGTATATGAATGAGAATGAGAAGTTATTTGATTGGTAAGAAAAGTTGATCATGCAAATAGTAGGAGGCAATCGGATGAAAAAAATTTTGCTATTGTTTTTCTCTTTAGTAATAGCCTTCACCCTTGTTGCTTGTGGCAGTAAAGACAATGATCGTTCCAATGCAAATGGCGGGGAACTCATAAGCAATAATTCAAGTAAGGAACAAGCGGATACAACTGACGGATCAAACCAAAATACAAGATTCGGCACAAGCTAATAAAAACGGTGATGAAGCGATGAAAGTGAAATTGAAGATCAACAACGAGGAAGTCATTGTCAATATGTATGATAACCTTACGAGCAGGGATTTTGTGGGGAGACTCCCGTTAACCTTAACGTTCGAAGACTACAGTGGAATCGAAAAAATTAGCTATTTAGACGAAAAATTATCTACTGAGGATGCGCCGTCAGGCAGTGATCCTTCAACTGGAGATTTCGCCTATTATGCCCATTGGGGAAATGTAATCTTTTATTATAATGATTTCGGTTATTCAAACGGACTTATTCAATTAGGCAAGATTGAGTCCGGAACGGAAGAGTTTGCTGAAAAGCTCGCAAGTATGGGCGATGATTTTACGGTTACAATTGAAAGAATGGAATAGTTAGAATCACAAAAGGAACATGCGTAAAACTTAGAGGGCCGTTATCCGAACGGTCTTTTTGTTTTACAATAAATACCCTAAATCTATAGTTCTAAGGTAATTCTAAGGTATCTCGAAGATTAATCTCAGGTTTCTCCCTAAATTGTAAGGTACAATCAATAACGATAAAGGTCGTTCGATTGCATTAAACATGACTGCTGTGAACCGGCTCATCAAGGGTCGTATTGAAATTAGCGAAGGATTTCGCAATTTGCTGCGATTGGCAACGAATCGCCGTCAGAGTCGCTGCTTTGGAAGGGGGAAGGCAAACAAGAAAAATATTCTTTGTGCAATTTTCAAACGTGAACAGATGAACATTAACACAATAACAGTGGAGGTAAAAATGAAAATAAAATCTTTTATGAAACGCGGCTTAACAGCGTTGATACTGAGCATGTTTTTATCCACGACTCCCGTTGTATCTGCTGATAACTCCCAAGCATGGGACATGACCTTTGCTCAAAACGACAAGGTGACTGTTGAAAAAGTCTCATACACTAACAGACTTGGCATTAACATAGTCGCGGATTTGTATCTTCCTAAAAACATAGATAGAGCAAAGAAATCTCCCGCAATCATTGTTGGACACCCGTTCGGCGGCGTGAAGGAACAGACGTCCGGCTTGTATGCCCAGGAGATGGCAGAACGGGGCTTTGTAACCCTTGCTTATGACGCCTCCTACAATGGAGAAAGCGGAGGGCAACCGCGTAATATTGCTTCTATGGAAACGTTAGTCGAAGATTTCAGCGCGGCCGTAGACTTTTTGGGCACACGCCCGTTTGTGGACCGTAACCGTATTGGCGTCATCGGCGTTTGTGCCAGCGGCGGATTTGCGATCAACGCTGCTCAGGTTGACCCTCGCCTGAAGGCCGTCGCGACAGTTAGTATGTACGACATGGGCCGCGCCACCCGTGAGGGCGTGGGGTATGCGCCAATACCAAGCGAAGTAATGACCGAGGATGAACGGACAAGAGTTCTTGAAGAAGCCGCTGAACAGCGCTATATCGAATTTGAGGGCGGACAGAAAATATTCGGCTTAGGAACTGCCGTGAAACTAAAACCCTCACAACAAGCGGCTCTCCAAGAGTTCATTGAATACTACGGTACGCCTAGGGGAGCTCACCCCCGCTCAGCCGCCTTGAGCCTTACGAGCACTGGGTCGCTCATGAACTTCTTCCCGTTCTCGCAGATTGAGACGATTTCTCCTCGTCCAATTCTGTTCATCGCAGGTGAGAATGCCCACTCCAGATACTACAGCGAAGACGCCTACAAGCTGGCGGGCGAATCGAAGGAACTCTATATAGTTCCAGGCGCAGGACATGTGGATCTGTACGACAGAATGGAGTACATCCCATTCGACAAGCTCGAGTCCTTCTTCAGTAAAAATCTGGATGGAAAAGGCGTATCCGGTTTAGCTGCACCAACAGCATCGAACGTTTTGATTGATGGCAGGGAAGTCGCGTTTGAAGCTTATAACATCAACGACAACAACTTCTTCAAACTACGCGACCTGGCTATGGTTGTGAATGGATCTGAAAAACAATTCGAAGTAAGTTGGGATGCAGCGAATAACGCCATCAATCTATTGTCGAGTAGAGCATATACACCTGTTGGCGGTGAACTGGCGGTATCCGCTAAGCCAGAGTCAAAACGGGCTTTGTCAACAAGCTCCAAAATATATGTCAATGGCGAAGAGATTCAGCTTACAGCCTACAAAATTGACGGCAACAACTATTTCAAGCTTCGGGATATCGCAAAAGTATTCAACATTGGCGTTACATGGGATGGCATGACCAAAACGGCAGGCATCAATACAAAGATTGATTATAAAGAGGAATAGCACCCAGCCGACATTTTCCGTTGATCAAAGTTGACATCTTCTTTTTAGTAATAAGGCGCTTACAGCCGGTCGATTCGACCGGCGTGCAAGCGCCTCTTGTTGTGAGCCATATTCATGAGCGGCGCCTGTGTGCGGCATCTTGTTGCGGTCAGGCAATATTCGAGTGTTGATTGTAGACGATGAACAAAACATTTTGCATTTTTTGGAGTTAGGGCTTCAAAACGGTGGGTTCAATGTGCGGCAGCTCTTCAGCCATTAACGAAGAATATTAAGCTTGATTTGGTTGAAGAAATTGGAATTGGATATAGGTCGGTTGCAATCGGATTTCCGATATTTACTTTGGCATGGTGAAAGATCAGCATGGCTCGGAGTCATCGGTTTTGGAATCATTATTTTCAACCTGATTTTTGTTAACCTGATTATCGCCGGATTGCATTCTTACACCTAATAAGTAAAGGAGGTTCAGATGAGGAACAAAAAAACCAGATTTATTCTTCGCTTGAGTCTGCTGCTTATTATGATTTCAGCCATAACTTACACACTTTATCAGCATTTCTTTACTGAAAAAAATCAGGTTCAGGTTGGAGATCAAGCACCTGATTTTGTACTTGAAGATATGGAAGGAAATAAAGTTCAGCTATCAGACTTAAAGGGAAAAGGAGTTTTCTTGAATTTCTGGGGGACATGGTGCAAACCATGCGAGCAGGAAATGCCTTATATGGAGAGCCGGTATATTCACTATAAAAACCTTGATGTAGAAATATTAGCTGTTAATGTTGGGGAAAGTGGAGTTGCCATTGAATCTTTTGTTAAAAAACATGGACTCACATTTCCCGTTCTGAAAGATAAAGACCAAGCTGTCACTGAAGCATATGATATTACCCCAATTCCGACTTCATTCTTAATCGATAAGAATGGAAAAGTTCTAAAGGTTATAACCGGTTCTATGACTGAAAAGGATATAGCAAATTACATGGAATTGATAAAATCATGAAAATGATTGAGTCCTTCGAGAAATCATATGTGCCCGGTTTAATAGACCAGAGCGTCCCGACAGGTTAAGCAGGACGCTCTGGTTAGATACATGGATTATAGAGTTCTCTCTAACAATGCCCCAACTTGTTTCGCCATTACTTGAGGAGAATAAGGCATTCCATTCCTAATCCACCATTCAATTATCCCTACATAAGCGGCCCCATTATATTGCAAGATAACATCATCATTTATGTCTGAATTTTTTCCACTTGTCTTGTCAAGTTCATCTCTAAAATCATCCATAAAAAACGTAAGCAGCCGTGTTCTAAAAGATGGGGCTCCTTTACTCGCTAACATTGTCGAAAAGAACAAATAGTTTTTTTCAAAGTAATCAAAAAAGGGCTCCGTGCAGTTGATAAAATCCAATTTGCATGCCCATTCCCCCATTTCCCTAAGCTCCTGAATATGAGCTTCGATGAGTTTATCCAGCAAGTCAAATTTGTCCTGATAATGAAGATAAATTGTACCACGGTTAATGTTTGCCCGGTCGGCAATATCCTGAATTGTAATGTTATCAAAGCTTTTTTCAGTCATCAGCTCAATGACAGCCTTTTTCATTGATTCTTGAGTTTTAAGAACTATCCGATCCACTTTCGCCATCGTATATTCAACCTATCTTTCATTTATAATTAACACTTTTGATACCGTGACCCTTCAGTCTCCCAAGATTGAAACGTCAAAAGCATGGATTACAGGCTTCTCTCTAACAAGGCCCCAACTTGCTTGGCCATTACTCGTGGCGGATAAGGCATACCATTCTTGATCCACCATTCAATTACCCCAACATAAGCAGTTCCGGCATATTGTAGTATAATATCTGCACTTAGATCTTTATTCCAATCGCTTTCTTTGTCAATCTCACCTTTGAACCCTTCAATAAAAGAAGCAAGAAGCCGATTTCTAAAGAATGATGGAGTCCCTTTACTTGCTAGCATGGTCGAAAAAACAAATAATTCTTCTCGAAATATTCAAAAAAAGGTACAAGACCTTCGAACCAATCCATTTCACATGCCCATGTTCCCATCTCCCCTAATTCATTAATGTGTGATTCTATGAGTTTATCCAACAGATCATATTTATCCAGATAATGAAGATAAATGGTTCCGCGATTTACGTTTGCTCGGTCAGCAATATCCTGAATGGTAATGTTATCGAAACTTTTTTCAGTCATCAGTTCAATAACCGCTTTTTTCAAGGCTTCTTGCGTTTTAAGAACTCTTCGGTCCACTTTTGCCATAATAAACTCCACCAAACTTTCTTAGAAAATGAACAGTTTTGATTACTGTGTGATATATCAACAAATTGCGTTTTTTTAACCATTGAACGTAAGCTTCTTACATCTATAATAATAGACGATGTTTGATTACATTTTGCTTACACGCTTTCTGTTGGTTTAGTGATTAATCAATGACTTGGCTTCCCGAAAGATAATCAACAATTTTATTGATTTATTTGAATAAGCAACGAATTGCGTTCTTTTAACCATTGAAAGTATTGTGATTCTATTTATAATTATAAACAGATGTTGATTAAACATGAAGTGTTGATTCGGTTTTATTGCTGAATCACAACCAATTCGATTGTCAAAACTAATTAATTCATTGATTGCAGGAGGTTATACGATGATTAATGCTAATGCACGCGCTACATTCAGTCCAGAAGGCCCATTCAAACTGACCGCGATCGAACGTAGGGATCTCCAGCCGCATGATATTCTCATTGAGATTAAGTACGCTGGTATTTGTCACTCTGATATCCATGCATCTCGCGGCGAGTGGGGACCTGTAAACTATCCTTTCGTTCCAGGGCACGAGATCGCCGGAATTGTCACCCAAGTTGGTTCGGAAGTTAAAAAGTATGCTGTTGGCGACCGAGTAGGGGTAGGCTGTATGGTTGACTCCTGCAGAGAGTGCGATAACTGCCGTAAGGGAGAGGAGCAGTATTGCCTCGATGGAATGACGGGAACCTATGGATCTACCGACAGGTACGGGCAATATACGCAGGGCGGGTATTCCACTCACATTGTCGTAACAGAAGACTTCGTGGTTAGAATTCCTGACGGTATTGAGCTTGATGCCGCCGCACCGCTTTTGTGTGCCGGTATCACAACGTACTCGCCGCTGCGTCATTGGGGTGCTGCACTTGGCAAAAAGGTAGCTGTTATTGGACTTGGCGGGCTTGGACACATGGCTGTGAAGTTCGCTCATGCCATGGGGGCAGAAGTTACGGTTTTATCACAAACATTGAAGAAGAAAGAAGACGGTCTACGGCTTGGCGCGAACCATTATTATGCCACGAGCGATCCGGAGACGTTTAAGCATTTAGCTGGTTCGTTCGATCTCATCATAAATACAGTGAGCGCGGAGATCGATATTAATGCCTACCTTTCGCTCTTGGCGCTGGATGGAACACTGGTCAACGTCGGTGCGCCATCGGAACCGTTGCCAGTTCAAGTATTCTCGCTTATCCCTCATCGTCGGTCGTTTGCAGGATCGGCAATCGGTGGAATTCGCGAAACGCAGGAAATGCTTGACTTTTGCGCTGAACATAGAATTTTCCCTGAAATCGAGATTATATCGGCTAACCAGATTGATGAAGCCTGGGAGCGCGTACTGGCATCAGATGTCCGGTATCGCTTTGTGATCGATATCAGCACAATGTGAGTCGCATGATAAGCTGAGTAAGGAAGCTATTGCGTTTCTGGAAGAGCCGTATGTACCACATCCAGTGGTCGGTCTTGATATAGAAGGCTTTAAATAAGATTAATCCTAGCAAAATATTAGGGGCACGCCTACACCGGTGTGCCTCTTTACTTGGAGGAAAAAAATACACGATTGGTAGCTGCAGAAATCAATGGTGAGATGGAAAACGAATCGATTGGTAACAATCGACCTTGGGGTAAAACGATCCTTAGATTTACTTCCGGAATCTTGTGCAAATTCCGAAAAGAGCAACTCTTGATTAAGAGCCTTACATTTGAAAAGTAGACTAGGAGATTCTCTGTAATGAGCAATAACAACAATCAGCATGTGTTTAGACAGGCTTTGCTGCTGGGTTTATTTTCGACACTGGGGCCTTTTACGATCGATATGTATTTACCGGCGTTCCCGGAGATTGTTAAGAGTATATTGGATTTTTCCAATACCCATTAGTTGAAATGGTTTACAAAATAAAAATAAAAATATATGTAAAATTCAGGGAGGTAATATAAGTGAAAAAAAAGCTGGTTACTTCGCTTCTGCTTGTGGCAATAACACTAAGCCTTATGATCCCTCAGGGAAAAGATAAGCTTGCAACAAGTCCTTCTGATGCTTGGATACAGGTATGGAGCGATGAATTTAATCAGTCTGATATGAGCGCACCCGACGAAAACAAATGGTCCTATGATATCGGTACGGGAACCCTTTATGATATTCCGGATGGTTGGGGGAATAATGAACTGCAGTATTACACAGATAGAAGAGAAAACTCCTATATTCAGAATGGGAAGTTGGTTATTAAAGCATTAAGGGAAAACTACGGCAATAAATCTTATACTTCAGCAAGATTAATATCGAAGAATAAAGGTGATTGGACATATGGGCGTTTTGTTATCCGTGCCAAACTTCCAAATAATCGGCCAGCCGGTGTCACCGATCAAACAGGGTTGAATGGTATTTGGCCTGCTATCTGGATGCTGCCTACAGATAAAGTGTATGGGACTTGGCCGGCAAGTGGAGAAATCGATATTATGGAGATGGTAGGTAAAGAAATTGTAAACAATAATTATAGTATTTTTGGAACTCTACATTTTGGTAATCCTTGGAGTTATACAAATAGTCCCTATAATTTGGCAGTAGATGGTCAATTTCATGATTTCTCAGTCGAGTGGGACCCGGGAGAGATTCGCTGGTATGTAGACAACCATTTATTCCAAACACGGCGGTCTTCTGAGTGGTACAGTTCAGGTAGTGGCGGACCGAATAAGCCATTCGATCAAAATTTCCATATGCTTCTGAATTTAGCGGTAGGTGGTACCTGGCCAAGATCCCCTGATGCATCGACCTTGTTCCCGCAGACAATGGAAGTGGATTATGTGAGGGTTTATCAACGTCCAGCTACAGGTATTATTTCTGGTGCGGAATATAAACTAATCAATTTAAACAGCAATCGTGCTCTTAATGTGGCTGGTGCTGGGACAGCGGATGGGAGCAATGTACAATTAGCAAATGATAACGGCAGTTTCGCACAAAGATGGAAGGTGGTTGCAAATACAGATGGGACATATAAAATGATCAATAAAAATAGTGGTAAAGTATTAGATGTAGCTGCTAGTGGAACATCCGATGGTACCAGTGTTCAAATTCGGTCTGACAATGATTCAGTTGCTCAAAAGTGGCAATTTATCAGCAACGGAGACAATACGGTTCGCCTGATGAATCCCAATAGTGGTAAGATGCTGAATCCGGCATTTAATGGAACTGCAGATGGCACAAGTGTGCAAATTTATAGAGATAACGGGAATATATCTCAAAAATGGAGTCTTATACTGGTAGAAACTCAGGTTATCTCGGGTAAAACTTATAGTCTGGTTAATTTGAATAGTGAGAAAGCGTTGGATGTCGCAGGAGGCGGAACTGCAAATGGTACAAATGTTCAAATAGCCTCTGTAAATAATAGTGGAGCTCAGCAATGGCAGGCCATTGCGAATGGTGATGGAACTTACAAACTGCTTAATCCAAATAGTGGAAAATCCCTGGATGTGGCAGGAGCAGGAACTTCGGATGGCACTAATGTTCAAATTGCGGATTACAACGGTAGTGGAGCTCAAAAGTGGACCTTTGTAAGCAATGGTGATGGAACTTATAGGCTGCTCAATCCGCTAAGTGGAAAAGTATTAGATGTAGCCTCTGGGGGAATAACAGACGGTACCAATGTACAAATCTGGAGCAATAACGGTTCAGGTGCTCAGAAGTGGGTTTTAATTGCGCATTAATTTTAAAAATCAACAGCGTCAGCCGTACGAATCGCCAACGCGACAATGGTAAGCGTGATGTTAGCGGTGCCGCTGAACGGTTATGGTTGGCGGTAGGAGCGGCCCATGTAACCATTGTAGGCAATGTGGTTGCCGGTTGGATTTCTGGACAAAAAGCCGACTTATCCAATAAGGATTTCATGAATTTTGGTCGAACCCTCATGGTTCGAGGGGGGTCTCCATCATTCTGGCTCAACTGGGCGTTGCCGCCGGGCTGAACCCGAGCCTTACTCCCTTCACAGCCTTTTATGTACTGATTTTGGCCATCGCAGTTCCGCTTATGGCGAAATAAGCATTGAACATTTATAACGGTTTGAATCAGATGTTCTCATATTATCACATGTTCGCCGACTCGGGGCAGCAGGCCGGTTTAACAATGGATTTTGAAAGGGTGAGCCTTTCAAGGTCCATTTTTTTGATCCTGATTTCAATTACCACAGACATCAGTTGTTGTAGAAGGTTATATAAGTTACTGTAAAATATGTTGTAAAGGATTTTTTTGCGTACATTTAAATATGACAGAATATTATGAAGTTTCAGATAACATTAATGCAACGCTAGTGAAGTATAATACATTCGCTTTTAAAATGGTAAAAGAAACCTCTATTTTTGTCGTGCCGATTTCCGGCTCATTTATGAAGCAATGGCCGGGGTATTAAGGTATTATAAAACTATGGAAAAGAACGCAGAGGATTCTGACCGGGTACGATTGTTGTACGTTGGAGTGCAGCTTAAAAAAAGGAGGATGTATTGATGAGTGTAAGTTTAAACTGGATTTCAGCAGGGAATTTGGAAGCGCTTAAAGAAGAAGGCGCAAAGGTTATACGAGGCGGTATCGCTGTTTTTTATCATGAAGACCAAGTATACGCGGTGGACAACCGCTGCCCGCATTTAGGCTTTCCTCTTCATATGGGGAGCTTGTGCGACGGGATTTTGACGTGTCATTGGCATCATGCCCGGTTTGACGTTTGCAGTGGCGGTACTCTTGATCCGTGGGCGGACGATGTTCCCTCGTATGAAGTGCGAGTCGAAGGCGGTGAAGTGTGGGTAAATCCGGTTTCCAGAAGTGCGAAAGGCGCGGCAAAATATAAGCATAAACTGAAAGAAGGACTCGAGCAAAATATCGGCATCGTCATCGCGAAAGCGGTCGTCGGACTGATCGAAGCGGGAGTGCCGGAGCAGGACATCGCCCGCATTGGCATCGAATTCGGCACGACATATGGAACGGGCTGGAACGCCGGACTTACGATTCTTACAGCGATGGCGCAAAGCGTCGACAAGCTGGATAAGAACGGCAAAATACTCGCCTTGTACCAAGGCCTTGTCCATGTCTCCCGAGGCAGCTCGGGCAGAGGGACCCGCCACTTGCTGTCGGCTCTGCCTTCGGCGGACGTGCCGTTCGAACGGTTGACCGAGTGGTATCGCAGCTGCATAGAGGTACGGGATACGCAGGGCGCTGAGAAAGTGCTGATCACCGCTATTTTGAAAGGCATTGACACGAAGCGGTTGTCGGATATGATGCTTGTCGCCGCAACAGATCACTTTTACTTGGATGGCGGGCATGTATTCGATTTCCACAGCAAAGCTTTTGAGGCGCTAGAGTGGGCGGAGGTGTCGCAAAAGGAGCAGATTTTAACTTCGCTCGTGCCGATGATGGCTCGTCCGACACGGAGCGAGGAGCTGCACCAGTGGCAGGCGCCGCTGAACCTCGTAGAGCCGATCAAACAAGCGGTCAACGAGCTGGAACAGAATGCGGCGCAGGCGAAGCTCGCCGTTGGGTCAACGGATACGCGGCTGTCTGCTGATATGGAAGAGCAATTGCTGCAGCAGCTGCTGAGCGATAAGCCAGAGCAGACGATAGCTTTGCTGCGCGACCTGCTTATCACGGGAACGGCTCCGGCAAAATTGGCACAGCTCGTTGCTTTGGCCGCCGCGGAACGGATCGTTCGTTTCCATACGCAGAACGATTTTGGCGATTGGATTGCAGTGCTCCATACGTTCACTTATGCTCACGCCGTGCATGAAAGGCTGCTGCAATCAGATGAGCCGCTGCTGCAGCGGGCGATTTTTCACGGAGCCGTTAGCGTATATCTTGACCGTTTCTTAAACGTGCCGGCAGCCGTGCGTCCAAAGCCGTCCGGCTCCAGCGCGCCGGCCAACCATCAAGATCTGCTCGATTTGCTCGATCTGCGTCAGCAGGTCGGACCGGCCGCGCAATGGGTGATGGACTACATTCATGGCGGCGGTGAGTCGGGGGCGCTGCTTAACACGCTTGGCCATGCGCTGTTGCGGGAGGATGCGGAATTCCATTCTTTCCAAATGTATGAGGCAGCAGTGGCCGAATATGACCGCTGGCAAGCGGCGGCAGGCTCTTTTGCGGAGAAGGCCAAAGAAACGATATTAATAGCCTGCACCCGATATTTGGCGGCACATGCGCCAACTGCGCGCGAGCTCCCGCATACGGCTAAAATTGCCTGGAGGCTGCATAAAGGCGAACGGTTGTTTGAAGAAGAATAGCAGATGGACACACGCTAGTAACACTATGGGCAAGGATGGACGATAAAGGAGCAGCTGCCATTGGCAGACTGCTCCAAGGCTAAAGGACAACCTGTTGCAATTCAATGGCTTCGTATAGTGCCTATTTAAAAAGCATAAATCAGAACTCTAAAAAAATGATCATAAGACCCACCGCAAATTTGGGATAAAAATCAGACATTTGTAATTGATGAATGCCATATAAATAACTGTGAAATTCTGTGGTGAAAGGATCGGTTATCATGTGGGATTACCCAAATAATTGGATCCCGGCTATATCACTGGAGCAGATGGCCAATACGAGCTATGACGTTATCATAATTGGAAGTGGTGCGGGCGGGGGGGCAGCGCTTTACCGGTTATGCGAGCTTTGGAAGAATCACGGGGCTATGCGAATCGGAATACTCGAAAAGGGTAATAAGCTATTTCATTCTCATGCCCTGAATATTCCCACTATGAATGTCACACGTATGCGAGATAAATTATGGCCCGATAATTCGACTTATGTCGGGGCACACCTGCCGCAATTTTCAGGAGCCAGACTAACGTTTGCGCTCGGCGGGAGAACGTTGTTTTGGAATGGGATATCTCCTCGTCCTCCTCAGTACGAAATTCAACAATGGCCTGTCCATCCAGGGGAAATGGACATATATTTTAGAATCGCTGAAAGGATCATGAAAGTCACCACATCATATGCTCAAGGTTCATCGATTCAGAATATACTGATGAACCGGCTTCATGCGAACGGTATTCCAGAAGCGACTGATGTCCCGGTCGCCATTGATATGAATGGTTCCCATCTTGGAGAAATTCACTCCAACGCATGGTTCAGCTCTTTAAACTTTCTTGCCTACGCCCTAAATGACAGGCCGTTCGATCTTGCTTTAAATTCTTACACGACACGAGTGCTTGTCGAAAATGGGAAAGCTGTTGGGGTTACTGTAATGTCTCCAGAAAAAAGAACTTACATCATTCGGGCAAAAAACGTCATTGTTTCAGCCAGTGCTTTAGAAACGCCTCGGATATTGCTTCATTCGGGCATCCAAGGTCCGGCGATCGGACGCTATTTAACCAACCATTCGTTAATTGTAGGCACTGGCAAAATCAGCTCCAGGCAGTTTCCGGATCCTATTGGCAACCTGGCTATTTTAAAGCAGGAAACTTGGCAAAATCCTTATCAGATTCAAATATTCGGGACTGGTCCGTATTTTTCATACCAGCAATTCGAAGAAAAGGTGCCACAAGAAGAACTGGCCGTGAGCTTAGGGGCTCTCGGCAGGGTGGAGTCCCGATCTGAAAACCGGGTTTATTTGGACCCCGGCGTACGGGACGATTATGGGGTGCCTATGATCCAGGTCAACTTTTCATACAGCAGCAGAGACCGCATGGTTATCAACGAAATGCACCGGGGCATTATTCAGACGGCTTCGGCAATGGGAGTTGCTTTGGTTGAGGAACCTGACTTGTTTCCGCCGGGAAGCGACTACCATGAATCATGTACCTGCAGAATGGGCACAGACCCGGCTCTTTCCGCTACGAACCGCTTTGGCCAAATTCATGGAATTACCGGTCTATATATAGCGGACAACAGTGTTCTGCCTTCTCTTGCATCGGCGAATCCAACTCTTTCCACCATGGCTTTAGCGATAAGAACGGCGGATCATATTGTCCGACAGAGCGGCTGAAATTTAAGCTTCAATGGCTGGTGCTTTGATGAACATTCGCGGGAGTGATTGTGAAAATTACTCCACCTATGAAGAGCTTGACGTTAACCGTACTGTATCAAAGCATAATTTCAAAGTGAGGTATCTCCTAATGGGGGATACCTCATTAATTTATACGCGATGTTTAACAAACGTGAAGAAGCATAACGCTTTGGTGTCATCATTATTAAGCAACAGTTTATATTTGGCTGGATGGCGCTTCCCGGTAAAGGACACTCGTTTCATTGAGCATTACCTTCTGATGTTGTTGAAATTTTAAACATGACTAGTTGAATTTTTGTATAACACATCGTCTGAGATAAACGTTAAAGTTTTATTTGTAAGAGGGGAAAAGCAAAATGAATAATTGCTTATGCAATTTCTAATTAGCAGTACCCTGTCTTATTCCTTATACACTTGGCTGCATACGCAAAGGAATCTGTGTGGGCGCGGTTTGGTATCAAATAGGCAGAGGGAGGAAATAATGATGAAATCTAATGTGCAGTCGGATATTATTCAAGGGCTGATAGCCCAAATGACGCTGGAGGAGAAGGCCAGCCTTTGTTCCGGGCTTGATTTCTGGCATACGAAAGGAATCGAGCGGCTCGGCATCCCTTCGCTGATGGTGACGGATGGCCCTCACGGATTAAGGAAGCAAATGGAGGGTGACGATCACCTGGGGCTTCATGACAGTGTGCCCGCTACGTGCTTTCCGTCGGCAGCCGGAATGGCCGCTTCATGGAACCGCGAGCTGATTAACCGGATCGGCGAGGCGCTCGGCATGGAATGCCAGGCTGAAAATGTCGCCCTGCTGCTCGGGCCGGGAGCGAATATCAAGCGGTCTCCGCTTTGCGGACGGAACTTCGAATATTTCTCGGAGGATCCTTATTTATCCTCGGAGTTGGCAGCTAGCCACATCAATGGCGTGCAAAGCCAGGGCGTCGGCACGTCACTAAAGCATTTCGCCGCGAACAATCAGGAGCACCGCCGCATGACAGTTGACGCAGTCATCGATGAAAGGACGCTGCGAGAAATATACTTGGCCAGCTTCGAAGGTGCCGTTAAGCAGTCGCAGCCTTGGAGTGTGATGTGCTCGTATAACAAGGTGAATGGGGAATTCGCGTCGGAGAATGAATGGCTGCTGACGGAAGTGCTGCGTAAGGAGTGGGGCTTCGATGGCTTCGTCATATCCGACTGGTTCGCCGTAAATGAGCGTGTGAAGGGACTTCAGGCAGGACTGGAACTGGAGATGCCATCCAGCTATGGGGTCGGCGATTCCAAGATTGTCCAAGCCGTACGCAGCGGACAGTTATCTGAACAGACGTTAGACCGCGCAGTAGTGCGGTTGTTGAACTTTATTTTCAAAGTGGTCGAAAACCGGCAGAAGGACGCATCGTTTGATGCAGAGGCGCATCATCGTTTGGCGCGAGAAGTTGCGCAGGAATGCATGGTCCTGCTGAAAAATGAGGATGGAATCCTGCCGCTGCAAAAACGGGGGACGATCGCCATCATCGGAGAATTCGCCGAAAAACCGCGTTATCAAGGCGGTGGAAGTTCCCATGTCAATCCGACGAAGCTCGACGATGCGCTCGAAGAGATGATAACCGCGGCAGGGGATGAAGCACGGATTGTATACGCCCAGGGCTATAACTTGAACAGCGACGAGGTCGACGCTGAGCTTGAGCAAGAGGCTAAGAATGCGGCGGCACAGGCGGATGTTGCGGTGCTGTTCATCGGATTGCCGGAGCGCTACGAATCGGAGAGCTACGACCGCACGCATCTTGCTATTCCGGCTAATCACCAGGCGTTAATCGATGCCGTGGCGGAAGTTCAGAGCAACCTCGTCGTCGTGCTCAGCAACGGCTCAGCGATCGAGATGCCTTGGATTGACAAGACGAAGGCCGTGCTGGAAGGCTATCTCGGCGGACAGGCGTTCGGAGGCGCAGTGGCGGACCTGCTATTCGGCCGAGTGAGTCCGAGCGGCAAGCTTGCGGAGACGTTCCCGGTCAAGCTCAGCGACAATCCGTCCTTCCTGAACTTCCCGGGCGAGAGCGATAAGGTCGAATACCGCGAAGGCCTGTTCATCGGCTACCGCTACTATGACGCGAAAGAACTGGAACCGCTCTTTCCGTTCGGCTTCGGACTCAGCTACACGCAGTTTGCATACAGCGATCTTAAGGTGGACCGGACTTCCATGAAAGACTCGGAGACGTTAAACGTTCAAGTCACGGTAACTAACACCGGAAAAGTCACGGGCAAGGAAATCGTACAGCTCTATGTGCGTGACGTTGCAAGCACCGTCATTCGTCCGCAGAAGGAGCTGAAAGGCTTCCGGAAAGTCGAGCTGCAGCCAGGGGAGAAGAAGACCGTGGAATTCGTGCTGGATCGCAGAGCGTTCGCTTATTACAATACGGAGATTGGCGATTGGCATGTGGAAAGTGGCGCTTTCGACATTTTGATCGGCGCTACGTCGCAACAGATTTCGCTGCAAACCGCGGTCGAAATCGAAGGCGGCACCGCTCTACCCGTCAGATATCACCGCAACACGATGGTCGGTGACATATTGGATAACCCGAGGGCAGCTGAAATGGCAAAATTGTGTATGGACAAATTTGCAGAATTCGGGCTTGTGGATCAGCTCTCTGACAACCCCGACATGCTGAATGCGATTATACGGTATTTCCCGCTTCGATGTTTGGTCGCTATGGGGCAGGGAGCTTATACGGAGGAAATGCTGGCAGAGGATTTGAAGAAGCTGAACGAGTTGGAGACAGCGGCAGTCAAGTAAGCGGAAAGCCAGTCGGAACGACACACCGTAGAAACCGGGTCGGAGAAAGATTTCTTAACCCGGTTTTCTAAGGTTTTCAAAAGATTAGTCCATTTAAATGAAGATAGGGATGAATAATGAAAGCTGAACGAAATTATTTGCTTATATTCATAATGACTATAGGCGTTTTCAGTATTTTAAATACTGAAATGGGTGTTATCGGAATATTGCCATTAATTGCTGATCATTTTCATGTCAGTATAGCTACAGCCGGGTTGTTCGTGAGTCTCTTTGCGCTTGCTGTTGCAATATCCGGTCCAACGATGCCTTTATTATTTTCGGGCATAAATCGAAAGAAGGTAATGTTGCTTGTTCTTGGCGTTTTCATTCTGAGCAATATTGTCTCCGCATTCGCATCTAACTTTAACATTGTATTAATTGCCCGTGTAATTCCAGGGATTTTCCATCCCATATATGTTTCATTGGCTTTTACAGTAGCTGCAACGTCAGTCAGCAATGAAGAAGCTCCAAAAGCTGTTTCCAAGGTGTTTATTGGAGTATCTGCCGGCATGGTACTTGGCGTACCGGTCACTAGTTATATTGCAAGTGCAGCTTCGTTTGAAATGGCGATGTTATTCTTTGCGATCGTGAATGCTGTAGTATTCATTGCCACATTCCTATTTGTACCATCCATGCCTGTTAAGGAAAGACTTTCTTATGGAGAACAATTAGGAGTATTAAAAAAATCAATTACTTGGCTTTCCATTGCGGCTGTTATTTTCATGAATGGTGCCGTATTCGGTGTTTATAGTTTCCTTGCTGAGTATCTTGAAACCATTACGAAAATTTCTTGGAATTTAATCAGTTTAATGTTGCTTGTATACGGTGCGGCCAATATTATCGGAAATATTATCGCAGGGAAGCTGCTTATTAATAATGCCACCAAATCTGCTGTGTCTTTTCCTTTCGCATTAGGAGCTGTTTATATCATCCTATTCTTAACGGGACAGTTCAGTATGCCTATGGCTTTTTTAATTTTGGTTTGGGGTGTAATAGCGGGTATAGGAAGTAACATTAATCAGTATTGGATTGCGTCTGCAGCCCCCGAGGCTCCTGATTTCGCTAACGGATTATTTTTGACATCCGCTAACTTGGGAACAACAATGGGCACAGCTGTATGCGGATTCTTTATATCAGGAATAGGTACACAATACGTTGTATTAGGTGGATTTTTATTCTTGATATTAAGTATTGTATCTATTTTGCTCAGAACCTACATGTATAATCCCACAAAACAATTTTCGTAATTGCATAGGTCTCTCTAAAACTTTGGAGAGCATCTCGTGACATATATATGCCGCTTGCAGCCTGCTCGCATCCGGAGGAGGACTTGACAGCGAAGAGGAGCTTTTGGCCTCGCTTGATGAAACGAATTGTCATTGAAAGGAGCACAAACGAGATTGAATACAGGAGCAGTTTCTTCAAAAAGTCCCACCATGCCCGAGGCAAAAGTCGTGGCGGACACAGATAAGCAATCAGCAAAGCTCAGCATGAAAGAAAGATTGGGGTATGGCGTAGGTGATTTCGCGAGCAATTTGATCTGGACATCGGCAGCAACCTTCCTGAGTTTCTATTACACAGATGTAATCGGACTATCGGCAGCGGCTATCGGTACGCTGCTGCTGATCGCGCGGGTGTTGGACGCATTTATCGACATTGGCGTCGGCGCGCTTGTCGACAAGACGAAGTCACGTCACGGCAAAGCCCGGCCTTGGCTGCTGTGGATGGCGGTACCTTTCGGTGCAGCGGGCGTGCTGCTATTCACGGTGCCTGATATCGGGTCGACCGGAGTTTTAGTTTACGCATATATCACCTATTTATTGGTGAATCTGGTATACTCCTGCATCAACGTGCCTTATGGCGTTCTTAATTCTTTAATGACTCAGGAGCCATACCAGCGCTCATTGCTCAATATTTACCGGATGGTCATGACGATTTCGGGTGCCTTATTCGTTACCTTTATCACCATGCCACTCGTAAATTTGTTCGGGGGAGGCAAAACAGGCTGGATCTGGACGTTCGTGGTGTTCGCCGTACTGTCCGTCGCTCTGTTCCTGACTACCTTCGCCTCGACGAAGGAGCGAGTCAAACCATCGGTCGTTCAAAAGGAAATTCCGCTCAAGCGTGCCGTACATGCCTTGTTCCGCAATAAATACTGGGCCATGATACTCGGTTTTTCTGTAATCTACTTTATCGAGTACAGTATCATCACCGGAATGAATGTTTATTATACCCAGTATATCCTCGGGGACAGCGGGCTCGTAGGATTAGTTGGTATGGCAAGCCTGCTGCCGATTCTTGTTGGTCTGTTTTTCATCGCGCCGTTCATCAAAAGATATGGAAAGCGGAATGCAGCGATCCTCGGCAGTGTCATTATGATTGCAGGATCGCTGATTATAGCCTTAGATCCCGCCAGCCTTCCGGTCGTATTAACCGGTGTAATCGTCAGAGCGATCGGAATGATGCCGATTACAGCTACGCTCCTTGCCATGCTGGCTGACACCATTGATTACGGTGAATGGAAAACGGGCATGAGAACGGAAGGTTTGGTCTATAGCGGGGGCAGCTTCGGGGCGAAAGCGGGAACCGGTCTGGGAGGGGCCTTCGTCGGATGGGGCCTTACCCTGGGCGGCTATATCGGCGGTCAGGAAACAATCAGCAGTTCTGCCAGTACGGCGATTCAGGTTCTCTTTATCTATCTCCCAGTCATTTTGGGCATTCTGCAAATCGTATTCTTGTGGTTTTACAAGCTCGATAAGGAGTACCCGCAAGTGATAGAGGAACTGGAAGCGGTTCGGACAAACTAAATGGATAAAATGGCTGGAAGGAGTAGGTTATGACTTCAATAGATGTGATGGTTCAGCAGAATGGTTTTCCGTTACTGTTCGCCAAAAAAATCACCGAAACGGCAACGGCTTTTACAGAAGAGGAGATCCGCGTCGTTTGGAAGGCCAAAAATATTGTTTCCGATGCCAAAAGCATTCTCGGCGTGATGGCACTTGAAGTGATTAGCGGTACGACACTCACCATTACTGCACAAGGGCCGAGGGAGCAGGAGGCAGCTGAAAAACTGGTCGAATTGATTATCCAGAATCGGTAAAGGCGGCATTCATTGTGCTGCCTTTCGTCTAAATATATGGAAATAAAAGTAATTTTGCTCAATCTAACAAAGAGGGCCGCCGAAACTCCAGGCGGCCTTCTTGTTATGCGATTCGATTGAAAATTTCAACATGTTAAGCTGATAGTTGTAACAGGAAATGGCCACGATTGGCTATAAGTGCGGCTCGTAACAATATTGCTCCATATGTCGAAGCACTTCCTGGTAAAGAACACTCGTTCATGAGCCTCACCTTTCTAATGTAGTTGAAATTTTAAACATGACAAGTTGAATTTTTGTATAACATGTCATCTGAAATAAACGGTAAAGTTACATTTGTAAGCGATATCATTAATTCGAGGGGGAAAAGCAAGTTGAAAAAAATGCGTGTAATGAGTCTAGTTGTTTCTGCTGCATTGACTTTGACATTGGCGGCTTGCGGTGGAAACAAGACCGAGAGCGGAAGCGGCGAGGCTGGAGGTGCGGCGAAGGATAACGGCGGAGAGAAAAAAATTACGCTCACCTTCCAAACCAATCAGACGGACAAGAGTACAGCCTCTTATCAGATCGAGGAAGAGATTGCAAACAAATATATGAAGGAACATCCAAACGTGAAAATCGAATGGGACCGTCTGGAT
>NZ_JBWDNW010000060.1:0-1354 GCF_056269405.1 Paenibacillus sp. J2L1-98 | reverse complement strand
TGGATGACAATAAAATGATCCAGAGCATGTCCCGTGTTGGGCGGTGCATCGATAACGGTCCAATGGAATCTTTCTGGGGGACCTTGAAATGTGAGAAATATTATTTGCACAAGTACCATACTTTTGAGGAGCTTAAGAAGGACATTGAGGCCTACATCCACTTTTACAATAATGAACGATTACAAGCAAAACTAAACGGCCTCAGTCCGATGGAATTTAGGACCAAGGCCGCTTAATTGATTTTTGTTATTTGTACTGTCTACTTGACGGGGTGCAGTTCATTCACCGGCTACCGTCTCTTCTTGTTTATTGAGCTATCGTACCCGTTAGCGTAATGACCCCACCGAATCTGCCGTCGGGAATGGGTTAATGTTCTTGTCACCAAATAGGAATGCTTTTTTCAATATTATTAATTACGAAAAATATCCCTTTAATCCTGATTGTTAATTTTTGACCAAAAGAAAAACAAACCGCCCTTTTATTTGGCGGTCTTAGCATCGGTTCCGAGTATGGTTATCTGTGTTTTGGTACTGTCACGTTGATTTTTTGGTTCTGGCTGATTTTCTGTAAATTCGATTCCTTCCGGAGGCAAAGAAACCTTCACATCGTAAGTGCCAGCCAACACTGGCTCAAGCTCATTTTTAATCCATTGCTTCGAAATAAAAGTCCACTTATCCTCAACGGTTTGACCAGGAGCCAATTTAGATGTAACGAGGTCAGACGTGCATATCTCGCCTTGCTTTGTCGCCAACCTTGTATTCGATTCTTGGTTAACGATATCAATAACCACGTGGTTAGGACAGCTAGAACTGCCGGAAACATATGAAATCGTTTCTTTTCCTACGTTCGTCACCTTTGCGTAGACTTCGATTTCATCATTCAAACCAAACTGGTTTTTATCCATCTGAATTTCATACGCAAGATTCCCAATGGTTTCTTTTTGATGTATTGGAACAATCTTAGTCTGCGTCTCCTTCATTGCGAAGCCCGCGTTAGACAATAAACCACTTGCTACACCTACAATTCCTAAAACTGCAAGAGCAAGGACAACTTTCTTTTTCATAACAACGCTCCACTCAATAAGATAATGAGATATTATTTCGTTAATACTATGACGCTGATGCCTGCCTAAAAGTTACAATAATACTTGTTCCTTATTTTGGATAGTATTCATCTATACTGCCAGTTACTTCAATAAAACAAAAGAGGAGCTTCTGCTTAGCAAGCTCCTCCACTATCGTACCCGTTAGCTTAATGAAGCTGCTTAAAATAACCCGTTGTTATCTTAGATAATCGGAACATAATTTCAAAGCCATTCTTTTCAAGAAACAGAATAGATCAGTTCATAACCTTG
>NZ_JBWDNW010000041.1:0-13257 GCF_056269405.1 Paenibacillus sp. J2L1-98 | reverse complement strand
GGGTTATCGTTCAAAAAGTTCGGTATTTATTCATAAAGATGATTTAGATTATAGTTTTGTTGCGGAAACTTACAAATGTGAATGAACATAAATAATTTGCCGTTAAGCTAATGGGTACGATAGTTGAGGAGCTTGCTTCGAGGCAGCTCCTCATTTGTTTATTGAAGTAACTGGAAGTTATGCGCAACAATGCATATGTTGGTCACGTCTAATTGTTTAGATAAGGGGGAGATATATGTTACGGGTTGTAATTGTTTTAGTCTTTCTCGGCTTATTGTTAGTTGGTTGCGGAAACTCTGTTGAGGGACTTGAAGGACAGATCGAGAAAGTAGAGTCCAATCGTCTTGTCGTGGATTGTACTGACGAGGCAAACAAAGGAAAAAAAGGCGCCATTAATGATATTGGGTACGGCTGTAATGTTGAATATACTAATGAGACGATTTTTCGAAATGAAACAGGAAAATCTTTGAAAGTGAACGATTTTTCACCAGGTTCAATCGTTAAAGTTGTTTTTGTGAAACCTTCGAACATCAGAAAGAGTATTGCAAAGGATGGGAGTTACGAATGTGAAAATAAAAAAAAGGTCTTTTATTCTGATAGTTGCGGTATTTTCTTTGATGATAATAGCTTTTTTAATCTATAGAACTAACATAGACTTTTTTAGACAATTTCAAAGCTTCTCGATAACGATAAATAATCAATCAGACTACGATATTGTTTCAGTAGAAACGGGGACAGTAGAAGGTTCATCGGGGGAAATTAAAGCTTCTAAGGATTATTATTCGAAGACGATTAAAAGTGGTGAGAAAGTAAAAATAAAGCCCAAGCTAAGTTTGACTAGTGAAGGAGGCATCTATTTAAAATATACCGATTCAAGAGGAGAAACCATGTCAAAAGGGGTATGTTCGTATACTGAGTCATTGTCGGGATATTCAGAAGTCACAATTAATAATGACAAAGTAACTGTTGAAGAAAATTGCATGTAAAATGTGTCGAGTGTAATTTCTTAGCTAGGGAATGGCAGCACAGCTCGTTACAATTTTATTGAAATAATCCATTGAACTAACGGGTACGATAGCTCAATAATGACATGGAGGCAGCCGGTTACGACGATCGGCTGCCTCTTTTAAGCTAACGGGCTGTTTAGCACAATAGATCCGTCTTTATTTGCAACATACATCCATCTCCTAACGTTATACTGAAAAGGGGGATTATAATGAAAAAATTTATGATAGTCTTGTTAGCAATGTGCTGCATTGTAACAGGGTGCATTAATACCGAGAAAACAATTACGTTAGTACAGATTAAAGACTTATTTGAAAAACATGGGATTCCTTTAGTAAAGCCAATAGAATTAAATACGGATAGTGTATTTCTAATGACTTTAAATGGTGTCATACCTGAACCTTTTCTTATTAATGATGAACAGTTAATCAGTATTTATGTCTATTCGTCCAGTGCTGGAGTAAAGAAAGGAATAAAGAATTTCGAGGATAAGACGGCAACGGCGGATCTGGTAGCACATGGAAGATACCAAGTAGCAAATGTATTGATTTTTTATAACTATGAAGGTTCCCATGCCCCTATGGATGAACGAGTTGAAATGGTTGTAAAGGACTTGAAGTCTCTTGTAAAATGATATGCTTAAACTAACGTGTAACGATAGCAAAATACAAAGGGGCAGCCACTTCGGCATGCTCCATTTTTATTGAGCTAAAGAGCAACATAGGTTTACTGTGTTATTTCGCAGGCTGTCCGTTCTGTCTTATTGTATTATTCCATTCCAACTATTCCCATAAAATTTTTATTAATAGAACGAAACATTTCCCCATGTTCGATCGTGTTATGAGCAGAAGGAGGAGAAACATTGGGAAGTAACGTGATGGACAATAATGAATACTTAGCAATCTTGGTGAACAAATACGCCGATATGGTGCTGCGATTGGCACTAACCCACCTCGGAAACCTAGCGGATGCGCAGGATGTGTGTCAAGAGGTGTATATCAAGCTTTTTAAGCACAAACGTCCCTTTAACGATTCCGAGCACGAGAAGGCTTGGATCATTCGAGTGACGATAAATACATGCAAAGACGTGATCAGAAGTCCATGGAAGAAATGGTTCTCTCCTGTTGAGGAGATACCACTGCCTATTGAGCATACCGAGAGTATGGAGGTCGTATCCTTTGTTCTTAAGCTCCCTCGGAAATACCGAATGGTCATCTATCTCTACTATTATGAAGGCTGCAAAACAGCTGAGATTGCCGAGCTCCTGAACTTAAAAGAGAGCACGGTTCGGACACAACTAAAGCGAGCGAAAGAGATTCTGAAGGAAAAGATAATGGGAGGATTTGACGATGACGATTAGAACGAAGTATGTGAACGGAATGAACGAAATAAAGGCAGACAATGAACTCAAACAAAGAATCATCAACAAATCAATCACGAGTGCCGCGGTACCTCGATCTGTAGCTCGAGCATTTCGTAGTAAGGCCGCGATGATTGCCGTTTCCTGCATGATTATATTCCTTCTTGCCGTTGGAGGACCACTTGTACTTCACAATAAGGATCAAGAAAATCCAGCTACTTTATTTAGTGGATTCGTGGTTACTGCTTATGCGGCAGACGGCGCTCAAATAGTGGTAAAGCCCGATGTAACCTTCCCGTTAGGCCAATACGCAACGTATATGAGCAGTGTGCCAGGCTTTCCTATAACAATTGCTTCGAAGGATGCAGACAAAATTGAAGTGCGAACCTCAGAGGGGGAGCTATTATTGTGGAATCCGGCGGATCCCATTGTGAAGGATCAGGGGAAGGAAGCGACCGTTAAGTCAGGCGATACGATCTATTGGTCTCCAATGGTAGAAGGCGACCCGTCACAATCTTGGGGAACCGAAGGTATACTTGAGATAACCGCATACAAGGATATGAAAAAGCTCGGGAGCAGTAGAATCGAGATCAAATTGGGAGATGACTACATGTACAATGGAAAGTTAAGCAATGACTGAGAAGGGTTACTGTGAGCAATATGACAGGCAATTAAAGATTTAGATTGCCGATAAGCATTAAGCTAACGGGTACGATAGTTGAACAAACAAGGGGTAGTTTGCTGCGGCAGCTGCTCCCTTTCTTTGTTAAGCTCCCATGGAAGAACGAAATTACTTCTGTGGTGTCGCGTGAGCGGCATGGATGGCTAATAGGGAGAAAAGTTCCAATATATGGTATTGTTATTCGCAACAAAATGAAGGTTGGGGGCTGTTATTTATTAATAAAAAGAATATGTCCAAAGAATATATGAGTAATTTTTTAGCTATTAGAAAAATGTGTAAATGAATTTGACCCACTTGGACTAATCGGCATGGGAGCTCCTGACGATGAGCATAAGCTGACTCAAAAAATCATTCGTAGCTTATACGACCACAAGATAGAAAGTATCAAGGATTTATTAATTTTACGAAGAGTATGGCTCTAGTGGTAGGGACATTAAGGATGAATACGATAGTTTTAACAGAAAAATTCAAATGACGTATAACCAAATTGAAGCTTGGTATCTCAATAAGAACAAGCCCGTCGATTAAGAGTTTTTTTGTTAAAAAGGAATGAATGCAACGCTTCAGAGAAACTCGCCATTGTGCAGGAGTTAGAGTCAGGAGAAGTCAGTCGAGCAGGCGTTGCTCTAAAGAATAATATCAGTGTAACTACCCTGGTGAAATGGCATTCGTACACATAAAAACAGCTATTCCGTGGAGTTTAAGATTCAGGACAGAAATTGCTACGGTTGACCGTGCAAAATGGTTATGACTAGGCATGCGTACAGTCAAGTGGTTATTCACCTACGTAGTATAAGATACACTTTCATGTAAAATCATGAATATCTTCCGATAGGAGTGATGTTATGGCTCATATGCGAAATAAAGGACCCATGAGACAACCACCGCAGTCTCCTCCTCCCGCATTCATCCCGCCGAAACCCGCTGTTTCTTATATCGTCGACTGCGTTTACCAGTACACCTATGTTTGGCTTAGGTCTGGCGAGAACTTCTGGTTTTATCCGACATATGTCGATATGGACGGTGTAGCAGGGTATAGATGGAACGGATCATACTGGTACTTCTATGGTATCGATCCGCGATTCATCGATGCCGTATCGTGTCCTCCGATTCCTACCCCTTTCTGAGTACTAAAAAACAGAGTGCCGGTGGTTCTGTTCACTCACCGTGCTCTGTTAGTGATACTTAGGACAACCTCGAATATAAAATATAATCCAGCGCCTTCGGCTCGCCCGATGCTTCCTGCAAAACGCGATTGTGCGGGAGAGGGGAGAGGACAATCGGGAGGCACTAAATTTGCTGCGCCAGTTTCCAAGTGTTGAGCCACTGAATAACAAGGTGAAGAAACCCGCAGAAGAAGCCAGTATCATTTCTGGAAACAATCTCGTACCTCGTTGAGCTAACGGGTACGATAGTTCAATGCCTGAAGGGCTGCCATGTGGCAGCCCTTCAGGTTAACGCAACAAAGTAGGTTGGGATACGTATATATCTGGATTGCTTATTCACATCTGAACATTGAAGAACTTAAGAAGCCTTGAAGATGGAAAAGGAGATGAAATCAATTTTACAACGGCATCCGAAATTTACCAAGCAGGCGATTGAAACAATTTCTAAAATAGTTACGTTATAATTTAAAGAAAAGGGGAGGATATTTAATTGAAGATGAAACCATATTTACTTATCATCATTGCCACGCTCGTTATTTTAACGGGATGCACTGCATCAGCTAAACCGCAAAGTGAGTTTTCTGAAACAGAAGCCATTTCAAAAGTATTGGAATTACAAGAATTAAAAGAAGAAGTTTCTCATTTCCCTGCTAAATCTGATGTAAATGTAGTTGAAAGTTCTCCACCTGGACCAGGACCTGACAAAAACACACCTAAATCAAAGACATACTATTCAACACAGGTTTCGCAAGCAGGGAAAGCAACCTTCATTGTCACTCTTGCCAAAAATCATAATTTAACACTGAATAATGAAGAACTTATAGCTTATTGGGTTTACAAAGTAACACCTGAAAACGTGCTGCTGATTAAAAGTGAAAATAATACGGACAAGTTAAAAGTAATAAAATAAACCATTGTGGCTTAAATGCCATCAATGGTTTTTCTTTGTTAATCGGTTGTCATTTGAAATCTCGAGTGATACTGCAATTGGCATTGAATTGGGAGCGAAATTGAAACTAAAATTGACAACGGACTTTCTCTCTTCATAAATTATTTCTTTGTTTGAAATGAATAAACATTTTCCTGCCAATAATGAGGTCAATTCCTTAAAAATAGTGATATAACAACAAAAATGGCGTCTCAAATAGGTTGTCAATTTGCATGCCATTTTGTATGTTAATATTAATTTTGCACCTTTGAAGTGAACCTTTTAGAGTATACGCTGCTCCTTTTTATTACTTCACCAATTTGACTAACTCATGTTTTTATTTCTATAAAGTTAATTCACCAATACCATTTTTATTGCCCATTCGGTCTAAGTAACTAAACGAATAAAGAAGATCAACAAATAAATACGTTAGCATTTCATTATTGACATGAAAACAAAGAAAAAAGCGCCGAATGGCGCTGAATTTTATGGGCTTAGTATAGATAACATGCGGTTAGTGGCCTCCTGATTTTCTAAAGAAAAAAGGTTGTGAGATTAAGCTAACGGGTACGTTAGCTCAATAAGCACGAAGAGACGTCAGCCGGTAAAGTGTCTGACGTCTTCTCAACTACCAAAGAACGGATACTTTCATGCTCTGTGGTGCGGCATAAGAGATGCATGGATGGCTAACGGACAGGATAATGGGAAAATTTGTTCGGATAGTAGGCATCGATTTTATGTTATATTTAATCGAGACGATTTTTTGAATTAGGCAAGCGGTGAGACTATTGAGAGTACCTTTTGATGGGATGTTAGTTTCCTAGGTGGGGACTCAATCTCTCAAAGCAAGTTACAATATTTAAGGTTGTGTTACTTTGAAATTCAATGATAAACATGATAATAAACGAATTAAAGCAGGACCGATTAAACTTTCAATTTATTTAAGTTTAATACTCAGTATCATCATATTAGCTGCAGCAGCGTTCGAAAACGTTTATTTTTTCAATGTATCATCAACTTTTGTAGCAATAATATTTTATTATCTAACAAAAGAAATAGTATTGTTAATTAAATCATACATTTACACATATATATTCTTAATAAGTATAGCAATAATAGGGTCTTTCCTTGTAGAACGAGAATTTATTTATATTTTATTTGCACTTGTAGGTAATATGGTAATCACTATGGCTATTTTATTTATTATGAATTTGCTTAAGGATCGAAAATCGTGAAAGATGATTGTCGAAGGACAACATCGCAGTATATCCATTTGAAGTCGCCTTTTTGGCGGCTTTTGTTCTTTTTATGCGATAAATCAACATTCATTGAGCTAACGGGTACGATAACTCAATAAACAACCAGGATAAAGGTGTCTAATGAGCTTACTTTCCGAACAGCAACTGTATTCCAAGGCGACGAAATCCTGTGAATGAGTGAGTATAGGTGAGATAAATCCTTAAAACCGAGGGACGGGCAAGATAGTTTAATGTCATGTAAGATTTAGCTTGTCTGGGGTACAAGTGAAGTACTTTGGAGGCAAGAAACAGCGGCAGCCTTGAATGGAAAAATTCAAGACTGCCGCGTTCCCTTTCCTTCTTCATCGGGAGGATAATAGAATAAAAGCCCGGTTTATAACCGGGCTTAAAGGGCCAGAAACATTACTATTTGTTTCTTACATACTCAACCCATTGCTCATACAGCTCTAATTCGGAACGTTGAAAAATTTCATTAAAGCCATTGGGATTTCTAATCACTTTATTTAACGCATCCAATCCATATTTATTAATGATGAACTCCACAATTAAATAAGATAGTTGAAATCCTTTCATCGCTTCAAAATCCCAAGTATCATTATTTAGCTCTTGAAAAGACGGGATAACAAGATTATGAATGGTATCTAAAGTGCTGTTCTTTATGAATTCTTCGCTCATTCCTTTTGACTCATATCCTCCAATACCCTGATGCAGCCATTTTGGAGCAAGCGGATTAATGTCATTGATTAACCACATGGTGAACAAGTGTACGGTGGATTTAAGAATGGATTGATACGTATGCTCTGGCCCAGGATTCAAAGGAGAAACAATTTTTAAATAATTGTCCTTAAAAGTACCCATGAACCAATTTGGAGCATTTTCTTCACCCACAGCTTGATGGAAGGTCGGAAGATCCGGGTAAATTTCAATGATAATTTTTTGGGATGGCTGGTGATTATATTTCAATGAAATTCTTTCAACATTATCCTTAAGCTCATTAAATAAGTCATGATGAACCTTCTTCAGACTATCGTTCAGATCATTTGATTCACTTTTATTTACAATTGATATCATATCTTGAATAGACATCATGGCAATGTCACCCCATTCTTTTAATTCTCTTCTTAATTTCTCCAATGATCGGTACAACCTGTTCTTTACTGCACTCTCACGCATTTCAACGATCTTGGAAATTTCCAACAAGGTACAGTCAACAAAAAAACGCAATGAAATAATCTGTTGGTCCAGCTCATTTAGTTTTTTTAACGCAGAACTAATATCAATCCGAATTTCAACATACTTAGCAAAATCAAGCGAGATAGACTGTGATTCGTAATCTGTAAAATCATAGGGGATTTCTTTTTTTCGCGATAAACTTCGAAATTCATTTCTCGCTGTATTCTGAGCAATTTTGAAAATCCAAGTGAATAAACTGGAATTTTCTTTAAAAGTATGAATGTTTTCTATTGCCTTTAAGAAAACTTGCTGCGTTAAGTCATCCGCAGCCATAGGATTTACTTTCAATGAGAGATATTTGCGGATTCTTTCGCGATATTGATCATAGCTGATTTCAAATTTTTTGATGATTCCCTGTTCATCCGGATAAACAGGGCTTTTGTCATGAGCTCCAGACACTGTAAGAACCTCCTCTTGACCTTACATTCAATTAGACACCGCAGGGAGATAAAAAGCCACATACAAGTAGAAAAAAATCTCGAATTGACCTTTTTTCCCAAGGGGGCATAGAGACAAACTTTTAGTCAGACCAAGGAAAGAATATGTCAATTGAATTCTATCGAGGTACCTTGGTTTAATTATCATCATTATGCTGCCTTTTAGAAGCAAGATTGGGGTAGCTCCTTTTTTAATTCTATATCCCCAATACTCATAATGTGGCTTTTTAACCATCTTAAGTGTCTAATAATATGAATGATTTAACCTCAGGAGGGATATTATGAAAGACCTAAGAATAGAAAAACTTGCTAGGAACGTTGTTCCAATTCATCGAGAGAAGACTAAAGCTAAAGGTAAACCAAGCGAAGAGCGCGGTAGATCAACCATGGAAGCGAAAGTTTCTAGGATTTAGTTTCAGCTGCTTAAGATAAGGATTGCAAAACAACCCTTACAGAAAGCAGAAGCCAGGATTCGGGAGATAGCCTCTCGAAGAAGGGCGATGAAGATGGAAGAGCGAATCAAAGAGCTGAACCAATACCTAATTGGTTGGTGCGGATACTTCTCGCTGGCGGACACGCCAAGTGTCTTTCTGAATATGGACAAATGGATTCGAAGAAGGCTAAGAATGTGTCTTTGGAAGCAATGGAAGAAACCAAAAAACCAAAGTCAAACGGCTTATATCATTAGGCATGCCTAATGATAAAGCCTTTGAATGGGGAAATACCCGAAAAGGGTACTGGCGAGTTGCAGGAAGTCCGATATTGAGCAGGGCACTCAATAATCGCTATTGGGAATCCCATGGATTGAGAAGCTTAGCGGACAGATATAACTCGATACGGAATATTTCATGAACCGCCGTATACCGAACGGTACGTACGGTGGTGTGAGAGGACGGGGGCTAGCCGCCTCCTCCTACTCGATTCTTCACAAAATAAGATATTTGGTGCATATGTCTTGGCATTTAGCGTTCAGCTAGTGCAACTTTCCAACCATTGGAAACGTTTTGTAATATCATCACCTCATTTTTATAAAACTATAGAACCGAAAATTTGATTGGTATTTTCCGAAATCTGTTTTGCGCTTTGGATCGCATCTGTACAAAAACCTAAGACAGGCGGGGGGTCTAGATGAGACTTATGTTGGTATTCATGTGTATATTGATGTTAACTGCTTGTGCGGATAGCACTGACAAATCAGGAAGACAGCAAACTCTATCGCTGGAGTTGGCAGAAAAATTATCTCTCGAACAAAACCTGCTGACAGAAGTGACTTTAAAGCAATATATCACCCCAGGCGGACCGCTTTTTACAATGATTCAAGGGAAAGATGAGTCAGGCGAAGAAAAAATATTGTGGTACCGTGGTGATTCACATACTCCTTCTTATACTTCCTATGTGAAAGATGGAATATCGAAGGATGTAGTATTGGATATATTGAAGACAAAAGGAATTTCGAATAAGAGCATTGCAGAAATGTATATCGCACCTGACATAACTAGAAACCTCATTACTTGGTTTGTAAGAGAAGAAGGAAACCATTGCCTATGGTTTGATTTCAAAACTGGGAAACAAGTATGGGAGAGCCCTCAAGATCCAAATATTTAAAAATAATTAATGTTGATTAAGCTAACGGGTACGATAGTTCAACCACGACATCACGGCAGCCGGCCATACGATCGGCTGCTGTTGTTCGTTAAAGTAACGGGAAGATGTCTTCTATTAATTTGAAAAAAGGTAATGGTTATCTTGGGAAGAATATGTAGTAATCAGGAAAGATTAAGGAAGGTAGAAGTGAATCAATGACCCTCTCAATAATCCAGCTATATTCTGAACCCGGTTGTTATTTTTCGATATCTTATAAGGTGCAGGGTTACATCAGTGAGATACTCAATGACAAAATAATGGTACCCCACAATATCTTTGAGAAGCTTAAGGGGAATAAAATGTCACTTATGGTATCGACTAATTCTCAGACAAAAATAGTCGAAGTAAAAGGCCCTAGTAGGGATACCCGTAATAAAATCCTTACTTGGGGATTATGGCTCCCGTATGAAGAAATAGTCAGAAACGATGATGAGAGACAAGCATTTATAACGTATTTTTTTGAGTCCATTAACATGTTGTTTGCCAGATACGACGTTACTACAGAAGAAATATCAATCGTTGAACGTCATGTGAGGGATGTGATCGTAAACGATCCCAATTACTATGTAGAAAAAGAGCTATTCGAGGAAATTGATTTATCTGATATAGATTTTGACTAAATATTATTGAACTAACGGGTACGATAGTTAAAAATAAAGGGTCCACAAATTAGTCATGTACAATATGTAGAACCCTTTATTTTATTTGGTTTTCTTTAAAAATTTTCAATCGCATACTTTATTTTCATCGATCAGTAGCCGATCACATTCGTAGTAGCGACAAAATGATGGTAAGACTACATTTTTAGACCTGCATTTGTCTCGTCACTGAACAACTCGCCAAGAGTATAATCCTTGTTTCACAAGGTAGACATAACCGTCCAGATTCTAGGTCGCCACCGTTGCTCATTTATTTTACTTTCTATGTCTGCTTGTCAGTTCGGACTTCTCCCTCGATGGGCACGATAATGACATCTGCTAACTCTTTGTTCAAGCTGTAATCGTTAAAGCCAAGCTCTGTGCTTTTACCTTGACTATCAATCATTCCGTAGACATTTTTTTCAATCATCATATGTTTGGTGAAAAATACGGATTCGCCGAAATCCTCATGCCGAGTGCCGACTTCTCCATTGCTTCCCATAGAATCATTTTGCCATTTCACCACCGCAATGCCATCCTGATTAATCTCGGTATAATTGATTAGTCCTTTATATTGAATCTCAAAACGCAGTGCTTCTCCCTTTGGGAAAGTATAAGAGAAAGTAAATCCTTCTCCTGATGCTTCAATTTCTTTACCCGCATACGTTTTTGGATAATGAATTGCCATTTCGCGAGCTTTTGCTAAATCTCCGTGCATAAGGATGTTGAAGCGCTCCTCACCAGACGGTGTACGCACAATTACGCTCTTATCCGTATTGTTGTATTTCAATACTCCTCCCAATGTGTCTGAAATAAACCGCAGAGGAAGATAGGTTCTACCGGCTTTAATCGTGACAGGGGCATCAAGCTTAACGCTTTTACCGTTAACCTCAGCAGTTGTGGCTCCGCTTTTAAGACGCATGGTCGTTTTCTTTTCTTTATGGACTATAACGATCGTCTTGGTGGCTTGTTCATAGGAATACGTAAGATTTGCCGGGTCGTTAAAAGCTTTTAGCTGCACCATTGTCCTTTGATTTACGGTTATTACATTCTCTTGAAGCGCGCCATCAATATAAACCAAGGTTGGTTTTTGCGGCATAGCGGAGACTATTGCTCCTGAAGCCAGCATTCCAATAATGGAAAGCGAAACGGCTGTTGCTTGTATCCATTTTTTCAAAAGTTAAGCCTCCTTGTTATATCCTATTTCTTCCTAATTTCACTAACGTAATTTTTTATAAAATGTTGCATCCTGAGTCGTTGATGTGGAAGATTGGTGATAGTAGAACATACAAATAGCAGTTTGCTACGGCAGCTGCTCCCTTTCTTTATTAAGCTAATGGGCAGGATACTTCCAATATATGTTAATATAAAGCTAGTTGTGTGGTATAAAGTTAATTAGACTCGAGGATGAGGTTGAAATACATTTATCAAAAAAATCAGCTAACAACAAGGTTATGATCGAGTATTTCGATTCACTAGAAGAATCTGATAAGAAACTAGTTCCGTTGTTTATTTGTCCAGGTCTGTCTGAGACTGCAGAAGAATATCTAGATTTGCTTGAGGCGGTTTTACCAAGAAGAAGTATAATTCTATCATTTCGAGGCAGGGGTAAAAGCGATACGCCCGATAGGGGGTACAACCTAGCCGAGCATGTATCAGATATTGAAGCAGTCGTAAAGCAGACCGGAATCTCATCGTTCCATTTGTTTAGTTATTCACGTGGTGTTTCTTATGCGTTAGGCTACGTCGAAAGACACAAGGAACAGATACAATCTTTAATTATTGGCGACTATCCTCCGGAGCATCGAGCAATGCCACATGATTGGCCTGAAGATTACATAAACAACTATCTAATCCCCTACAATCGAACAGTGAATATCCGACCTGAAGCGGTATGGGGCATCCAAAGAGAATCTACTCTAATTAATTTGGATTATTTGTCTTTGTCGATGCCCGTTTTAGTGGGGAGAGGGAAGCTTCAAGAATCGTTAATTACGGAAACTGACCTTGATTGTTATAAGAAAGTGTGTAGCAATATAACAGTAAAGGAGTACTTTCAGTCTGGTCATAACCTAAAAGGGCCCGAGAAAAGGTTGTTTTATACCGACGTAATTGATTTTTTAGATAAAGTAAATTGAAAAAACGTACAAGTGTTATTATTTTATACTGAGCGAATGATTGAACTAACGGGTACGATAGTTGAATGAATGAAGCGTAAACCTCATCTGGAAATTGGATCGACAATGTATATACCGATGTTTGTATTGATATTTTTGGTAGATTTGTTTTGTAATAGTGCAATAAGCACATTCATAGATTTTGGTAATATGGTAGATTTAAGGTAAAAAATAATGGAGTGAAGATTGAGTGAGACGGCGGTTTATGCTTTTAGTTTGTGGATTTTTGCTGGTGACGCTGCTTCTGCCCTTTCAGGCCGCCGCCGCCGCCGAGTCCGTTTCCGCGGTGGTAGCAGAGAGTTCGAAATCGGGTGTAACGATGGTTGCAGGAGGATGGCGTTATACTCTCGCTCTAAAACAGGACGGAGCGGTATGGGCGTGGGGAGACAATGAATATGGACAACTGGGCGATGTGATTTCAAGAATTCGTAGTACTCCTTTTCAAGTACAGGGTCTCGATTCGGTGGCAGCCATCGCGGCGGGTTTTTCGCATAGTTTGGCACTCAAAAGCGACGGAACCGTCTGGGCGTGGGGAAAGAAAGATCTTGGTCAACTGGGCGATGGAAGCAGCACGATGCCGGGAGCGAGCAGTTCTTCCCCCGTTCAGACAACCAATCTAAGCTCCGTGGCCGCTATCGCGGCGGGTGATTTCCATAGTTTGGCGGTTAAAAGCGATGGAACGGTATGGGCGTGGGGAGGGAATTGGCTCGGTCAACTGGGCGATGGAA
>NZ_JBWDNW010000016.1:0-132067 GCF_056269405.1 Paenibacillus sp. J2L1-98 | reverse complement strand
TTGTCCCGAAGGACAAGATCCGCTCGACTTGCATGTATTAGGCACGCCGCCAGCGTTCGTCCTGAGCCAGGATCAAACTCTCCAAATTGGTGTTTGACTTGCTCATTACTTTTTTATCGCTTTTTCGCTTATCCCGAAGGATTTGCGAGGCAGTTATTACTCGTTGTTCAGTTTTCAAAGAGCAATCTTTTTTCTTTCGTTCCGGTATGTTTTTTGGCCGGAATAAGAATATATCACGTATCCTTATAGTATTGCAAGTCTTTTTTTGAAATTAATTTATTATTTTCGATAACAACGCCGGCAAAGGCACTAACCAAAACCGATAACACCGTACTTAACAGCGATTCATTAAACAGTATACATATTAGGAGGTGCAGTAATTATCCGGAACATTTTATTGTAATCATTTCTATCTTTCATCTTTTCGTATGAGACGCAAATCTAAATGGTCCCCATTAACAACCATTTGTTTGTTGCAAACAAGCACATGTGTCAAGCCACAACAGACCTCTTCAATTCCGTCATAATCTAATTCGTGAATTTTAATTTTATGATTCCAGAGCCTATTTTCGTTTAGATTACCTTCATCTACAAAATTCTCACGACACATTTCAAATAAATGTTTAATATATTAAACATTCGTCAAAGTACTCTCCTCCATTTGTTTTACGGCTTACACGGCTCCCTATCCTTAGTTTAAGTAGTTTACACAAGAAATCGATCGTAGAGAAAATAAAAACAACTATCATTCATAACCGTCAAAATTTTCTTCTCTGGGTGACAACTGGAGATACTAGATGCCTAAATCTGATCAATAAGAAAGCCTAAGGGGGCAATTTAAACGATAGCAGCTAATAAAGGCCAAACAGGGGCATTCGCTTCAGCCTGACATCTTTACAAAATCCCCTATTTTGTAAAGTAGTCCGGCCTCCCAAGGCTTGTGAGCAGTTTGCTGCTTGCTGTCTTGCCGTACACTATATTGTTCGACGTTACCCCAGAGGTTTTCCGCCTCCTTGCGAGTCCCGTTAAGAATCCCAATGGAACCCGGTGTTTTTCCGGGGCCGCTTGGGATTTAGGGACGGTGAACCGGGGGATTAGAATTCTTTCATTAAAAGTATTCAATATTACAAAAATTTGTAAAGTGGCTTAAAATATCCTCAATGGGGGGGAGGTGAACTAATGAACAAGTTTAAAAAATTAATTTTGCCAATGACATTCGCTTTTGCCCTGTCTGCTGCCGTTCCATCTGCATCAGCCGGAGCTGGAACATGGGATTATATTGGCGAAGAAACTGTTTACCAGAATGGCAGCAGTTGGGATTCTGGTGGAGGCAGCTGGAAAGTAACCAGTGATCCATACAATACAGTCTGCGTAAACTATGAGCTTTGGGAGTATGATCCTTATGATCCAGATGACTACGTAGGAAAGCGCTCTGTCTGCCCTGGTGAGAATGATGTATTTGATGTTAGCGGATTTACTGACGGTGGTGGACAAGCTGAACTTTACGTGAAAAAAACAAATTATAAAGGTACTCCTACAAGATTAATCTATCACGACTGATCAAAGGCAAGCCGGCACTAAGCTGGCTTGTTTTTCATTTCGCCAAAACAGATCTTTAGCAGCCTCTCTAGGGTGTCGCCTAAAGTTAAACCAGAAAAAAACGGGAACTGTCGTCTCGATCTCAGTAGCCAACCTCAATACAGCGCAAACTAACCCCACACTCCTAATATAATGACTCCCAATGTAATTAAGAGTGATGAAAATAATCGCCTTGCACCTTGTGTTTCACGTAAAATAAAGATCCCCATAAGCGCTCCGAACACCGTCCCGATTTCCCTCATGGGAGCGAGCTGTGCTACAGGACCGAGAGTTAGAGCAAACAAGAACAGAAGGTACCCGCCGGGTGCGATAAGCCCGCACAGCAACATGAACTTCCAGTTGATCTTTAGTTCCTTCTGCATACCTCCTGATTTAAAAGCGGCCCACGAAAGAGCCAGCAGATTACCGATGGTTGTTATTTCGTTTAATACGACTGCTGAAGCATAATGCAGTGCAATTTTATCTACGACAATATAACTGGTTATGCATATTCCTACCGCCAATGCGAGCAAAGGAGCTTTTAACGATGATGATTCGCTTCGCTTAAACTTTATGTTACTCAGTAGAGCAATTCCCGCGACAATGGAAACAACACCTAGCCAACCTGATAAAGTTAGCTGTTCGTTCAGTAAAGTTACTCCAAGCAAGGGTACTAATAATGGGCTAGTTCCTCTCATAATCGGATATACCTGCGACAAGTCTCCTACTGAATAGGCAGCCGCAAGTAAAATGGTATACAGTCCGTGAAGGAAAATAGATAGAAGTATGACCCACCAACCTGTACTTTGTATTGAAGTATTGCCCCATTCCATAATAGCCCACGGCATGAATATAAGAATCGCTACAAGCTGGCAAAACCAAAGAAAAACATTCTTGTTTATGCTTTTTTTCGTATATAAATTCCAGATAGAATGAAGAAACCCGGAACTGAGGACGAGTACAAACGCTGTACTGAGCAATTTCCACCACGACCTTTCTATATGAAATCAACTAACTCAACAGATTACCACATTTTTACTTATCTTGAAACAGAATCCGCCCTTCCATGTATAAACGAAAAAGACCCGAAAGACGGGCACTTTTCTCAAAGTGTCTATCTTTCGGGTTTATAAGAAGGAAGCCGGCAAGCTGCCTATTGCGTCATTGAAGCAAAATTGTCATAATACAGCCCTTGTTCCCGCTGCCGTTCTCCGTAGCGCTCTATCGCTTGCCCTATGTATTCCGCGTCGCGATGTACCCATCCGATTAGTGCCGACCCGCGGGCCGATTGCCATGGAAGCCCGATATAATATAAACCCGGCACCGCACTAACCCCGCGTTCATGAGCGATGGCCGAATCTGCGTCAAAAGCTTCGGGTATGTCGATCCAGCTGTAATCCTGCTTGAAGCCTGTCGCCCAGATGACTGCGCTGACCTGCACGTCAGAACCGCCTTCGAATATGACGCTTTCCCCCTCTGCTCCTATCGCTCTCGGAACGATAGAAACCTCTCCGCGCGCAATCGCTTTTTTGAGCTCAAAGCCATATAACGGGTCCTTTTTGGCCATCAGCTTTTTACCGAGCCGCGTCTCCGGTCCCTTCTGCAGCAGAGCAATTTTGTCATACCACCAAAACAAGCTTCTCCCCATTACCCGGTAAGGTAAATATTGAATAGCGCCTGACGCAGACAAATATACCTTCTTGGTCTTGGACAGCTCATAGGCGATTTGCGAGCCCGAATTGCCAGCTCCTACAACCAGCACGCTGCTTCCCGGCAGCTGCCCGGGATTCTGGTAATTGGCCGTATGAAGCTGCATGATCTTCGAAGATAATTGGCTGCAGAAGTGAGGATAATTAGGGCTTTGGAAAGGTCCTGTCGTGACGACAACCTGATTTGCCGTCAACTCCCCTTCAGGAGTCGTGATGCAAAACTGACCATTCCGAACAACGAGCTTTCGCACTTCCGTTCGCAATTGAACAGGAAGCAGGAACTTACTCTGATATTCCGCTAAGTAATCGGCAATTTCGTCTTTATGCGGATATCCCCATGGGTTTCCCTGCATCTGCAGGCCCGGAAGCCCGCTATAACGGCGAGGCGTGAATAATTGCAGCGAATCATAACGAATTTTCCAGCTCTCGCCCACGTATTCTCCTTTATCCAAAATCATGAAATCCCGGTTCGCCTGCCGCAAATAGTAACCGGCAGCCAAACCGGCTTGCCCTCCGCCAATCACAATGACATCCTTAGTCAGCAAGTTCATCCCCCCTCGCTAACAGAAGCATTCAAATGAGCTTGATTGCGGCTTTTCTGTCGCTCTCCAGCAGGATTGGTGATGCCAGGAATAAAGGGGAAGCATATGCGTTCGGCCTTTATCCACGTACAGCTTCGGACGGAAGCCCATTGCATATAATTCCCCTGCAAGCCCCAGTATCGCCAGCCTGGACTGCCCGTTACCAAGGATGATTTTACGGGATCCGGAAGCGTGCGATTGCCGGTTCACATCTTCGGCGGAGAGCGAAGAAAGCGGACCTATATAAATGAGGCATTCGGAAGCGCTCCGTACAAGCTCATAGCTATCTCCGGCCGAATAATCCCCTTGCTTTAGACATTGAACGGCTTCCACTAATGTGATCGTTCCATTCAGGACCGCAGCCGTGATTGCCCCTACCCCGGAACCAGCAGAAAGCTTCGGAACAATTCCCCAATCGCGAAGCATCTGTACGAAAGCATACTGCCACGCGAACACATAAAATGCTGAGCGCTGCTTTTCCTCTTCCATATGAGAACCGCCCTGCATCTGAACGATTTGATTCACGACAGAAAAGGATTGTTGAAAGGACTGATCTTGAATCGGCTGCACATAAGCTTCTTGATCAGACCCTGCATCGGAAAAGCGGAAGGCGATCTCTTGTTCCGATAGAACGGCGTTCCCATTCTTCAAGCCCGGATGCTCTGCCTCAGCATGAAACGACTCCAAGCCTTCGGCCAGCTCGTCGAAAGAGGAGGCGACCAGCGACAGCCGATGGCTGTGATGCTGCCGTCCTTGCCACAGGCTGCTGCAGAGCTCGCTTAGCAGCCGCTCTTGCTCTGCGTACCCGCTGCGGATCATATGAATATATTGCTCCGTCAGCCGGGAAAGCCCTTCCTTGCGGCATGCAGACAGTACGAACAGCTCCGGCTGCTCAGCTAAGTCCCGCGCTGCGTATGACTGTTCAGCCATGAAAGGACCCATAGCTACATGAACATTCGTGCCGCCGAAGCCGAATGAGCTGACGCCTGCGCATGATCCGGGCTGCAGCGTCTCGCACTTCACCGGTACACGGACGGCAAACTTCGCATGCGGGATCTCATCATTCCATTTCTCGAAATGCAGGTTTGGCGGAATGATCCCGTGTTTTAGGACTAAAGCGGTTTTCATCAAGCCCGCAATCCCGGCTGCTGCCTCAAGATGCCCTATATTTGTTTTGACTGATCCCAGAAAATAAGCGCCAGCAGTCGTTCTGCCCGCGGACACCACGTTTCCAAGCGCTTTAACTTCGATAGGGTCACCCAAATAAGTACCCGTTCCATGACTCTCGATATAACCAATGTCATCAAACTTAATTCCTGCTTGCGTATAAGCGGCCTGAAGCAGTTTCTCCTGCGCGTGCTGATTCGGTGCGGTTATTCCGTTGCTCCGTCCATCCTGGTTGAGTGAACTTCCACGAATGACCGAATAGATGTCATTTCCATCCTCTATCGCTTTGGACAAAGGCTTTAGAAGAATGGCCCCGCAGCCTTCTCCTCTTACATAACCGTCCGCTTTCGCATCGAAGGTTTTGCAGCGGTCATCTGCCGCAAGCATCCCCGCATTGGATAAACTGGTCGTAATACCATCCGTCAAAATAATATTGACGCCTCCGGCGACCGCCTGCTTGGAGTCTCCAGACCAAATGCTTTGGCACGCCATATGAACGGCTGCAAGCGAGGAGGAGCAGGCTGTGTCGATAGCTAAGCTGGGGCCGTTTAAATTGTAAAGATACGAAAGACGGTTCGCAGCAATACTCAAGGCATTTCCGGTTAAGGAGAAGATATGCGGCTCTTCGGCCTGCAAATCCTTCCTGCCGTAATCATTGTTGGAGATGCCGATAAATGTGCCGCTCATCGTATTGGCCCAATCGGATGGAGGAATTCCCGCATCCTCGAAAGCTTCCCATACCACCTCTAACAAAATACGCTGCTGCGGATCCATACGTATGGCTTCGCGGTAGGAAAGGTTAAAGAAAGAATAATCGAAGCCGTCAATCCCCTCGATATAACCGCCTTCGCGACCGACAACGGGCTCATTCAATTTAAGCCGGTCCGCCGGATAGGCTGCTATGGCATCCTTGCCCTGAATGAGCAGCTCCCAAAACGCGCGTACCCCATTCGCTCCAGGAAACCGGCAGCCCATGCCGACGATGGCGATCGGCTCCCGGTTATGAGCGTTTGGTTGACGGGCTGCCCGCTCCATATCCGGCATATCGCGGCCATCCTCCCCCTCGAGAGCAGCTGCTAGCGCATGAATAGACGTAAACTCCCAGAAGACGGTCGGAGATATTTTCCGCTGCAGCAGTCTGCCCAGTTCACCGGAGAGCATCATGATGGCTGCAGAGTCGAGTCCGAAGCTGCTGAATGACTGATGAATGTTGATCTCGCTCTTCTCCAACTTAAGCATCTCCTTTATTTCCTCGATCAGCCATTCTTGAATCCGGTTTGATTCATTGATTGAATTCATCATCCGCTCCCCTTACAACCATTGAAGTTTTTGTTCGTCATACTGGCTTTTGGCCAACCGCCGCTGAATTTTCCCGCTGGAAGTTTTGGGAATCGTCCCCGTCTTAATCAGAATTAACTCATCCAGCATCAGGTCATGCGACTCCGCTAACGCCTCTCTGGCAGCCGCCAGAACTTCTTTCTTCAACGAATCCGTATCTGGATCATGCTTGGTACGGTGACGGTATTCCCTGTTCAATTCCGCCACTGCCACAACAATATCTTTATCCCCCTTGACTGCTTGGAACATGGCGATGTACTCCTTGCGAATAGCCGGATGGCAGTTCTGCACGGTCAGCTCAAGATCCTGCGGGTAATGATTCCGGCCGGCAATGATGATCACATCCTTGATTCGCCCCGTAATATACAGCTCAGATTGCCGGATGAATCCCAAATCTCCCGTACGGAGAAACCGCTCCTCCGGATATGCCGCCAGAGCCGCTTGAAACACTTCTTCCGTCGCTTCCGGATTGTTCCAGTACCCTAGCGCGACACTCGGGCCGCTGACCCAAATTTCACCTACTTCTTGTTCAGCGCACAGCTGTCCGGACTGCGGATTAACGATCAGCGTACGCTGCTCCGGCACAATGATGCCGCAAGCGATGAGCGGCCTCGATCCGGGAGCGCCCTCCTCGGTCACAAGCACTTCGTTTTGCTCCAAGCGATCCGAACGGACCCATAAGCTGGTGTACGGCTCCTCTCTCTTGCAGCCTGCTACATACAAAGTGCCTTCCGCCAAACCGTACGAAGGTGCCAAGCTATTCGCTTGGAAGCCGTATGGCGCGAATGTCTCGACAAAGCGGCGCAGCGTATCCTCGCGGACCGGCTCGGCGCCATTGAAAGCAAGCGCCCAGCTGCTCAGATCGATATCGCTGTCCGTACCCGGATTAAATTTGTTCACGCAGAGCTCATACGCAAAGTTCGGGGCTCCGCTGTACGTAGCGCCATACCTGGTTATCGCCTTGAGCCAGCGTATCGGCTTCTGCATGAAGTTTACAGGCGACATGTAGACAAGCTCGCAGCCAAGCATCAACGACATTAATAATTGTCCGATCAAGCCCATATCGTGGTAAGCGGGAAGCCAGTTTACAATTTTAGTTTGTGGGGATAACCGAAAATAGGCAGCGATTAACGACATATTGTGAATGAGATTGCCGTGTGTCACCATCACGCCCTTCGGATTGCCCGTAGATCCGGATGTATACTGCAGAAAGGCCAGCTTATTGCCTGAGCAAGGAGCGCATGCATATTGATTCATACCTTTAAGACGATCAGTAGCCAGCAAGTTAAGATGAGAGATGTGGGAAGAAGGATCCAAATGCGCTTGGATATCCATCATCATGCTCTCGGTCGTCAGAGCAATAGTTGCACCTGAGTCTGTGATGATGCTATCCAGCCTCGGGGTAGGTCTGCGAAAATGAGGGGGATAAGCGGGTATAGCGATTACGCCGGCATACAGGCAGCCCATAAATCCGACAACGAAGTCAATTCCGGGCGGATAGAGCAGCAGGGCCGCCACGTGCCGCTTTCCCTCCCCATTCATGGCTGCCGCGACAGCCATTGCCCGCTTGCTTAGCTCCGACGCCGTAATGGAGACAGCTTGCTCTTCACCATCCGTTAAGTACGTGTACAGCTTCAAATCCGGTTGAATAACGGCGCGGTATTGCAATAAATCCACCAGGTTGCTAAAAAAAGTGTGCTGCTGCGTTTCAACACTCATTCGGTTCCACCTTGCTTGGCATAACGTTCTCCGAGAAGCTCGGATACATAGGCTGCCAGCGTGTTTACAGACTGAAAATGATTTTTCAATTGATGCAGCTTTGTCCGGTCAATAACGACACCGAAGCTTTCTTGTATGCCGCCGGCAATGTAGAAGGCATCGATGGATTCAAGCCCGAGCCCATCCCCGAACAATGGCGCATCATCGGCGATATCCTCCGGCTTCATGTCTTGCAGCTGCAAATTTCCGATTAACACCTTCACCTTCAGAAGCTCGATAATATTTTCCTTAGAGAACGTTTGAAACTTAATATTCATCGCTGAACTCCTTTCGATAGGTAAGTCAGGCCGGCATCAACCGATAGAAATGCTCCAGCGCCTGTTCGATTGATTCAATGAAGTAATCCAAATCCTCTCTTCTAGTGAATTTTCCCATACTGATTCTAATGGAAGTCTGAATTTCCGCTTCCGTAAGCCCCGTCGCCATCAACACGCCGGAGAGCTTCTTCTCCTGGTTGGAGCTGCATGCCGAGCCGACTGAAACCGCAATTCCGAAGCGGTGATCGAGGTAAGCCGCCAGCGCTTCTCCTCTAATATTCGGTATTTGGATATTCATCGTATTGGACAGCGTTCGGCCTGGGTCCATCGATCCGTTTATCCGGATTTGCGACGACAGCTTCTTCAGCCTCTTCTCCAGCAATAGCTTATATCCAGCCAATCGCTGCGCCGTTTCAGCCGTCTCCGCACGCGCAAGCCGGCACGCTTCGCGGAGTCCGATCAGCGATAGCACATTCTCCGTCCCGCTGCGCAAGCCGGATTCTTGACCGCCGCCATGAACGAGAGGCTCCAGCTGATAGCCGCTGCTCAAATAAATCCCGCCTACCCCTTTAGGCCCATAAAATTTATGGGCGGAAAAGGAAAGCGCATGTACGCCCAGCTCCTGTACATCAACGCTGATTTTTCCGACTGCCTGCACAGCATCGGTATGCATGAAAATATGATTGGAACGTGCAATGCGGGCAATTTCCCGAATCGGCTGAATCGTGCCTAATTCGTTATTGGCGAGCATGATGCTAATCATCCTCGTCTCTTCCCGCAAGGCTTCAGCCACAGCTTCAGCACATACATATCCCTCAGCATTCACCGGCAGATAGGTTATCTGGGCCCCCCACTCACGGGCTGCATATTGAAAAACCTCCAGCACCGAGGAATGCTCGATCGATGAGGTGATCACATGCGGCCTTGTCCCCTTCCACTGCGATAACCAGCCTTTTACCGCCCAGTTATTGCTTTCGCTTCCCCCGGAAGTGAAATGAAGCTCGCTAGCATTGCAGTTAAGCAGGGCAGCCGCTTGCTCTCTGGCTTCTTGTACAGCAGTTCTGGCTGACCGTCCGGTTAGATGGTTGCTGGACGGATTTCCGTACAAAGAAAGATGTTCAATCATAGCATGGGACACAGAAGGATCGATTGGCGTTGTCGCGTTATAATCGAAATATGTGCCGTCCATCTGCTACACCGCTTTAACAAGACACATAGAATGGAATAACTCCAATAAGATCTCATAACAATGCATCTGATTCGGTTCAAGCTCGCCTAGCATCGTTACTTTGTCAGCCAGCGGAGTATCCCTGATCTGCTGCAGCGTCTTCCCTTTCACGTATTCGCTAAAAATGCTGGCGGTCGCGATAGACGCCGCACAGCCATATGCTTTATATTTAATATCAAAAATCAGATCTTCCTTTAATTCGATCCCCACATGAATCGTATCTCCACAGATTGGGTTGCCAATCTTGATCCGCTCATCCGGCATCTCAAGCTCTCCGATATTCCGGGGACTCATAAAATGCTCGGAGATGATTGTGTTGTACATGCTACCCACCACTCTTTTCTCGATTTAACCGACCTAACCAATCGGGCACTGCGTAACTCTTGCTTCCTTGTCCGACATATATTTCTCCAAATTGATCGCGCAGCAGCCAATCTCGGCCCCTTTAATGCGATACATATAATGGACCGTTTGGCCATGCCGGCCGCAGCCGCATTCACTTACATACACCAGATCCTCCGTCATAATAAAACCGGGATAGGCAAGCGAAGAAGGATCATATACAGCCAACCGGCCCGGTTCCCCAGGCGCTGCCTCCCGCTCGGGATGATCCATATCCCTGACGGAGAAATGAACCCACGGCGGCACATGCTTGGCATGCCCCTCGCAGTCAATGGCCATAAAGTTGGTCTCTACTAATCCGAACATGTCGCGGACCTGATCTTCTTGAATTCCGAAAACCGCAGCCGTTTCCTTGTTGAACTCCAGCCGGTCGATCTCACGGCCCGTGAAGCTCTTCCATCCGCCAAGCGTAATAATTTTGGACTGCCGGTCCAGCTTAATCGGTGTTTGCTGATCGGCCGCATATTGAACCAGCCGCTCCACTAGAAACGGCGGACCTATAATATGGCGCGTATGAACATGCTTCCACTTCTCCAGCTGATCAAGCACACACTGCGGATCGAAGGAAGAATCATGGACAAAGAACTTGCTCGAATCAAGGAGACCGGAGAACATATTGACGAGCTTGACAAGCCCCATCTCCGGCATATCCTCGGCAGACGGTGCCAGAAAGATCGCACCGCCTCCAAAAAATCCGAACATTTCCCGGAACATGGCATAAATGCTGTGCACGCTCCGGGTCAAAGTCTGTTCGTCGCGCCGGGATATACTCGGAATTCCGCTTGTTCCGGTGCTCCGCAGCTCATGCTGAAGCTCGGCAATCGGCTTGGTCAGCAGCAGATGAGCGTTTACGTCCTTAAACTTTGCGATCGCAATCGTCGGAATTTTCACAAGATCGCAGGTACTTTGAATGTCTTCCGGAGAAACCTGTTTCTCCATACAAACTTTCTTATATAAAGCATTGTTCTCATAATGGAAGGTGAAATTATCCTTGATTAGCTGCAGCTTGATTTCATTCTGCACATCCGCTTCAAGGCGAAATACCGACTTAGCGGATGCGATTATGCTCCCTACCGGATCGATACCAAGCTCAGATCCGAGCTTCAAAACATTTGAATAGGTTGACATGTAGACCTCCCAATTTGGAATTACCCTATTTCATAGCAGGTTCCGGTAACGGCTTCTTACGCAGCAGCAGGAGGGATAGCATAAATAATAACGACATAACGGCTCCCCCGAGATACGCATTGCGAATACCGTACGCTTCATACTTTCTTAATTCAGACTGATAGAGCTGCAGCATAACCTCTGTTTCATTGCCGCTAACTCCCTGCATAAACACAGCTTGCTCGCTTCCTTTCTTGTTTGCAGCTGCGAAGCTGTCTGTTTCGCTTAGCCGCTCGAGGAAGGCTGCTTTCGACGCTTCGGAGATATCGGCCTGCTGGATCTTTTGCGCAACATCCTTCTGCAGCCCGGCCGCGTTCATATTCATGGAGGTCATTGTAATTGAAATGAAGATCACTACCCCTAGCGCGCCTCCCAAATTTCTGAACATCGCAAATATTCCGGATGCGGTTGACAGCTTATTTGGCGGGATAGTCGAAGTGCTCATCGTTAGACTAGCTACCGCAATGATCCCGATCCCGATTCCCGCGCATGTTAATCGAAAGATAAGCAAGGCGGTAGGAGTGTCGCTTTCGAGCATGCCGAAAGATGTAAAGCTGGCCAAGGTAAGCAAATATCCAATGAGAATCGGCAGCCGGCTGCCGTATCTATCGATGATCTTGCCTATTAGAGGCGCTGCGAGTAGTAAGGTTGCTGACATAGGTGTCATGATGAGAGAAGCTTTCAGCGTGGTAAAGTGTTTGATCTGCGTTAAATAGAGCGGAGAAATAATCATCGTTCCCATTAGTAGAATGCCGCCTAGCATGTTGGACAGAACGCCCGTGAGGTAATTTCTGTCCTGAAAAATACTCAGCTCAATCAGTGGAGCCTTTGCGGCTTTCTGCCACCATGTAAATAAGCATAAAATGAGCAAAGAGGAAGCGATCATAACGATCGTTGCCGTATTCAACCAACCGCTTTCCTGTGCCCGCAGAAAAGAATAAATCAGAATAAATAATCCGATGCTCAGCAGAAGGGTGCCGGCAATATCCAGCCGCCCCTTCACTCGTTGATCCGTATGCGCCCGCAGGGATACCCGGGTAAGAAAGATCGCCAGCAAAATAATTGGAACATTGATATAGAAAACGTATCGCCAACTGAAGGTCTCGGTTAGGATTCCACCTACGCTCGGACCGATCGCAATCGCCAATGCGCCAACCGCGCTCCAAATTCCCATTGCCGTGCCGACCTTCTCTTTCGGCACCATTGTGCGCACGAGCGTCATGCTTGCGGGAATCGCCATCGCGCCGCTAATGCCTTGAAGCACCCTCGCCGCTATCAACAGCTCCACATTTGGCGAAACCGCGCATAATAATGAGCTTAACATAAAGAACAGAAGCCCTAATTCGAACATCCTCTTCTTCCCGAACAGATCCGCTGCCTTCCCCATAAACACAAGAAGGATCGCTACCGTCATCGTATAGGCATTAATGATCCACGATGCCGTGCTCAAGGAGATCATGAATTGATCAACCATACTGGGCAGCGCAATATTTACGACTGTACTGTCCAGGAAGATTACGAATAATCCTAAACCGATAATGAAGACTTGTTTCATCCCTGCTGAATGTGATGGATGCTGTTCAGCCTGAGCGTGCATGCGGCACCCGCTTTCGTATAATAGGCTTTCATCTCATGATTGAACGGCTGCCGTCAGAGCGTCTATCTGTTCCGCTTGCGTACGAGTCTCGAAACGACAAATATGCAGCAGCATACAAGAACGCATCCGGCAACAATAAGCAGTGTCGTGTTCATCGTTATAATCTCCTCCTTTTCCTAAACATTGGTTACAGTTGGATTCGGACTCGCCTGATAATCAAATGCATTCAATGCATTAATCCCGTGCGTAAGCACATAACCTGCGTTTGCCACGCCTCCAACCAAAAGTCCTTCTATCAGCTCTTCCTCTGTTCCGCCAAGCTTCTTAAAGCTCTTCGTATGAAAGTCTATACTGTAGGCGCAGCCATTGACATGAGATACCACTACCGCGATCAGTTCTTTCGTTTTTGCATCGATTGCGCCGGGAGCCAGCGCAGCCTTGCGAAACTGTTCGAAAGCAGCGAACGCTTCCGGTTTCGTTTCCTGCACCTCGGCGAACCGCTCCATATTAGCTGTACTATAAAGCTCATTTACAACTTTGTCTTCGATCGTGTTAAATGCATTTACACTGTGAAACAAGACAGTCTCAGCGTTTACGGTCCCGGCGACTAATATAGCCTCAACCACTTCTTCCTTCGAGCCTTCAAGCTTCTTGAATTTTCCGGTATGAACGTCGATACAATACGGACAGCCTGTGACATGAGTTACGGCTACAGCGATCAATTCCTTTGTGCGGGAAGAGATCGCTTTTTCACTAAACGCTTCCCCCATAAATTGAAAAAACGCCTTAGAGCCTTCAGGTACGATTTGCTGCAGCTCCGGAACTCTTAGAAGATTTTTCCGCTCATACAACGAACTTGAATTATTTTGACTCATTCCCACATTCCTCCATATTTTCGATTTACAGTTGTTATGATATCAAAGCATAATTGGACTGTCAATATGTTTATATCTAACTATTTTGAAAAGAAAAAAACCCGAATTAGTCGGTTTTAACGGATAAGTCCGACCAATTCAGGTTTAATAATTAACTACTTTAGCCCGTTAATTAGTTAGTTATCTAACTATAAAACGAGAAAAAATCAACTTCATTATTTGCTACTTGTTGAAGTTTTCCTCTACTCGTTTCATCCATGACAGATAGAGAGCTATCTCTTCTTTCGAGAATCCCTGCCGGACAATCTTCTCTCCCTCTTCTACTATCGCAAGACATGGTTCCTTCAAAGCCAAGCCTTCCGGGGTCAAATAGATACGATTGATTCTAGTATCCAGCTTATCGTGTTCGCGCCGAATCATCATCTTATCCTCAAGCCCTTTTAGCAGGAAGGTCATGGAGGCCGGCTGTATACCCAGCACTTGCACCATATCCTTTTGCGTGAGTCCTTCTTTCTCCCACAAAATCATCAGGACGCCCAACTGCGAATTCGTCACATTAAATTCCACTAACCTTTGGTCCAAAAAATTGCATACATTGCGGTAATTCTTTTTGAACCAAAATCCGATTGATCCGTACAGTGTCGTGTTCATTCATTCACCCTCATCGTCCAAAGTAAGTCCGCTCCTATATTATACACGATCACCAGCTCGATGTGTAAGGCTTAGCAGGCTAACCCGGGTTTCCGCAGCGTTAACTTCTCAGTGACTTCAGCTTCTGGATGCCATACCAAATCCATCCCCCGGTATAACAGATCATACAGCCGAAGAACCGGGGCTTTTTGATTGAACCGTTTTTGCTAATCGAACAAGAATTCACATGTATCACCTCCCTTCCCAATAAATGTTTCGATCTCTAACTAAATTTTATGCACATATTTAACGAAATGTCAATGCTTATGTCCACTACGTATCGGAAATAACTTGAATGAGATTTTGGCGGAGTCCATGAAGCGTCTCATTAGCAAACAGAGCCCTTTTGGGATATGTGATGGAGCATACGTAATCCCCGACAATGTAAGATAAGGTACAGAACTGAGGAAATCCTTCAAAGCAGCTATAAATTAACCCGTCCTTTATCTCAAAATGATCGATCTCAAGAAACTTGAAATTTATGATCAAGCCTGTTTTCAATATTTTGGACAATGCCTCTTTCGCCGTCCACAGCAGCATAAGCTTTACCGAAGCAGAATAAGGCAGCCAGCGCATAGCTTCCTGCTCGAGAGCTGTCATCTGCGCTGCCAGCGTTTCTATTTTCCGGTTGTCTATCCGCTCTATATCGATGCCCATTGGCATAGCTTCCGGGAAGCCTACCGAAATGCCAACGTTATCGCAATGACTTATACTAACTTGAATGTTGGAATGGTTAGCATGTACAACGATCGGTTGAGTAAAGATTCCCCGGTCAATCATGATTTTGTCAGGCTGATCCTCGCCTATCAACACTGCTGCCGCGCGTTTTGCAGAATATCTGCCGAGCAGGTAGCTGCGCTGTCTTCTCTCGTACTGCAGGGAGCTGAAGTACTCCACTTCATTCGGGTGTAAAAGATCAATCGCTTCGGCGCAATTCTCAATGAGCGGTATATGGCATGCGCTTATGCAAACACGGTAGCTTCTTCCCGCACGGTCCTTTGCGACCATCTCGGCAGTTGACAACCGTTGCTGACTACTACTGGTCATTAACTGTCTCCTTCCGCAATTCTATGTAGATAATATCCAAATAAATTACTTACTATAAAATTCCACTTCCAACAGAAAAACCCTTCCAATTCAGGAAGGGTCCATACAGCGATGTTTCTTTAATTTTTTGAAAAGTGAACAGCTCTCCGCATGACAGAATGGGCAGTCGCTTACGATTTATTATTACTTTCTCCATCGTTCGAGCTTATGGATGTTTCTCGTAAAGAGACCGGTCAGAAACTTCGGAAAGCCGAATTCTACCAGCTTTTGTTTTACCCGGTCCTTCATTTGGCCGACTGACAGGTTAGGCATCGTAAACTCGCCATTCTCGTAACAATGACTGCAGTATTTTTTGCTTTTGCCGCCGTTTCTCTCCGTACCGCCGCCTTTTTCATCGCGAGCAAGCGGCATGCCGCAGCTTTGACAATTTTTATACGCTTGTTCCATATCCTCGCCCCCTTAAATCGCCGTTATTGGATAACGAACTTCATTTAGTTTCAAAAAATCGAATTAATCTGCCCATAGGGGCTTTAATTATAGGACATCCATATCGTATTCCCCACAACCTCAAACCCCTGCTTAAACCAAAAATTCCGTGATTTATCTAGTGTATATACATACATTTTTTTATTAGGGTACTTCTCTTTAAGCCAGTTCATAAAGAAAGCGGCATACCCCTTACCTTCATATTCCTTCAAAACATCCAATGCTTCAATAAATACAAAATCTGTTTTGTTTTTAATATCGATATAGAAGTCCTTCTCCAGGTACTTCTCATCGCTGCTGAAATAATCCTTTTCCGCCTTATGAATTAACTGTTTCCCATTATCGTATTCCCAAACCACGCCGTATCCGACCATATTATTTTCAGCTTTGATCACATAGATCTCTTCCGGTATTTCCGGCTTTTCCTTCTTGCTCAATTCCCCTGCATGATAACCGGATTTTAATTCGCTTAACAGGGTCTTCATGTCTTGATCAAACGGTTTTGCTGTAATTGTAGGCATTTCCTATCTCCCTTAGCTATTTCATAGCACATATAGTCTCCAAGAAAGAGAAGCTATTCCCATCATTATACACCATACTGCCAGCTGCAGCCTTTCAGCAATCATTCCTTTATTTCCTCCCTTACCTCGATAACGAATGGGCATTAGGTTTTCGCCTCATCAAGAACGGCTGGGATACGCTTGAATTTAATTTTCCGATGATGCAAACCGTAATAGAGGATAACCGAACACGCAACACTAATGCCGGCAATCAAATACATCGTATGAAAATCCGTTTGGGCGGCAACCGTTCCGAGAACATAAGAACCTACACAATATCCTGCGTCAAATACCATAAGAAAGTCCCGGTTGCCGTCCCCCTTCGTATACTTGGCGAGGATTGAACCGCAATTGCTAGAAAGCTTGGAAAGAGAGCGCCAAACCCCAAACCAATCACGCAGCCTGCCCCTAGAAATAGAGCTGGTGTATGAGCCAGTCTTAATCCAATCGTTCCAGCTGTAAAAAGAAATAAACCCGGGTAAACGAGGATGTGTTCGCCTAATTTATCAAATATCCTGCCTGTCATTGGCCGGGATAAAATAATCATCGCTGCAAATCAATTGCAATTGCTCCTGTTGCCGTTGCCGCAATGCCGTATCCGATCCCATGCACAAACCGCAGCGCAAGTAAAAGATATAAATTAGTAACGCCCATGTATAAAGAGGTGCACACCAAAAATAAAACGAGAGAAAGAATTAAAACCTTTTTCCTATTGAATTCATCCAACCACTTACCGGCTATAGGACGAAAGATAACTGCTGAAATAACTAAAATAGTCATCACCAGCCCGACATCTTGATTTCCGCCGTGTAATTCACCTTTAACAAATAAAGGAAGAGTAACGGCCAAAATGTAAAAAGTCATAAATATAAAAAAATTGCTTAAACAAACGGCAACAAAATCTCGTGTCCATAATTTTTGATCGGTTTCCAACACGGCTCCCCCTCAAACTTTTGTAATCGATTACATTTTTCCGGAAAAATGTACGCCACATGACTCCCTAATGACAAGCTGATCATTAAGAATGATATGATCACTTTCGAGCGGTTCGCCTTTAAGTATGCTTAGCAGCGTTCCTTTATTGTGATTACAAAAAACTATGCACCCTAGCGCATAGCCCGTCCAAATGATTTTCACAGAAAAAAACGTCAGCAATCAATCTGACTTGCTAACGTTTTGTCTCTTCTTTTTCAATTTGCTCTCTGCTTTCTCTATATTCTCAGCAACTCTAAATTTAACGATTTCGCTTATTAATTCGTAAGGCAGCGGCTTTTCTAAAGGAAATTGTATAGACCCTTTTGCCCCTTTATACGTTGATAATTCATGTTTAAATGCTTGTATTCCGCTTGGTGCCGGATAGAAGCCTATATGATTTTTGTAAGCTGCAAAATGAACCAAATTTCCAAACAGCGCAAAAGTCGGCATTTGATAGCTTATCTTTTCCGCTGCCTCTGGTGCCGCTTCTTGTATAACTTTTCTTACATTTTCAAGTATTTCCTGAACTTCGGGAGGAAAATTTGAAATATACTCATCAATCGTCTCATACGTGATTTTGTTTCCGTCCATGATTTCTCCTTTCATATGTTCTAAAGAGTCATAGCATGCCCATGCCTTGCCAAAAACTCTTCCTTGTCTTTATAATCCGGCATAATGCTTCCTACACGTCTCCAAAAAGAACGATCATGGTTCATATGAGTGAGATGACATAGTTCATGAATGATGACATAATCAATAATTTCAATCGGCGCCATGGCTAAACGATAATTAAAGGTTAGTTTTTTATCCGAGCTGCAGCTTCCCCACTTGGTTTTAGACTCTACGATCTCAATCGTTTTGGGTTTTACTTTCAGCTGAGTTTGATAGATTTTGATTCGTTCCCCTACAATCTTCTTGCAGCTTGAGAAATAGAACTTTTTAAGACTATTTTTCAGTTCTTCTTCATTTAAGTCTTTCGTCTCGATTAACTCATGGAGAAAATAATATTTTCCAAGATGAAGGAACTTTCCTTCATCTTGATACTCTCTTATCTTAGGGGTTTCTCGCGCTTCCGCAATCGTCTGTAATTTTTCCAAAATCATTTTCCCATGATGTTTCACGGCGTTCATAACCATCTCATTACTTGTATCATTAGGAGCTTTAACGGTTATAAGCCCCATAGAGTCGATCTGAATCGAAATCTTTTTTCTAATGCCATATAGAACATTAACTTCTATCGTATTATTTTCAAATTCAATTTTCATAATCATCATCGTTCCTATAAGGTTATTTCTATATCCTTTAAAAGCAGGGGATCGAGCCGCAGTTAAAGATTACTCCATGCTTCTCTCCTCTCTTTCCCCTATTGTATCAAATCATTATTCCGTTAAAAAGCAATAGGAAATGAAACAGAAATGAGTTTATTCTAATCTGCCTTAATTTTTCTAATTGGTATTACATGTGCTAATTGTGTACCATACGTACATAACCTTTTTTTCTGCTCCTCTAAAGCGGCTTGGATAACCGCTCTAGAGGAGCCTTTCTCCTAGGTATGAGGACAAACGACTGATATATTGCGGTCCCTTTACCTGAGCGTTTGTATTGATCGATTTGTTAAATCATATTAAAAATAAAGGCGCACGGGAAAAGTTTCCCTCCGCCTTCTTTGTTATTATTCATGTCGAATTATGTTTTTAGGCAGGCGGCACAGATAGCGCAATCATTGTGACAGAGAACATTCATCTATATTCACGCTTCTTTCCTACCACCATAATTCCTTCAGTAAAGATTTAACTACTGAAGTCGATATCTCAGGATTCAAGCTGGTGGAAGCCGGGGCGATGCTCGATCTGACGGACTTGATCGAGAACTTAGGAGAATATCAAATGTGAACTATTAAATGATGGTTCATAAGCAATGCTTGGCTATCCGACAATCCGTACGGTAAAAGACTTTGAGAATGCAATGCAATTAAGGCATACCTTGAGAAGCATCCTACAGACGAGAATGGCAACCCAAACATCGGCCTGACTCGTCGGAGAAATCAAGTACAATATGACCGAATATAGATCAATGGGTGATTATCCGCAATTGTTCACCTTTGTTGATGTATTATTTAATACCACCTATATAACTGACTTCCCAAATAAGTGCCGACCATCGCATCAAGCTGACTCGTATATTTACCAATTTGGTCCGCATATCCTAATATCTTGAGATCTGTCGCTGTGGACATTTCTGTATCGCCGTTTTCATACCGGTGTATATTGAAAAAATCCGGAATTACCCCTGCTTGCTTTACTGAGACAAGCATCTCCTTCATCCACCCGTTATACTGGGTATCATCCTCCAGACCGACAGCGCCGATTGAAATCGTCGGATCCACAGCCTTCATAGCCCTGTAAAAGTCTGCGAACTTTAATCCATAATCGGCTCCGGTAGTATGGCCGTGTTCCCAGAAGCCAAATATTTCGTTGCCGATTTCCCAATTTTTGATGTTCATCTTTTTGGTAATATTCATATACTTGACTCAGTCAACAGCCTTCTGAACAGCCTCTTCATGGGTATGCTGCTTACCATCCCAATAGCCGCCGAAGTTTACAATCGGCTGAAGAGTCGCACCAACAGCATTAGCAAATTTTATAGCTCCCTCATTGCTTACCGTCCACGATAAATCTGATGAACTGGGCGTACCCATGGTATCCCAGGCCGCTGCATCGGCATAGGATCCACCAGGATAACGAATCACACTATGCCCTGAGGCGGCCACCAGACTGTTTACGGTTGAATCCTCTCCATTAAGACTTCCTTCCCACACCGCCATATTCGTACCGTAAATATCTTCCGGTATGGTATGGATATTAGACGATGCATTAACTTTTATCACATTGTCTGCTTCCTTGGCATGTACACTAGGCAATACTGAAATAAAAAGTAAAGATACTGCCAAAAATGACTTTAACAGCATATTTTTCTTAGTGAATACAGATTCCAAATTTGTTCACCCCATAAATAGATAATGTAATCAAGATCCTCTTACGAACAAAGTGGCTCAGATGTCAACTCCGAGGTGCCTTACAATAATTGCTGACTTGCCGTGACTTATTCATCCCCTTTCATCTTGTTAACTAAGATTCTCTACAGGTGTTGAAACACTTTCATTTATGATTGAACGCGCTCCCTGTACTTATATATTAGTTTTTTTGATTTTAAAAGCACTAACATAATCCACCTTTAATTGTTTACATTTTATGTTCAACAATTAATATGTAAATAAACGGACGAAAGCTTTAACGGCTAGTTAAACCAAATAATCAATCAATGAAGGAACAATTGGGTAACTGAATTTACTGATAATATTGAATCATTACATAAGCTCAAAAACACTCTCCCAATCCTGTCCCCATGATTTCTGAAGCAAAGGAAGCTCTCAAGAACATCCGATTCTTCTCCTAATAGTAAACACCCCATCGCTTGGAGAAACTTCTCCTCTACTCCTTATGCTCTTTACCCGTTTCAAGTCTAGCATTGATCACAACAAGCCTTGCTTTTGTATTAATGCAGTGTCATAACTGGAAAAAGATTCGAAACAAGAAAAAAAGCAGTCCATCCTCAACCGAGGGCGGGCTGCTTTTGCTCTTTTAGCTTCACCATCCGTTTTACATTTACAACGAATGCGGAACCACTTGTAGGCTAAGTTTACTAGCGTTTCTTGTACCACCCGTTCGTCTGAGAGGTTGTAGGGGATTAGCAAAAACAGCAGCCGAAAGAGCAGTTCGGGCTCATTCGCAGATCTGCCATAATATTTACAGTAAGATTGCTCTACCAACTCATTAATAAATCCGAAATCTACGGCCACATGAATCTTGCGCAGCAGATGGTCTTCCGGCATATAACTCCGCATGAAATGATGCGGTTAATGTCTGGCTGGATTCAACAACAATACTCAACTCACTTTTCCTTTTTCCCAAAGTATACAACAAACCCAGTACCGACGCGGTACTGGGACGTTTTTTCACAGATAATGTATTCGTTTTGCAGGGCTCTCCAAAAGGGGCCATCCTCTTTAGGTGCTGGCTATAATCAGTTGTTCTACCGCTTATCTCAACACTCCTTGATGCTTTTCATGGAGAACGCTGGTCTGGTCCCCCGTTATGGAAAGCTTGATGGAAGGCGCAAGTTTACCCCCGAAATGTTCGATCTGGTACTCCGGCGATTGTTCACCGATCTCTTGAATGCTCTTTCCTGCCACCTTCGTGTAATCGATGTAGCTAAGGACGGTGCCATTGGGCATTACCATCCAGGAGTAAGCCTGATAAGGCTCTTCTTTCGGGTTCCCGATCACCAGCCCGCTTCCGTTGAGCGGTTTGTACGATTTGGACAAGGTTTTTGATACAAATCCATAAAGCCCTTCCGGAGCGCTCAGCCCCGGAGCGAATTTGTTGCTGTGGGTTTTAACGAACAGATAATATTGATTTCCTTTGACCATCACGCCGGGACGTTCCAATTCATCATTGACGCAATTCGCTTCCAGCACGGGAGGCAGTGCTTTAAACTCGGTCAAGCTACCGCTGATCGCTTTAGCGATGCCGATGCTTGCGTTATACGATTTCGACTCCGCCGGCGCAGCATGCTCCTGCTGGGATTGGCCCGACCCGATGAACTCGGGAAGGCAGCTCCGTTCGGCCAGCGCCCCAGCGGTGTTTGCGCTGAATAAAATATACTCCTCATTTGTTTTTGGATCCTGGAAATAGTAAGGATCACGGAATGCGTAAGAGGTTTCTCCTTGCTCAGCCTGTTCTTCATTTTGATAATATTTTCCGTCTGCTTCGAGTATAACTTTGTGTTCGGACCAGTTGTCGAACGTAACGGAATTGTTTGTTGTTTTAATATCGGCGATAGCCGTAACCAAACGTTGACTATACGAGAGAACCTGCTCGTTTTTAGTCCCTGTGGCCGTATAAAAAATATGAAGCTTGCCGTCCTTGTCGACGATGGAAGAACCTGCCCATTGTCTGGAACCAAGGGCTTTGCTATCTGTAAATAATAATCCGCCGAGCTCCCAACTCTTTCCGTCCTTGGAGTAGAAGTAACGTATTTGCGCCGAGTCATGGCGTTTTCCGGGAATCGTATCTTTGGAAACCGTGAGTGCAAAAATAATTTTATACCCGTTTACCGATGCCGGGATTCCGTTTTTATTCTGAAGCGGCCATGTGTCCCAGAGAATATAGTCGGAAGAGATTTCCTGAAGTTCATCCGGGTTAATGACAGGAGCTGTGCTGCTCTCCGTCAATTGAATTTGGCTGGCCTGCTCACGTGTCCAATCAGTCGTTGACCACTGGGGCGCCGCGCCGGAAACGATTGCCGGCATTAATAAAATGGACAATCCAAGGACAGTTGCTGAGAGTTTGTTTAAAACTTTTTTCTTCTGCATATTCTTCATGAATACACGCCCTTTTCTATTAATTGAATAATGATCGGTATGTAGAATGTTGATTTATTCCTGTATCTTTTTCCCTTATATTAGGAGCCTCCCTTCTTTTGACAGGAATAAAAAAAGACCTAAAATGCTGAAGAGGTAGTACCAAAGGGGCACTCACTCTTCATGCATTTTAGGTCTTGCCTGCAAACCAGTAACAATCCCAACTTATTCGATTTTCAAATCTATCTTAATTATTCAGACTCGATATAGCAATAGGAATATTTACCTAAAATCAAAAAAAGAGGCATCTTCAATGGCTACAAATTGTCTGAGGTTATCCTTAAGCAACTCTTGACGTCGATATGAAGATACACGACGATTAGCCTTTAGAAACAACTCCATCTGATTTTTTGCCGCAAGCTCTAACTCACTAGTCTTTCCTCTGTGATACTCGCACAAAAAATATAGGCCGACAACGATATAAACCACTGGAATCTTAAAATTTTATGTTTACCAAAGGAACGAATTATATAGCTTGAATCCGTCTACCGGGAAGCAACAGTGGAAATATAATCAACCGTTGGAACGGAAAGGAGCGGCGCTTTTCAGTAAAAGCATCCTAATCCTCCCGCTCTAACCATACCACGCTCTCCACATGAACCGTCCAAGGGAACATATCCACAGGCACGACCTCAACCGTCCGATACCCGCCGTCCTCCAGCACTCTTAAATCCCGGGCCAGTGTAGACGGGTTGCAGCTCACATAAACGACTCGTTCCGGCTGCATAGCCAGAATCGTCTCAAGCAGCGCAGGATCGCAGCCTTTGCGGGGCGGATCGACGACGATGACATCCGCCGTTATCCCTTCCTCGCGCCAGCGCGGGATCACAACCTCCGCAGGTCCCGCCTCGAATGACGCGTTCGTGATGCCATTCAGCTCGGCATTGCGGGCCGCATCCTCAATGGCTTCCGGTACGATCTCCACGCCATAGACGCGGCCGGCTTGTCTTGCGAGGAACAGCGATATCGTCCCGATACCGCAATAAGCGTCAATAACGGTCTCCGATCCCGTCAATCCCGCATACTCCACTGCTTTGCGGTAAAGCTCCACCGTTTGCATCGGGTTCACCTGATAGAATGATCTCGCCGAAATCGCGAAGCGGATGCCGTCAAGCTCATCATAAATGACCTCGCTGCCCCAGAGAACACGAGTCTCATCGCCAAAAATGACGTTTGTATTGCGCTCGTTCACGTTCTGAACGATGCTCTTCACGCCAGGCAGCTCCTCACGGATACGCGCTACCCAGCGATCCGCCTCCGGCAGCTTCTTGCCGTTCGTTACGAGCACGACCATGATCTCGCCGGTCACCACGCCAGTCCGCGCCATCACATGGCGCAGCACGCCGCGGCCCGTTTCTTCCTCATAAGGCGAAGCGCCGAGCTCGCGTCCGATTCGCTTCACGACGCGAATCACTTCGTCATTATGCTCATGCTCAATCAGACAATCATCCATATCGATGATCCGATGGCTGCCGCGCGCGTAGAAGCCTGCGATCAATTGTCCATCACTAGAATCGCTGCCAATCGGTACCGAAGCTTTATTGCGGTAACGCCAAGGCTTGTCCATGCCAACCGTCTTGTGGACAACAATCCCCGCAGACGCATTCTCTCCATCTTCACGGCTGCCTTCCCCCGCAACCTGCAGCTTCCCAATCCGCGTCAGGTTATCCACAACATGCTGCCGCTTCCACTCCAGCTGCGCGGCATAATCGAAGTGCTGCAGTTGGCAGCCTCCGCACTCCTTATAGATATCGCAAGGAGGCTCGAGGCGGGACGGGCTCTGAAGCACCAGCTCTTCAAGCCGGGCATATCCATACTGCTTCTTCACTTTCATGACCTTCGCCCGCACACGTTCACCCGGAAGAGCTCCCTGAATAAAAAGGGTAAAACCGTCAGCGCGGCCTACCCCTTCTCCGTCATGCGTCAAGCCGATAATATCGACGGTGACTTCTTCATTTTTCTGAAAAGGCGCATCCACTGGAACCGCCGCTGCACCCGTACGGGCTGTACCGCGCGATCTTCCCTTGCCGCCTCTGCTTTTCCCTTTATGCATAAATTCTCTCCGCTCTATCTTCAATGCGATTCCTTATACGCTGCTAACTATTATTCCCATAAACCTGCAATCATCCGCGTTTAGCGGTACGTCGATTCGCCCGTTTCATCCGCAAAAATACGCAGATGCGACGGCAGCACTGAAAAGGTGCATGGCAGCACGCCGCCATATTCGCCGTCGAGGTTAATTTGCACGTAATCCGGCGTTGTCACCTTTAATTCGTTCGTCCGGAAGTGAATGACATGCGGATCGTTCAAATGTTCGCCGCGCAGTGCGAGCGTCACCAGCTTAATAAACTCCGGCAGGTTGCATTTGCGAATGAGCAGAACATCAAGCAAACCGTCATCCAGCTTGGAGTCTGGCGCCAAACGCTCGAAGCCCCCGACCGAGTTGCTGTTGCAGATGAGGAACATCATGAACTCGTCATGAAACTCGCCTACGCCGGCCGCTTGAAAAGTCAGCTCGGTCGGGCGAAGCCGGGTCATTTTCTCCATGCCCTTCATATAATAAGCGAGCTGCCCGATCATCGTCTTCAGCTTGCTTGGCACATCATAGGTCAGCTCCGTCAAGGAACCTCCACCGGCTATGTTAATAAAATAACGTTCATTCGCCTTCCCGACGTCAATCGGCCGGGTATATTGTTGAACAATAAGATCGACCGCATACTCCCAATGCTTCGGAATACCCATCGCCCTTGCAAAATCATTGGTTGTTCCCACCGGCAAAATGCCCAGCGGAGGCCGATTAGGCTTGCTCGTCAAGCCATTAATGACCTCGTAAAGCGTCCCGTCGCCGCCCGCCGCAATGATCAGATCATACCCTCGGTCCGCCGCTTCCGCTGCAGCAAGAGTAGCGTCTCCTTCACCGATCGTCGCGTGACAGCTTGTTTCAATGCCGCCCTGTTCCAGCCGCTGGAGAATATCAGGCAGACGTTTCTTCATTTCTTCTCTTCCCGATGTCGGATTATAAATTAGTCTCGCCCGTTTGATTGCCATCTTGGTTCACCCCTAACAATCCACTCAACCTGTCTTATAGGTACTAAACGATAACTTCTATTTCTCGTTCAAACGCTGCAGGCCATCATGCATCTGACGCTCCAGCCAGCGTTCAATCGCCAAATGCGGCAGCATCGCCCTGCCGTTATACCGGTACTCAAGTCCGGTAAGGCGCGTCGGAATAACATAATTCGTGAAATAACCCTGGCTCAGGAACAGCGGTACGACGATTACCGCTTCCTCCGGATTCGCCGCCTGCATCGCTGCAAGCTTCGACGCCGCTTGATCGGGCAGCAGCATCGCGTACTCTGCTCGCTTGAAGCCGCCAAGCGCGCGAAGCCGCTCGCCAAGTTTCAGCAGCCCTTCCTGCCAGCGTTCATGGAATACCTTTTCCTTGCTTCCGTGACCGATCAGCAGCAAGGCTTCCTTGCCTGGCTCTGAGGACAATTCCGCGATGTTAAGAGCGAGCAGTTCTGCGATTTCCGGATCATCGTCAATCGGCTGTCCATAATGAACCTTTGCGGCAACGCGAAACGTTCCAAGATCGCCTTCCAGATCCGTAACCCACGGAAGGCCGAACGCTTGCCCGATTTCATCCACATGCGTGCTGCCTGAGGATATGAACAGCGGCACCACGTACATGTCCGTTACTCCCTGCCGCTCAAGCTCATCGATTCCATCCTGAATAAGCCGTCCCTCGATAATTTCAAGAAAGGACGACACAATGGGAACGCCAGACAAGCGCGGCGAACCCGCTGCGGCCGATATGGCGTCGTCAACAAGCTTTACCCACGCGTCTTCTCTGGAGCCGTGACTAATGACGAGAATGCCTCGCTTCATCGAAGGAACCCTACCTTCCGAGACGTTCTAATGCCATTTTATAACCGTCATTGCCGTAATTCAAACAGCGCTTCACCCTCGATATAGTTGCCGTGCTGGCGCCAGTCTCAGCCTCGATTGCATTGTATGTGCTGCCCTTGCCGAGCATACGCGCTACCTCAAGCCTTTGCGATAACGATTGAATTTCATTTACCGTGCACAAATCATCAAAGAACACATAACATTCCTCAACCGATTTTAATGTAAGAACCGCTTCGAATAATTGATCTATTGCTTTATCGTTAAGCTTTTTGAGTTGCATACGCATTCACTCCTATTAAAACTAATGTAGCTATTGTATCTTTTTTACCCGTTTTTTTCAAACATTACCGTGTTCACGCTTTACAGAACAGAAGAGGCGGGAAGCCGAATTTTGAAGCAAGGATACATACAAGCACAGGGCATTTATCTAGAAAAAATTCCGCACACGGGGCATTCGTCCAATCCGTATGTTCGCCTACACCATAAACTGTTATAAAAGAAGGGTTGTGATCCGTGTGAATTACCGCAATAACCCCGGTACCGGCAACCAGCATAACGATTGGCACGGCGGCCACCGCGAAGCGCAAGGCCAGCCAAGCAAATCGTTTGGTGCGAAATCAGGCGGCTTCAGCTTCGGTGGAGACCTGCCAACGATGCCGCCGGAAACATCGACGCCGCTAACGCAGGATATCCTGCCCGCAGTCGTCTTACCGGAGTCAACAGCTCAGTTAGTCGAAACGACCGCCCCAGCAAAAGCAGGCGGCTTCTCTCTTGCCAACCTAGGCGATATCAAAGGCTTTGTCGACCGTATTGGCGGCATCGACGGCATCCTTACAACGGTTCAGAAGGTGCAGAAGGTGGTATCAAGCGTCTCCCAAATGGCGCCTCTTGTTAAAGTGCTTATGGGCTCTTTCAAAAAGTCATCCTCCGATTCGGATGATGATGATGACGACGGCGAATGGAAACCAAAGCGCCGCAAGCGCCGCAAGCCCAGCGCCGGTTCAGGAAGCGGCGCTGGCCGCCGCCGCAGGCCAAAGCGCCGCAAATAGCTTCCTCTTAGCCGAGGGGCTGTCTCAAAGGGTCTAAAAAACCTGAGAGACAGCCATTTTTTGTTTTTTTAGATTTGTGCAAGCGGGTGTTTGCAGCCGATTCGATGTTGTAAAAAGTGACTTAGTTTCATCTCACAAATCTAAATAGCGCCCGGGGCAGGAGTACGGCGGATTAGCTCTATTTTGCGAACGTAATCAGTCATTTTTAAGAGGCTGCTCTCCCAATACGCTGTATAATTAGTCAAAATCAAACTAATTGGCCGCTATCGGATAACTTACTTCGATTAGTTTCAGAAAACCGAATTAAACTGCCGAACGATGAACGATGCTTTGGCCCCAAAGTGAAAAGAGCCCCTGCAGCCATTTGGCTTCCGAGACCTCTCTGTTTTCGTATGCACAGCTATGAACGGTTTGTGCATAAATCGATTTGTTATGGTGTTAATTATATTTATGCACAATTTCACACAAGAGATAATAGTTTTATCCTGCTGTGGATAAAGCCATTATCCGATATATCCACAAAAGTCCTCTCAACTGTGCAAGGAAAATCAAAATTCCTGTGCACAAGCGCAACCTTCGACATGCTTCGTCAACATCTTCAAAGCGCCCCGTGCACAGTTGTTAATCCAATGTGTATATCCCGCTCTATTGATAAACAAAATACGGTTTCGTTTATCTTCAAATTCATACACAGCTGTTACTAATTATGTGTATATGCGCAAATTTCGACGGCATTCGATAATAGTTATCCACAGCACTAATGCTTGAGGACCGCGGGCAGCTTCGTAAACAGCACAAAAAATAGTGAGAAAAATCTCATTCCCCATGAACTTGGGTTCATGGCGAGTGAGGTTTTCCTCACTATCTCATTGAAAAGCTGCACGATCTCATTTGCCTGATAACGTCACTATTCCTTATAGGAAAAAGAAGTGAATAACCCAGTAGAAGAACATGGCCATAAGTATGGTGATCGGAATCGTGATGATCCAAGAAATTACGATACGTCCTGCGACGCCCCATTTGACGGCGGAGAAGCGCTTTGCGCTGCCGACACCGAGGATCGACGAAGTAATGACATGCGTCGTGCTTACTGGCAAGTGGATCATTGTAGCTGTCAAAATAACGGCAGCGGAACCGATATCCGCAGCGAAACCGTTGATCGGCTCGATTTTGAAAATCTTCGTACCCATCGTCTTAATAATTTTCCATCCGCCGACCGAAGTGCCGAGCGCCATTGCTGTCGCTGCGGAAAGCTTAACCCAGAGCGGAACGTCCATCGTATCTTGAAGATCTGCAGCAACGAGCGCAAATACAATAATGCCCATTGCCTTCTGCGCATCATTCGTACCGTGCGAGAACGATTGGAATGCAGCTGTCAGTATTTGACCGAAACGAAACCCTTTGTTCACCTGATGCGGACTTGACTTCGCAAAAATCAATTTTAATATCCACATGATAATAAAACCGACAGAGAAAGCGAGCAGCGGTGATATGACCAGCGCCTTAACGATTTTAATTAATCCATCGTTGTTAATCGCAGACAGGCCTGCTCCGCCGATGACCGCGCCGGCCAGCGAGCCGATCAAAGCATGAGATGATGAGGACGGAATACCGAACCACCATGTAATCAGGTTCCAAGCGATAGCCGACAGCAAAGCAGCAATTACGATCGGTACGCCGTGCTCTAATTCAGCCGGATTCGCGACGCCTTTACCGATTGTCGCCGCAACGCCGGTAAACGTAATCGCGCCGATGAAGTTCATTAACGCCGCCATAACGATAGCAACCCGGGGCTTTAATGCACGCGTTGATACGGCAGTTGCAATCGCATTAGCCGTATCGTGAAATCCATTTATAAAATCAAACGAAAGCGCCAGAAACACAACAATCCACAGAACGATTAATTCCATTAGTAAGGCTCCTACTCTCCAGGTTAGCTGTTACGCATAATGATCGATTCCAGCGTATTGGCAACATCCTCGCAGAAGTCGGTCGTTTGCTCCAGCATCTCATAAATCTCCTTGCGTTTCATCAGCTCAATCGGATCGGTAACGTTAGTGAACAAGCTCTTGATGCATACCCGAAGCAGATCATCCGCTTGGTTCTCTAATTCGTTAAGTGCAATGTTCGGCTCACGAATCGCAAGCAATTTACGTTCTGTCAATAAGTAGATAGCCTTCTTGATCTGATGCGATGAACGAACAAGAATATCGCCGAACAGCGTTATGTACTCGTCCTTTTCACGAATGTTGTACATTTCAAAACGGGACGCGCATGCTTCAATGCCGTCAAGCACATCATCAAGCGAAGTCGTCAGGGCCATAATATCTTCGCGCTCGATCGGAGTTATGAACGTTTTGTTCAATTCCTTCAGAATCGTATGCACATGTTTGTCGCATTTGCTTTCGTATTCCTTCATGGTTTTGGCGAAAGCTGATACATCCGATAGATCTGATAAGCCTTTGGCAAAATACTCGACAGCCACGACAATGCCGTCAGCCATTTCCTCGAACGTCTTAAAGAAAATATCCTTTTTCTTGAACATCGTAATCCCCTTTACCTGACTTGATGTTTAGGCGAACAGCTATAAGCCCACAATATCTTAACATAGTTTACATGTGAATTGTTAAGAGAATGTAAAGGTTTTATGAAAACTTTAAATTTTTCAAAATAAATATAGAAAAGGGCGCAATCCCGTAACAGGATTGCGCCCTTTTCTATCCTTGGAAGCTCATCCGTTAACGCCTGTTAACAGTGTTTCCAATGTTCTATGATTGTACCCACGTAACATGCTCTTCAAATGTCGGCTTGTTCGGCACGATGTGAAAGAAGGTTTTGCCAGGTACAAATGGAAGCTCCGCCCCGTTCTTTACGATCCGAATCATGCCATCGGGAGCCCGTACCCATTCCGCTTCAATCGCTATGCCCTTCTGGAACAGGATCGCCCTGCCTCCTTTGTTCAAATCGACGGAAAGACGCCCTTCCTTATCCATCGTCGTGTGATCCGCTCCGAGCACTACCAGGTTCGTCCCCGACAGCTGCTCATTGTTGTTCAGGTCGATATGCGGCTTATCGCCGATCGAACGCTTGTACAAGCCGGTCGCTGCATCGTATACGTAACCCACACTATAATTTTTGAGCAAAAATGATATCGTAATGTCGGTAGCCGGCACGCCTGACTCCGTAGAGCCCGCTTCCGCGAACGTATATGGAGGAACCTGCTTATCCAAGCTGTACTTCTTCTTCTCGGCACCCGTCCGCAGCTTCTCCAAACTCGAATACAGGTTATGCGGCGCCTTCCGCTCCTTGCTCCTCCAGAAATAGCTGCCCGCATTTGAGATTTCATCCAAATAAGGCTTGCCTTGATGCTGCAAAATATCATAGCCGTCGTTGCTGGCGCCCGCGTGAGCGAGCACCGCCCCGTAGCTGTCTCCAATATCAATAAGATAAGGCCTGATGCTGCGTATCGGTCCGATTGATTCTTCTAATGCATCCGTGCTCTGAAATACCGCAACTAAACGTGTAATGCCTCCTTCGGCGAGCACTTCCCATATGACGTCGGCGTTCGTCAGCCCAGACTGTGGACGAGCCGCTGCAAAGTTATTGATCATGACGACGACCGGACGTGCCGTTGCCGCCTTTTCCAGCTTCAAGCCGGTTAGCGGCGCAGTGTAAGGAAGCGGCGTCGGCTCGGCTGTCGGTTCCGCCTGACTGGTCGGTTCAATCGTTTCCCCCGTTTCCAGAGGCGCTTCATTGCCCCCGTTCCCCCCGCTGCATGCCGTTACCATGAGGATGAGTGACAATAGCAGCGCAGCTGCCGAAATTTGCATTCGTTTAATCATGAGCAACCCTGCCTTTCCCCGATATGTATAGATGTATTCGTTTTCACTTAACTTCCATTTAAACACAATTCCTGACGGTTGTCTCGATTAAAAGTTGTTTCTAATATAAGCGGCCCATCAATAAACGGATTATCTCAGATGCCAAATGGCTGTTGGGCTCTTTTCACTACCAGACCTAAGTTTGACCTAAGCAGCGTTAACCGCCCGACAGTTTAATTCGATTTTCTGAAACTAATTGAAGTAAGTTATCCGAGAGAGGAGGTTTAGTTTGATTTTGCCTAATTAAACAGCGTATTGGGAGAGCGGCTTCTAAACATGACCGATTACGTTTGCAAAATAGAGCTATTCCGTCGTTCTCGCATCACCAGCGTGGTTTAATGCTGTGAAATCGAACTAATAAACAAAGCAGCAATCGATCGAAATCAAAAAAAGGCGGTTCAGGACTAACCCCCTGCACCGCCATTTCGCTTAAATACTCCAGTGATGCCATTCCTCATTCTGCTTATCCAGGCCACTGAGCCAATCCGAGGTTACGCGAATGGCTTCTTCCTGATGACTGCGTGATGAATACGTATGATTCGCTTGAAAAATAATTTCCTTATCGCACAAGCCCTCGCTGCGGGTCCAGAACACCTTCTGGTACAGGAAGCTGTAGTCAACGGGGATAAGCTCATCGCTCGTGCCGTGAACAATAAGCACCTCTCCGCCAAATTTCGTTGCCGCTTGAAACGGCTGATGCTGGAGCAGAGATTCGAAGAACACGGGCTGCAGCGAATAGCCCTGGTAATCGGAGCTGCCTGCCGTCACGGCGTTGTCATAGCTGCTGCGTCCTACGATGCGCACAATGTCGTTAAACGGATAGGCAACCGGCGACCATAACACGAGCCGCTTCGCCCGCTTGTCCTTAACGGCTGTCATAATCGCAACCGCTCCGCCGAGGCTGTGGCCAAGCAATACGATCCGGCGGGGATCAACGCATTCCATGCCCGCCAAATAATCGATCGCGCTTCTAGTCTGATTCACCATCGAATCGAAGCCAAGCGCGCCATAGTCGCCGCCGCTCTCGCCGCAGCCGCCGTAATCAAACCGCAGAACGTAGGAGCCTTGCGCTGCAAGCGCGCGGGCCGTCTTCACGAACAACCGGTCAACCCCAATACGGGAGCCAATAAACCCATGGCATATAATAATCGCTTGCCTTTTCTCTGAATCGGTCTTACTTCCGTCTGTGGGGTAATGCAGCGTTGCCGCAAGCTCAAGCCCGTCGTGTCGCAGCGTCAAGTGCTTTTCCATCCCGATAACCTCCTGATTGCTTATATATAATAATTCCTACCTGTATACTTTGAATTAATATTAAAATCATAATAGCATCACTGCTATTCGCCTGTCAATCACCTAAAACGAAAGGTTATTGCTATCTGCCGGCTTATGATCAATATTTTGGCGATCAAACGGGACATACTATGCACGGGATAGATTATTTTTGTTATGCCTCACAAAACTTTAAAGCCCATGCTTCTCAATACTTATTAGGAGGTGCTTACCCTGCCTTTATGGATTGAATGGTTGAAGGAGCACTGGCTATCCTTCCTGATCGTTGCCGGTGCCGTTATTGCGGTTATTTACGTCATAGCCGACCGTAAATTGCTTTTCTATAAAGAATGACGACCGAGCGCCGCAGAGGCTTATTCCTCATGCATAAGCGGAACCCGAATCGTCACGATCGTACCGGCTCCACGCTCGCTGTCAATGGCAAGCTGACCGCCGTGGAGCTCTATGATTTCCTTGCAAATGGCTAAACCGAGCCCAGAACCGCCTTGGCCTGTACTCGCTTTATAAAACTTCTCCGTCACATGCGGCAAATCCTCGGCTTCGATCCCGCAGCCGGTATCCGCTACAGTGAGCTTCGCGCTGTCCTGCTCGGTTGCAGTTGCGACCCGGATCGTTCCGCCAGCCGGGGTAAACTTAAGCGCATTATCGATTAAATTGATGATCACCTGCTTCAGCCGGTTCGCATCCCCCCGCACGACAATCGGGCCATCACTATAAGAAGCCAGTATGCGCACGCGCATATGCTCCTCACGCACCGCCAGCTGATTCACCGTCTCCTTTACCGGCCCGTTGAAATCAAGCACCTCGCTGTGCAGCTCCATCGTTCGCGCGGACAGCTTCGAGAAGTCGAGCAAATCCTCGACAAGCCCCGATAACCGCTCCGTCTCTTTGCTAATAATCGATAGGCCCAGCTTAACCTCTTCGTCATCCTCGGTAGGCTTGCTTTCCTTCAGCGTCTCGCTCCAGCCCTTTATTGACGTTAAAGGGGTACGCAGCTCATGCGAAATAGAAGAGATGAAATCATCCTTCAGCTTCTCCCGCTTGCTCAGCTCCATAACCATCGCATTAAACGTATCCGCCAGTTGGCCGATTTCATCATCATTCCGGTGAATCGCGCGGCGCGTCCAATCGCCGTCAGCCATGTACCGCGCAGCCCGGGTAAGCTCACGGATCGGCTTCACGATACGCTGCGCGAGAAATAAGCTTAAGCCAAGAAACAGCAGCACCACTCCGACACCGACCGCAGCAGCCATACGGATAAGCAAACTGACCATCGCATCCACCTGTTGCAGGGAAGCCGAATAGCGGAGCATAGATACTACGCGCGTTTCATTCCAGAGCGGAATCGTTACCGACATGACGCGCTCGCCATAATACGGGTCGACGCCTCTCCAGCTTCCGGTCGTACCTGCGATTGCCTCCTTCACGTCAGCTGTCGTGTAACGGATGTCCGGCGCAAAGCCGTCCGAGTCGATCCGAATTTGGCCGGTGCTGTCAAGCAGCTGCAGCCTTATTCCGCTCTCCACCATATATTGCAGCATATAATCGCCTTGATCCTGCACCGTTAGCGAGGAAAGAGAACGGCTGTGCAGTGAAAGCGCCGACTCCGCTCTTTGCTTAACCGAGCTTTGGGCGCTTCCGTAATAATAGTTCCACATCAAAGCGGCAAACACGCCTCCGAGCACGCTGACGACAAGCACTATGAGCAGCAAATAGCTCCACACCATTCTCGTTTGCACGCTTTTCATTCGCCGCCGCCCCGCTTCCAGCGGTAGCCATAGCCCCATACCGTTTCAATAAAGGCGGGATCCGACGGGTTTATCTCGATTTTTTGGCGGATTCTCCGAATGTTCACATCAACCACTTTAAGATCGCCGACGTAGTACCGTCCCCAAACCTCTGTCAGAATATGATCGCGGCTGACGCTCTCGCCTACGCGTTCCATGAGCAAACGGACGAGCGTCCATTCCGTAGGCGTCAAAATAATTTCCTTATCCTGCTTCCACAGCTTGCGCTCGGAAACAGAAATTCGAAACGGCTTTACGAACAGCTCCTGATAAAAGCCTAAATAAGGTCCCGGCGCCTGCCCGGCTTGTATGGACTTCTGCGCTGCAAAAGGCGCTGCTTCGGGTCCGGCCGCCGGCCTCTCTTCACGGGCTGCCGCTCCTTCATTTGCCGCAATCCCTTCAGCAATCGCGCTAATCTTCTGCTCCTGTGAAGCAGGCTCCGGATTCATACGCCGATAAAGCGATTTAATGCGTGCGATGAGTTCGCCCGGGCTGAACGGTTTTTGCACATAATCGTCAGCTCCAAGCTCCAATCCGTGTATTTTATCCTCCTCCTGCGACTTCGCCGTGAGCATAATAATGCCCATGCGCGGATAGCGGGCGCGCAGCTGCTCGCATACCTCGAACCCGCTGATCGTAGGAAGCATCACGTCCAAGAGCGCGATATCGATCGGCCCTTCCGTCTCGGCGAGAGCTAGAGCCGCTTCACCCGCTTCTGCTTCAAAGACTTCCATACCGTTACGCTTCAGGTTAATGCGGACGAAGCCGCGGATGGACTCCTCATCCTCCAACAATAATATTCGCATAGTTTAGAGCACCCGCTTTTCTCTCTTAATCGTTACGAATCGTTAGCGAAGAAGCGAACTCTGCTTCCGCCTCCTGCATCTTACTGAATGCGCGCCGGTCCGCCCCGGTCCATCCGGAAGGCGCTTCTGTAACGAACGAAACCGCAAATACATTGCCGCTGTCCATCAGCAGCTCCCGGTATGGCTTCGATTGCTCCTTCCAAGCAGCTTCGACGCTTTCCCACTGCTTCAGCGGCACTGCGTATAATGTGGCCAGCTTGGCTTTGACATTCGTATGCTCATTCCAATAATCGACCGCTACGAAGGCATATTGCTCCTCTGGGCTGTGAAGCGTATAACGGCCCATCCATTGCTTGGGAATCCGAAGCTGCGTGCCGTACCGGTAATCGGTGAATTCCTCCGTTATTTTCACAAAATCCTCATTGCCGTCCCACTGCATCCATTCGTTCAGCCATTTGGAATTCGCATAAGCGATGTCCGCATAGCCCGGCGCCTCTTTCGTCCATTGCAGCTCCAAAATGCCGTCCCCATTAATATCCCTGCTCATCGTAGGCGTACCGCTCAAGCCTTCCTGCCCGTTGGAGGAGTCCGGGTAAACGAGCCGCAGCTTGTTTCTCTCCCATACGTACATGGCGGAATAGGTGCTATGAGCTCCGGTCGACGCCTCCAAAATAATGCCTCTATGACGCGGCGAAATTCGCCCTATTAATAAGCGGTCATAATTATTAACCTCATTATACAGTTTCTCCGTAATAAGCTTGTGCAAGCGACCGTTTTCCCAATTGTAAATCGTTAAATGAAATTCCGGCAATGCCATTTCCTGATTGGTCCCAAGCTCCGAGATGATCGCAAGCTCAAGCCGCCCATCCTCGTTAATATCTCCCGTATCCCCATACGAATAGGGCAAGGACTCCTTTGGCTTCAGTGTAAGCTTGCCCGTCTCACTGCGCACCGGCTTGGAATTAAACGAGTAAATCTCCAGCATATTAGGACTGTCGAAAGCGCCGATCCACCCGATTATAATTTCCATCAGGCCATCCTTATCGAGATCCTTTACTTTCAGCCAATCGATCATTCTTGCCAGCGGCTGCTGTACAAGCACCCATGGCTTCCATGAGGCTGACGTATATTTAAACACCATAAGTTCTGGTGAACTATATTCATTGTAATAAGAAACGACAGCCTCTTCCGTGCCGTCTCCGTCCACATCGATAAGGCGGATCGCCTCCATATGCTCCTCTCTATGCGGGAGCGTCAGCTTGCTGTAAACAGGCAGGGTGCTTTCGATCGCTTGCACAATGGCCTGCTTTTCCGGCGCAATGGCCGGTTTCTGCAGCAGATCCGCAGGCGCAGCTGTATAACGGCAGCCTGTTGCCAAGAATAGGAGCGAGAAAACGCTGCTGAGCAGCATTCCCCATCGCATGTTTTTCCCGCGCCTGCGCTTGGCATCTGTATAACTTGCGTCATCCAACTTTCCAGCCTCCTCGTGCATGAACCCTTGTTAAGCTACTTGATCGGCAGTGACTAATGTATAGCCCATTTGCTCCAGTTCATCAATAACCTCCGGTAAAGCCTTTACCGTGTTCTTGATATGCTTGCCGCCAAAAGAATGCATTAATATTATACCACCGGGCTTCGCCTCGTTTTTTATCATTTTGCAGATGTTGTCTGCCGAGGTTCCTGCCCAGTCCCGCGTGTCGATGGTCCAACCGATTAATTCGCGATTATTATCTTTCAACAAGGTCTTGAGTATGTCCGATACTGCGCCATAAGGAGCGCGGAACATAACCGGCGTAAAACCGACCGCTTTCTTGATCGCAGCATCCGCTGTGTTCACTTCCTCGATCATTTGTTTCTTATTCAGCTCAGATAAGTCTTTATGGTTGTATGTATGATTGCCGATCGCATGCCCTTCGTCCACGATGCGCTGGAGCACCTCGGGGTTTTTACTTACTTGCTGTCCAACTACAAAAAAGGTAGCTTTTACTTCTTTTTCCTTCAGGATATCCAAAATCGCGGTCGTGTAACGGTTATCCGGGCCGTCGTCGAACGTGAGCGCGATCAGCTTATCCCCTTTCCCTTTAACCGGCTTCGCTTCTGTAACGGACTGATCAGGCTTGTTCAAGCGATCATTGTCCGGCTCATTCGGCTTATCCGGCTTGCCCGGTTTGCCGCTGCTTGTATCTGGTGTACCGGCTGATGCTGCGCCCGGCGTCTGCTCCAAGCCCCCATTCGAATCCCCCTCCAAATGGCCGTTGATAACTCCGCTTCCAGCCCCCGCAGCATTGCCGGCGATAACAACATCGCCTTCGTTCTCCATCCCGCCTGCTGTCTGCGGTCCCTTCTCGCCATTTCCCCCGTTCATTACCGGCTTGCTGCTGCCGGCTGTCATAAGCGATGACAAGCCTAACGGTTTACTAACCGCACAACCGCCAAGCCATACCATTACTGCTGCCAGCATGAACAGCGCAATCACCCTGCGTCGACGCTTTTTTCCTCTCTCCATCCCGCTCACCTTCTATTCCTCCCTGATAGCTTCATCTTAATGGAATAGTCGTTTTAGAGAGTTACAAATTAGTAACACCGTTCGAGCGCAGTTGACACCCTTGTCGAAACCGCAGCAGCATCATCTGGCACTGTACTCATTTGGAACCGATAAGAAACAAAAACCCCCTCTGATCCGTTATAATCGGTTCAGGGGGGCGTATTTTTTACAAACCAAATTCCCATTCAAAAAAGTCCCGGCGTCATAACCTGACAGACTGCGATGCTCGTTCATTTGGGCGTTGGCTTATTAAGCCGGCATAACATAACAGTCCTCCTGCTCCGCACACTGCGATGACGATGCCGAGCGGCACCGCCGATCCTGTGCCTCCAATACCGGCAAGCGGTGAAACGATGGAGCCAAGGAGCATGGAGCCAAGCCCAAGCCAAGCCGCCGCGCTCCCGGCTGCTTCCGGGTGGCTTTGCAGAGCAAGGGATGAACTGGTCGTCCCGACAAATCCCATGCTGGCAACGATCAGAAATAGCGGAAGCAGCACCCATCCGAGTGAACCATTCAGTAAAAGAACGCCAAGCAGGTACATCCCGTTGACCGAGTTAAGAATAAGACCGAAAATAGTATCCTCTTTGCTCCGAACCGCCTCACAAGCCGTGAAGCAATCTGAGTAGAGATCAAAAAGCCCGATCCGTTAAGTGCAAACAGCAGGCTGAACTGCTGAGGCGTCGCTCCGTATATATCCTGAATTAAAAACGGGGAACCGGCTATATAAGCGAACAATCCAGCCGATGTGAAGGATTGTGCACCAACGTAGCCAAGGAATAAGCGATCTTTCAAAATATGGAGCATTGCCGAAACGGAATCTCTTAAGCCGCCGGTGATCCGCTTATCAGCCTGCAAGCTCTCCGGAATACCGATGTAGATAGCGGACACCATCACCGTTCCGATGATCGCCAATACGATAAATAAGCCGTGCCAGGACATGGTTTGCAGCAAAATGCCTCCGAGCACCGGCGCAACGATTGGCCCGAGGCCTCCGACCATTGTCAACAAGCCAAAGAACGTGGTAAGCTCGACGCCGGAGAAATGATCCCTGGCGATGGCTCTGGAAATGACCATTCCGGAGGCCGCAGCAACCCCCTGCAGTAACCGGCTGGTCAATAGCAGCCAGACGGAGTCGCTTGCCGCTACCAGCAGCGAGGCGGCGACGAATGCTGACATCCCGATCAGCATCGGCAGCCGGCGCCCTTTCGCGTCGCTGATCGGACCCGCGACAAGCTGTCCGAACGCGAGGCCTAAAAGGAAAAAAGTCAAACTCAGCTGCGTCATCGAAGCGCTCGTTTGCAGCTCGCCTGCCATTGCAGGAAGGGCAGATAAATACATGTCGATCGCAAAAGGCGCTAATGTAGACAAAGATCCTAAAATAATAATCATGGACAATCGTTGATTACGGCTCAATTTCTACCTCTTCTGAGACTTTATTTTCTGTGGACATTTATCACTTGCCGTAAGTCAGCGCAAGCTTCGCGAACATATCCTCAAGCGTAAACCGGGCATCTACGTAATGATAGACGCGGATCATTCTTTCCTTCTGATCATGTACATAATACATATCCTCTGTAATGCGCGGAGCAGGTACTATATCATAGCCGTATTCATGCTCATCCAGCAGCAAGCTGATTGCCGGTGAATCGCCAAGCGACCACATTTCTCCTTTTGGCCAAGGGGAATTTTGAAAAGCTTCGGCAGCCCAGTTATTGAAATCAATCAGCTGCTGATACAGATAGTTTCCGATTTCGCCGTACGGCTTCACTTTGTACGCCAATTCCGCAATGCTCACCCGCATCGTCGTATACACGGTGTGCGGAACTTGCCAGAGCTCGACTTTTGAATCAAAAACCACATTAGCGGCATCGATGTCATTAAGCAGGTTATACTCCCAACCGCCTTCAGGATAGTGTCCTCCCCCGATCCAAATAACGGTCAGCTTATCCGCAATGCTTGGCTCCATCAGAAGGGCGGAAGCCATATCGGTCAGCGGTCCTAAGAACACGACATAAAGCGGTAAAGGATCTTCCTTAAGCGCCTCGAGCACGATAGCTTCAGCCCCCTCCGAAATCTGAGGTTCTGTCTCGTTCTCCAACGCTTTGGCTGCCCCTTTATAAACCGGTACTTGTCCTTGAAGGTCCATGATCGATAAAACCTTCTGGATTTCATCGTAGCTCTGCTGCATCGTATCCTTCCGATTCATCATGGAAGCTGTTTTTTCGAATTGGGCCGCAATAATCCCTTTTATTTTGAAACGCGGCGTAAGCAGCGCATGCACGATGGCAAATTGGTCATCGGCCTCGTTTTTGGCATCGGTATTGATGATTAGCCTAATTTTTTTGGATTCCGGAATATCAAATGGCAACTTCATCGATTCGTTCCTCTTTTCTTATTGTTGTGGCTTCATGTGTATATTCATACTCAAACCGGTAATCGCCTGATCCCGCCTCGAGCCTTACTCCCTCAACGCATTGCCCGGCGTGCGAAATACCGCCCGCATATTCCAGTAGCACCCCATTCTCTTTCACCGTTTCGAGCGTTGCTCCCGGCAGTACGATTTCAGCCGTCGTATTGGCCGGAATTGTCACGCGGATAGCCATTCGCCCGTTCTCCACCTTCTCCCAACGGGAGCGGACTGTGCCGTACATCGTCATTAAGCTGCCTTCCGCCCAGGAAAGCCCTTCGCCAGGCTGCGGCCGAATGATGATTCTTTTGTAGCCCGCACCCGTCTCGTCCGTGTCGATGCCAGCGACGCTGCGGTAAAGCCAATCGCCGATCGCGCCGTACGCATAATGGTTGAAGGAGTTCATGTCGTCGCTCCAGAAGGAGCCGTCTTCTTTAATGCCGTCCCAATGCTCCCATATCGTCGTCGCCCCTTTGGACACCTGATACAGCCAGGACGGGTAATCCTGCTGGAATAACAGCTTGTAAGCCACCTCGCTGCTGCCGAAGCCGCTGAGCACATGGTTCAAATACGGCGTGCCGACGAAGCCGGTCGTAAGGTGATACTTGTTTTCCTTCAGCAGATCCAGCAGCTTTTGAACGGCTCGCTCCTGCGCTCTTCCATCAAGCAGTCCGAACATCAGTCCTAACAGCTGCCCGGTTTGGGTCGGAACGGTTAATCTGCCGGAAGGCGTGACAAACTCCTCGTTGAACGCTTTGCGAATGCCCGCATACAGTTCGGCATAATGGGCTGCATCCTCATTCCGCTGAAGGACGGCAGCCGTTTTTTGCATAATGGAAACGGAATACGCATAAAAAGCGGTGGCGACATAATCGGTATCCGTCGCTCCCAAATAGCTGTTCTCTTTGGCGTCGAGTGCAAGCCAGTCGCCGAAATGGAAGCCCGTATTCCAAAGGTATTCATTATCGCCCTGCCTGCGGATATAAGCAACCCATGCCTTCATGCTTTCATACTGCGATTCAAGTATGCGGGTATCTCCATAGCACACATAGATCGTCCAAGGACAGATGACGGCAGCGTCGCCCCATGCGGCAGATGAGAAAGGAGGCGGGAAATTCGGATCCGGCTTCCCTTTACTGAGCATATCCGGAACGACAAACGGAACGCCGCCCTCGGCATTCTGGTCAACCTTCAAATCGCCGAGCCACTTCGTAAAGAATGGCGCCACATTCGCCAAATACGCGGCCGTCCGTACGAAAACCTGCGCGTCCCCCGTCCAGCCCAGCCGTTCGTCACGCTGCGGACAGTCTGTCGGCACATCCAGGAAATTGCCCTTCATCCCCCACAAAATATTGTGCTGCAGTTGGTTGACCATCGGATCGGAGCAGGAAAAATCGCCGGTCATCTCCATGTCGGAATGGAGGACGACGCCCGTGAAATCCTCAAGTTTGACCGGTTCCTCAAACCCTGTTAACCGAATATACCGGAAGCCCTGAAATGTGAAATGCGGCTCGAAGGTTTCCGCTCCGCCGCCCTTCAGCACGTAACGGATCGTTTGCTTCGCCTTCCGAATATTGCCCGGGTAAAAGTTCCCTTCCCGGTCCAAAATCTCGGCATGATGGATTTCAACCTCCCTGCCGGCTTCCCCGCGCACCGTGAAACGAACCCAGCCCACCATGTTCTGCCCCATGTCGATGACCGTATCGCCGCCCGGCGTACGAATCAGCTCTATCGGCTTCAGTTCCTCCATCTTGCGAACGGGCACATTTTCCTGTGCTATTATGATTTCTTTGGTGTGCGTGATCGTCTCGACAGGCTGCCAATAGCGATCGTTATAGCCTGCAAGGCTCCAACCCTTTTGTTCCAAGCGGGCGTCGTAGCTCTCGCCATGATAAATCTCGGACATGAGGATCGGGCCGCCTGCCGCTTTCCAGCTGTCATCCGATTTCACGACTAATTCCCGTCCGTCCTCCATCACGATATGAAGCTGCAAGAGCAGCGCTGTGCGGTCGCCATAAAGCGCCTTATCGCCGGTCCACCCCAAATACCCCTTATACCAGCCGTTTCCGAGCAGCGCCCCAAGCGCATTTTCTCCCTGATGCAGCATCACTGTGACATCGTAAGCTTGGTACTGCAGGCGATGATCATAGCTGGTCCAGCCTGGAGCAAAGTAATCGCTGCCTACCCGGCTGCCGTTCAACTCCAGCTCGTACACGCCTAGAGCAGTTGCAAAAATACTTGCAGAGCGGACAGCGCCGTCAACGCGGAACGGCCTGCGCAGCATCGGAACCTGCTCCGAATCCTCTGCGAACAGGGCCGCAGGCGCGCTGATCCATTCGGCCTGCCACTCCGAGGCAGCAAGAAGCCCCATTTCCCAATAAGCGGGAGCAGACCATCCGGTGTCTTCTCCATGTATATTCCACGCCCGAACGCGGTAGTAGTAGCGCCTTTTCGAAGCCATTTCCAGCCCCGCCAGCTCTACATGAGTCGAGCGGTCCGATTCCAGGCGTCCCGAATCCCATAAGAGCTCGTCAAACCGGTCATCCGCCGCTACCACCAGCCGGTAAGCGGCTTGCTGAGATCCTCTTGCATCCGATTGCAGCTTCCAGCTTATGCGCGGCTGACGCGTGTTCAGCCCAATCGGGTTTTGCTTGTATTCGCAGCGCAGATCAGTGATCGTAAACATATTCGTTCCTGCCCCCTTAACGATGAAATAAAATTGCAAATCCCTCCTCCCATGGATGGAAGGAGGGATTGTGTTATCCGTTTGCTTTATTTGCTGTTAGCCGCTTTCCACGCATCCAGCTGTTTTTGCTTCTCAGCAATAATTTTATCCAATCCAGCCGCTTTCAGTTTCTCATTGAATTCGCCGATCAAAGCTGGATCAAGCGATCCGGACTCAAGACCGATCTTATATTGATTCACCACGTTTGTTGCCGCAGCCACTTCCGTTTTGACCGGAGTAGCGTCAAAGGAGAAACCAAGTGCCGGAGAAACTTTAGCCGATTCGTTGAAGGCTTTCATTTGCTCCCAAATGTCCGTTTCCGTGCCTTGCCAAACATGCGTCAGGAAGTTGTTGCCGACTTCCCACTGATTGTTCACATAGCCCGATTCAGTGACTCCGTCTGGAAGCTTGATCGTGCCGTCGTCATTTTTAACGTAATGCTTTCCTTCAATGCCGATGGCGAACAAGTTCATAACATCCGCATCCGTGTAGAGGAGGTTCATAAGCTGCATCGCACGCTCAGGATTTTGGCTGTTCAAAGGAATCGACATCATAAAGCCGTTAGCGCCGTTCGATTGGATTACCGGCTCGGTTAGACGTACGCCGACCATTTCGTATCCTGTGGCTTTAGATTCCTGCTTCTCGTAGCTCGGCTTCATGTTGTTCATATAGCCCAGCGCTTTGCCTGCTTTCACCAAGCTTGTACCCATCTCTTGGGTCGTCGCGACGTCTTGCATGATATAGCCTGCTTCGTACCATTTTCTTGCCAGCCCAACCGTATTTTTATAAAGCTCGGTTTCATAGATGTTCTTTACTTTCATATCGTTGTCGTCCAGTATCAATACCCCAAGCGCATCGCCGAGCGGATCGATTTGCGGCGTGTACATCTCATAAGAAACGGTTCCCGTCTGGGTGCTTTGTACCAAAGGAGAGATACCCGGTTCTTTGTCTTTGATTGTTTTGAACACCGATTCCAGGTCCGCAAACGTTTTGACCTTGGACAGATCGATTCCGTGCTTATCCACTAGATCTTTGCGGAGTACCATACCGTAGTCCGCTCCGACATCCCGGATGCTCGGTACGCCGTAATTTTTGCCGTCGATTTTTGTGCCGTTATATATTTCAGGAGCCATCGTATTTTTAATTTCAGGACCGTATTTCTCAAGCAGCTCATCCAGAGGCAATAATTGTCCTTTCGCTACTTGTGAGCTGTAATTGAAGAAAGAGGACGTTACCAGAAGATCAAGCGGCTCGTTGCCGGCAAGCAGCAAATTCACCTGTTGGTTCCACGCCGCGATGTCGATCGGCATCAGCTTCACGGTCGCATTGATTTTTGCCTTCGTAATCTTATTGATTTCTTCCTGCACGGCAGCTACATCCGTCATGTTGCCGATATTGATAAATGCCATCGTTAGCTCGACCGCTTCGCTGTTGCCGCCTGCGTTCTTGCTGCCGGATTCGTTCTTGACATTTCCGGTATTATTCGAGTTGCCGCAAGCTGCAAGCAGCAAGGTTAAAACCAGCATGACAGACAGAACAAGCGTGTATTTCTTCTTTCTCATAAACAATTTCCCCCTGTATTCTCGAATGTTATATACCAATCGGACCCGCGGAATCCGTGTTTGGTTATCCTTTGACTGCTCCGATTGTGAGCCCTTTGACGAAATACTTCTGGAAGAAAGGATAGACGCAAAGGATAGGCAGTATGCCTACAACAGCCATGGCCATCCGTACGGAATTCATCGGCAGACTAGCAGCCGCTGTGCTGTTGTTGCCGCCAATATTCGTTTGCTGCAGGAACTGAATATTGCTCAACATGCGGTTCAGCAAATTTTGAATACTGAATAACTCGGGTTCGGTAACATAAATCAAGCCGTTGAACCAATCGTTCCAGTAGCCTATCGTCAGCATCAAGCCGATCGTTGCTAATATCGGCAAGGAGAGCGGCAGGACGATCCGGTAAAAGATTTTAAACTCCGTCGCGCCGTCCATATAAGCGGATTCAATAATCGGCACCGGAATCGAGGTGCTGAAAAACGAACGGATGAGAAGAATGAAGAAGCCGTTCGTTAGAAGCCCCGGTATTATGAGCGCCATCAGCGTATTCTTCATTTCGAACACTTCGGTAAATACGAGATACGTAGGCACCAAGCCTCCGTTAAACAGAAGCGTGAAAAATACCAGGAAGGAGAATAGGCCGCGGTAGGGCATGTCGCCGCGGGAAAGCGGATAAGCGAGCAGGGCTGAAATAAGCAAGCCTGCGAAAGTGCCGACAATCGTGATCAGCACCGTTATACCGTAAGCTCTAGCCAAGGAAGAAGACTGGTTCCACAAGTAAGTGTAGGCTTTAAAGCTCCATTCCTTCGGAAACAAGCTGTACCCGTCCCTTACGATCGACTGCTCTTGCGTTAGCGATGAAATAATGAGCAGCAGGAACGGAAACAAGCATGCTGCCGCGAGCAGAATTAAGATCAGATGGACGAAAAACTGGTTCATATGATTCGTTTTCATGGTGTTATCAATCTCCTTCCGCCCTAAAATAGCGCTTGATCACGATTTTTACGACTTACGATGTAGTTCGCCACTAATACAAGGACAAAACCGACGATAGATTGGTACAAGCCGGCTGCCGATGACATTCCGATATCACCCAAGGTCATCAGCCCGCGATACACGTAAGTATCGATAACATCCGTCGTTGGCTGCAGCGGCCCGGAATTTAGCGGAACTTGATAAAATAAGCCGAAGTCGGAATAGAAGATGCGGCCGATCGCAAGCAGCGTCATAATGACGATAGTCGGCATAATTAGCGGAACGGTAATACTCCGGATTTGCTGCCATTTGTTCGCGCCGTCAATCGTAGCAGCCTCGTAATATTCATTATCGATGCCAATGATCGAAGCCAGATAAATGATACACAGATAACCGACATTTTTCCAAATGTTAACGAGCGTTAAAATGTACGGCCAGAACTTGGATTCCGCATACCAGGATATCGGATCGATGCCGAGGAGCGGCAGAATCTGCTTGTTTATGAATCCGCTCTCAACATTCATCATCGACAGTCCGAGATAGCCGACGACGACCATTGAAATTAAGTATGGAAGCAAAATGACGCTTTGATAAAACCGGGATGCCAGTTTCTTCTTCACTTCGTTCAGCAGGATCGCTACCCCGATAGCCATCACGGTGTTAATGATAATAAAGGATCCGTTGTACAATATCGTATTTCTTGTAATAATCCATGCGTCTGCCGTTTTGAATAAGTATTCAAAGTTTTTAAAGCCGATCCAGTCGCTTCCCAGTATGCCTTTAGCGTAGTTAATATCCTTAAACGCTATAATCACACCGAACATTGGCAAATAATTATTGATGATCAGATAGATCATGCCCGGAATAATCATCAGAAAAAGCGCCCGGTAACGTTTTAAGTTTTTCCATAAAAGGCTTTGTTTTTTCACATGATTAGCTTGTCCAGCAATTGCAGCTTGTGTTGCCCGCGCAGCTTCCATGGCCTTCCCTCATTTCCTTGTTGTGATCGCTCTTCTTATTTACATTGTAGAAGATGGGGGGCGTACGGAATAACCTCAAAACGGACTTTACACTTTCGTTTTTTCGACTTTATATGCGCAGACGGCTGTCGCCGTCCTCTGGAGGCAAAAGCTCGTTTCGCGGTTAAGCCAGATATAAGGGTGAAACATATAATTCTTATATTTTAAAAGGAAAACCGGTCCGCTTTACGCGGATCCGGCCTCAGGTTTGCTATTTGGATTGAGCAAGCTTTCGATAATCGCCCGGGTTCATCCCCGTCATTTTTTTGAAGAGGGTCGAGAAATAGGACAGGTTGGAATAGCCGGATTGCACCGCAATATCGCTGACCGAGTACTCGGAGCGGGTCAATAATTGTTTAGCAAATTCGATGCGCTGAAGCTGCACATAGTCGGAGATTGACATCCCTGCCTCTTTCTTAAATACGCGGTTTAAGTAATCGGGATTTAAGTAAACAAAGTTTGCCACTTCCTCGCGCGTCAAGCTTTGCTCTCCGATATGCTCATTAATAAACCGTTTGACCTTTTCGACAAGCGACAAATTTTCCTGAAGGGCGTGAATGCGATTCATAGCCACCTCAACTAAATAAAGAATCCATTCCTTCATAGACGATAGAGAACGAAGCACAGCTTCCGGCTTGTCCGTCAGCAAGTTGCTTGCGAATACCTCATTCGCCTGAAGTCCCTTCACCTGTAGGACAAAAAACATCATTTGCAAAAAGTTTTGGTAAAAAAGCTGAAGCGACTGAGCGTCGACGCCGTTCTTCGCTTCCTTTAATTCGTCTAAATAACGCGCCACATCGCTGGCCAGCTTTTCCTTGGCGCCTTGCTTCATCCACTCTGCCCATTCGTTCATCGACGGAGGTTTTACCGTCTGCTCATTCTTCCGGTAATCGCGGAGCAGCAGCGTTTGATTAGCATGTGTCACATTGTCCTGGTCCATCCGCGTCAACTGGTGATACTGATCCACCATTTTATACGCATGAACCGGTTGGCCGATATAGGCACTGAGCTCGCAGTTGAAGTATTGGCTGCAGCTGCGCACATAAGCCTCGCAATCGGCAAGCATGGCGATATCCTGTGATTCTGACTCTGCGGGAAGCAGCACGAGCAAGCCGCCGCTCTGAATGGATATGACCGCCGAATCGGAATGAAATTTCAGTACCTGCTCCTCCGCGGCATTGCGCAGCGCATACTCCATAATTTGCTCATCCCGTTGATTCAACGATTTATACCATTTTTGAACGCGGAACAAGATCGGCAGAAACTTGGTGGAGCCGAGATAAGGGAGCTTATACTTCGCCGCATACTCCGAGGTACTCTCCGGAGAGGACACGATGCTTTGACGGAGGAGCTCCTGCCAGAAGCGTTCTTTCAACATCGGTTTTTGCGATTCCCATAATTGAACGTAATGCTTATAGTTGGATTCAAACGCCGATAGCTCCAAATCCTTATTGATTTTGACCAGCACTTTATCGATTACCTGCTCCAATTCCTCATAATCCGCCGGCTTCAGCAAATACTCAAAGCTGCCCAGCTGGATCGCTTTCTTGGCATATGAAAAGTCGGAGTGCGAGGTCAAAAAAATCGTTTCCGTCTTCGGATAATATTCTCGTACCCAGGCTAGTAAATCGAGGCCCGAGCCTTTGGGCATTTCAATATCGCAAAGCATCAGCTGCACCGGCTCCGTTTGAAAGATATGTTGTGCCTGCTTTAACCCGCGGGCAGTGTGGACGGCATGAATATTCAGCTTGTCCCACCTGACGCCTGCCTCCAGCCCGCGAATCGCATGCACTTCGTCATCAACGATTAGTACGGTATACATAGGGAAACACTCCTTTCTAACGAATCGATAACGGCAGAGTGATCCTCACCACCGCTCCCTTTCCTGCTTCGTTTGCGAAAGTAATTTTCGCTTCCGACTGGTAAAGCAATCGAAGCCGCCGCTTTATATTCCAAATGCCGACATGCTCCCCTTCTTCGCTGATCCGCTCTTCTCCGGCATGCAGGCTTCTAAGAACTTCTTCCGGAAATCCCGATCCGCTGTCTCTAATCGTAATGCCTATCGCGCGGCCTTTGTCTGCCTCTACAAGCTCGGCTAAAATGCAAATCTCAATTTCACGATCGACATCGACGGCATGCTTGATCGTATTTTCAACGATTGTCTGGATGACGAGAGGCGGAACCTCAACCTCCTTAACCTCGTCTTTCATATCGATCCGGTAGGTCAATATATCGGGGAAACGAAGCTGCTGAATACGCAAATAATTAGCGGTATGAAGCAGTTCATCCTTTAGCGGCACCAGATAGTTGTTCGTCCGGAACATATACCGGAAGTAAACAACCAGACATTTGGACATTTCCTGAATCAGCTTAAAGTCCTTTACGGTTGCTAAATTATAAATGATGTTAAGCGAATTCAAAAAGAAATGCGGGTTGATCTGCAGCTGAAGCAGCTGCAGCTCCGATTTCTGATGGTTCAGCTTTTCTTCGTACACATTGATTTTTAAATGATGAATTTCAGATATCATCCGGTTAAACGTCTCATTCACGATCTCAAACTCGGTTGACGTGTTCGGCTGATTAAGCCTGGTGTTCCAATTCCCATCCCTTGTTTTCCGCATCGCAACGACTAGCCGCTTCATCGGCAGGAGGAAAACTCTCCGCATTAAAAATAAAAATAGAAACAGAAAAACAATAGCCCCAGCCGAAATGAAAGATGACACCCGCTGTATAAAAGGCAGCTTTTGTTGAATAGCATCATCGGGAATGAGCGCAATCAGCTTGAAATCTCCTTTATCCGAAGACTCGCCCATCATGAGGTAATTGCGTTTAATGCCAGTTATAATATAAGGCTCGGAAGAGACCTCAAGCTTAATGCCTTCCCGCTCGATCATCTCGCGCTGGCTTATCGGCTTCAGCTCATCGGTCGTTAGCAGTGCTGCGCCAGACTGTCCGAGATCGATCAAATTAAGTGGAACCATCAGCTTCTCGCTGTTAACCCAGGCCCCTGCATAGACCTCGCCGCTTCGAATCAAGCGCAGTAAACCATAATTGTCATTGCCCTGCAGAACATGCCAATCCGGACCGGCGAACGCTTCGGGCTGCCCATGCAGCATGCGCAGCAGCTCCTGCCTTATCGTATCCCGCTCCTCAAAGGAGGAGCCGAACTGCTGGGTCATAATTAATTCGTCGTTCGTGATGGAATAGGCGAAAAACAGATCGACCGATCTATACCCGCTAATATCCGCTGCTATCGTATTGAACAACCGCAATTTGCTCAGCGTATAGGCCGACCTATTGTCTTCGGCCGGCTTCTGGAAGCCGATCAGATCCGTATCTTTTTCCGTAAAGTCGAATAAATGCTTATCCACTTCGTTCAAATTGCGGTCGATTTCGTTCATGTAAAGACTCAATAAGTTTTTGTTGGACTGCGCAACCTGGTTCCTTACAACTTCAACCGAATATATATTATTGACAATTAAGACCGTAACGAGCGGCACAATAATAAAGAGGACGCCGGCAAACATTTTAAACCGCAGGGAGTTGAAATAAGCTTGCATGTTTCGCTCGTCTCCTTCATGCTAATTCACACATTATCCTTACTATTGCCATTACCTTCATTATACTTGTAAAAAGAATGGGCCGCTTTTGTTCTCACGACCTTCGTTTTCGTTATTTTGACTAATTAAGGCGCTTAAGGAATAGGGAATGACGTGCTGTGGTGAAAAAAAACGCCCGCTTCCGCTACCGCAGAAGCGGTAATGGAAGCGGGCAGCTTTCGGTTTTCAAACTGACTGACTAGCGGCTTCTGCTTAAAACGAGCTTATACGAGCGCTTTAGCCGCAATATCCGTTCGGTTTTGTTTTCCTTCAAAATCAATGACGCTTACCGCTTCGTATGCGCGTGCGCGAGCTTCTGCGATGTCGCGGCCGCGGCCGACGATACCAAGCACACGTCCGCCGTTCGTTACGAATTGTCCGTCCTTCTCAGCTGTGCCTGCATGGAACACAAGCGCGCCTTGCGCTTCTGCTTCAGCAAGTCCAGTAATGACGCGGCCCTTCGGATATGACGCCGGATAGCCTTCCGATGCGACAACGACGCATACCGCAGCTTCTTCGCTCCACTGAATGTCCAGCTGATCCAGGTTGCCGCTCAGCGATGCGAGTACGATGTCGACCAGATCTGTTTGCAAACGCGGCAATACGACCTGTGTTTCCGGATCTCCCATGCGCGCATTAAACTCAATCGTCTTCGGACCGTCTTTTGTAATCATAAGGCCCGCAAACAGAACGCCGCGGAACGGGCGGCCTTCACTGACCATTGCTTTTGCGGTAGGAATAATGATGTTCTGGATCGATTCATCAATGATAGCTTGATCGATATGCGGTAGCGGTGTGTATGTGCCCATACCGCCCGTATTAGGGCCCTTGTCGCCGTCGAAGATCGGCTTATGATCCTGTGCGGGAACCATCGCGCGAACGGTCTCGCCGTCAACAAATGCGAGAATCGACATTTCTTGTCCGACTAAGCATTCCTCGATTACGATTTGGCTGCCCGCTTGGCCGAACACTTTATCAACCATCATTTCGCGCAGTGCCTGCTCCGCTTCTTCAAGCGTCGCCGCAACCGTAACCCCTTTGCCTGCCGCCAAGCCGTCAGCCTTAATAACGATAGGCGCGGATTGCTCGCGCAGGTACGCGGAAGCCGCTTCATAATCGGTGAACGTTTCGTATTTCGCGGTCGGAATATCGTATTTCTTCAGCAAATTTTTCATGAAAATTTTGCTGCCCTCGATTTCCGCCGCGTTTTTGCGGGGACCGTACGCCTGGATGCCAGCTGCTTCGAACGCATCTACGATACCATCCGCCAGCGGATCATCCGGACCTACGAAAACGAGATCGATCGATGCTTCCTTTGCAAAACGGATCAGCTCATCGAACTCACTTACCGCAATCGGCACGCATTCAGCAAGCTGCGCAATTCCGGCATTGCCTGGCGCGCAAAAAATTTCTTTAACCTTCTCGCTTTTCTTAAGCGCCCAGACGATTGCATGCTCGCGTCCGCCGCCGCCTACTACCAAAATACGCATAACATTAACCCCCTAAATGACTATATGAAACCGGTGCAGCCGCAATCTCCGCCTTGTCCGTTAAATTGCGGCTGCCCATATTCTAGTGCTTAAAGTGACGTACGCTAGTGAACACCATAGCGATGTTGTTCGCGTTCGCAGCAGCGATCGACTCTTCGTCCTTGATCGAGCCGCCTGGTTGGATGATCGCAGTAATGCCTGCTTTTGCCGCAAGCTCTACCGTGTCGCCCATCGGGAAAAACGCGTCGGATGCAAGCGCCGCGCCTTTAGCCGCTTCGCCCGCTTGCTCAATCGCAATGCGAGCCGCGCCTACGCGGTTCATTTGACCTGCGCCAACGCCGATCGTCATATCGTCCTTCGCAAGCAGAATCGCGTTGGATTTAACGTGCTTAACAACCTTCCAGCCGAATAGAAGCTGCTTAAGCTCTTCCGCTGTCGGTTTACGATCAGTAACAAACTGCAGATCCGCTTCCGTTACACTGTGAACGTCGCTCTCCTGTACAAGCATGCCGCCGTCAACCGACGTTACAAGCCATTCCGGCTTGCGCTCGCCAGCTGCGGACAGCTCGCCCAACTTCAGCAAACGAATGTTTTTCTTCTTAGTCAGAATCTCAAGCGCCTCTGGCGTGAAGTCAGGGGCAATGATGATTTCGAGGAAAATGCCGCCAAGCAGCTCAGCTGTATCTGCGCCAATCGTACGGTTAGCCGCGACGATACCGCCGAAGATCGAAGTCGGATCTGCCGCGTATGCTTTTTGGTAAGCCTCGTGAATCGTTGTGCCGATACCTACGCCGCATGGGTTCATATGTTTAACGGCAACGACAGCCGGCTCGTCGAACTCTTTCAAAATCGCGAGCGATGCGTTAGCGTCGCTAATATTGTTGTAAGAAAGTTCCTTGCCGTGCAGCTGTTCAGCCGTAGTAACGCTGCCTGCCCCTGCAAGCGGCTTGCTGTAGAAAGCTGCTTTTTGGTGCGGGTTCTCGCCGTAACGGAGATCCTGTACTTTCTCGTAAGTGACCGTGTAAGTTTCAGGAAGCGGTTCGCCCATTTGTTTGGAGAGATAATCCGAGATCAGGGAATCGTAAGCCGCAGTATGACGGAATACTTTTGCAGCCAGACGTTTACGCGTTTCAAGCGTCGTGTCGCCCTGTGCCTTCACTTCTTCAAGAATGGTGCCATAGTCGCCGGCATCAACAACAACCGTTACGAATGCGTGGTTTTTGGCAGCCGAACGAAGCATTGTCGGACCGCCGATATCGATGTTTTCGATTGCATCTTCGTACGATACATCCGGCTTCGCGATCGTTTCTTTGAACGGATAAAGGTTAACGATAACGAGGTCAATATAGTCCAGACCAAGCTCCTTCATTGCCTTCTGATGCTCTTCATCGTCACGTACCGCTAGCAATCCGCTATGTACGGCCGGGTGAAGCGTCTTAACGCGTCCATCCAAAATTTCCGGAAAGCCCGTTACGTCGGAAATACCGATAACCGGTACGCCTTCCTTTTGCAATAGACTGAACGTACCGCCCGTCGAAATGATTTGCACACCTTGGTTTGCTAATTCTCTGGAAAACTCCACGATTCCCGATTTATCGGAAACACTAATTAACGCTCTGCGAATAGCCACGCAAATACCTCCTCATCTATTTGACCAAACTTTTACTTATTCCATCAGAGAACCTTCCATCCATCGCGCCGACTAAAGAGCCCATTTCCGCCGTTTCCGCTGACAATAGGTCTAATTTCTAGACCTATTGAACTCAAACCAGCCGATATGTTTGGAATAGAGCTACTTTCTAGCTCTATTCCCTCAACAAACACCCGAATGAGCCCATTTCCGCCGTTTCCACTGACAATAGGTCTAATTTCTAGATCTATTGAACTCAAACCAGCCGATATGTTTGGAATAGAGCTACTTTCTAGCTCTATTCACTCAACAAACACCCGAATGAGCCCATTTCCACCGTTTCCGCTGACAATAGGTCTAATTTCTAGACCTATCGAACTCAAACCAGCCGAAATGTGTGGAATAGCGCTACTTTCTAGCTCTATTCACTCAGCAAACACCTGTATGAGCCCATTTCCGCCGTTTCCGCTGACATTAAGTCTAATTTCTAGACCTATCGAACTCAAACCAGCCGAAATGTGTGGAATAGAGCTACTTTCTAGCTCTATTCACTCAGCAAACACCTGTATGAGCCCATTTCCGCCGTTTCCGCTGACATTAAGTCTAATTTCTAGACCTATCGAACTCGAACCAGCCGAAATGTGTGGAATAGAGCTACTTTCTAGCTCTATTCACTCAGCAAACACCTGAATGCGCATCCTGATGCACGGGGGACGGGGCAGCTGACTAGCGGCTTATTGTCACATGACGTTCATTCAGCGAGACGCGGCCCTGCGCGATTTGCTGGATGACGGCCGGCAGCAGCGCCTGCTCGGTTGCGTGAATACGCACTGCGAGCGAGTCTTCTGTATCCTCGTCCGCCACTTCAACGGCGCGCTGCGCGATGATCGGCCCGCTATCCATACCGCCGTCCACATAATGCACCGTGACGCCAGTCAGCTTAACGCCGTAAGCCAGCGCTTGGCCGATGCCGTTCACGCCGGGAAATGCCGGCAGCAGCGACGGATGAATATTGATCATTCTGCCGTAGAACGGCTCAACGAGCACCGACGTAATAATGCGCATATAGCCTGCAAGCACGATCAGCTCTACGCCCCGGCGCTGCAGCTCGTCAATAATTTCCGTCTCGTAAGCTTCACGGGACGGATACTCCTTCGGCGTGAACAGGAACGTATCCACGCCAGCCTTCCGGGCGCGCTCCACAACCGGAGCGGCAGGCTTGTCACAAACAAGAAGCTCGATGGTTACATCGAGCTTCCCCTCCTGCACCGCATCCACAATCGCTTGGAAGTTCGTACCTTGTCCCGAAGCGAAAACAGCGATGCGAAGTGCTCCCATTATACGTCCGCTCCCGTAAATGTCACGATGCGGCTTCCTTCCGTAACCGTTCCGATACGGTAAGCCTGCTCACCAAGCTCTGCTGCAACGCGAAGCGCCTCATTTGCTTGATCAGCCGGAACAACAACAACTAGTCCAATGCCCATATTGAATGTCGTGAACATGTCACGATTCGTAATGCCACCTTTATTTTGCATCAGATCGAAGATCGGCAAAATCGGCCAAGAGCCGTATTCCACGTCAACGTTCACGCCGTCAGGAAGAACCCGGGGAATGTTTTCGATAAAGCCGCCGCCCGTAATGTGCGCCATGCCTTTCACATCCACTTGTTCGATCAGCTTAAGTGCCGATTTCACATAGATGCGCGTTGGTTCGATCAATACGTCGCCAAGCTTCGCGCCGCCAAGCTCTTCAAGCTCTTGATCAAGCGAGTAGCCGGCTTCCTCCAGCAGCAAGCGGCGAACGAGCGAGAAGCCGTTGCTGTGAATACCGCTCGAAGCAAAGCCAATTACAGCGTCGCCAGCTGCGATAGTGGATCCGTCGATCATTTTCTTCTTATCCACAATACCAACCGTAAAGCCGGCGATATCATATTCTCCGCCTTGATACATGCCCGGCATTTCAGCTGTCTCACCGCCGATTAAGGAACAGCCTGCTTGCACGCAGCCTTCCGCAATGCCTTTGACGATGGCTTCGATTTTCTCAGGCACAACTTTGTCGCATGCCAAGTAATCGAGGAAGAACAGTGGCTCCGCGCCTTGCACGATGATATCGTTCACGCACATTGCAACGGCGTCAATGCCGATCGTGTCATGCTTGTCCATTGCAAAAGCAAGCTTCAGCTTTGTTCCGACGCCGTCCGTTCCAGACACGAGCACAGGCTCATCGTACTTGTCCTTGTTTAGGCTGAACAGTCCGCCAAAGCCGCCAAGCTCTGCCAGCACCTCTGGACGGTAAGTCCGCTTTACGTGCTTCTTCATCCGTTCAACCGCTTCGTTGCCTGCCGCAATATCGACGCCGGCTTTTTTGTACGCTTCTGACACTCTCGGTCAACTCCTTAACTAATTTAGAGCAGCAATCGCTCCATAAGGTTAATCATTTATGCTGTTAACAGCTGCAGCTCTTATCCGATTCTTCATTAACCGGCGTAGGGTAATCGTTATCGAAGCAAGCTAGACACATGCCGCGATTATACGCTCCGTCATTGCCGCCAACCGAATCAACAAAACCTTCGTCACTTAAAAAAGATAAAGAATCCGCATTAATTTGCTTCCGAATTTCTTCGACTGTACGGTATGAAGCGATAAGCTCCTTACGGTCCGGCGTATCTATGCCGTAGTAACAAGGATTTTTGAATGGCGGTGATGTAATCCGTACATGCACCTCTGTCGCTCCTGCTTCGCGAAGCAGGTTAACGATACGAAGCGATGTTGTACCGCGCACGATCGAATCGTCAATCATGACGACGCGTTTGCCTTCTACTACTTTACGGACAGCGGACAGCTTCATTTTGACGCCCTTCTCGCGAAGCTCTTGAGAAGGCTGGATGAACGTCCGGCCGGTGTACTTGTTCTTGATCAAGCCGAGCTCGTAAGGGATTCCCGTTTGCTCCGCATAACCAATCGCTGCCGAAATACTCGAATCGGGAACGCCCGTTACGATATCCGCATCAACGAACGATTCCGTCGCAAGCTGGCGTCCCATCCGTTTGCGCGCCGAGTGAATGTTAATGCCATTAATGTCACTGTCCGGGCGGGCAAAATAAATGTACTCCATCGCGCAGGTCGCGCGGCGGTCAACCTTCGCGTATCGATCCTCGCGCATGCCGTCAGCATCGAAAATAAGCAATTCGCCCGGCTGAACATCACGCTCATACACAGCGCCAATCGTCTCGAATGCGCAGGATTCCGACGAGAACACATACCCGTCACCAATGCGGCCCATAACTAGCGGGCGCAAGCCATGCGGATCAGACGCAACGAGCAGCTTGTCATTCGTCATAATAAGGAATGCAAAGCCGCCGATAATGCGCTGCAAAGCTTCCTTCGCAGCCGTCTCGAAATCCTTCGGCGAGCGTGCGATGAGATGCGCGATTACTTCCGTGTCGCTGGACGTCTGGAAGATCGAGCCTGACATCTCCAGCTCATGGCGAATTTCCGGAGCGTTCACGATATTGCCGTTCGTAGCAACCGCAAGGTCGCCGTCACGGTAGCGGAAAATGAGCGGCTGCGCGTTGGCGAGCTTGCTCTCCCCAGATGTCGAGTAGCGAACGTGGCCGATTGAACGGTCGCCGGCCAGCATATCGAGCTTGTCCTTATCGAATACTTCCTTCACGAGACCCATGCCGCGGTGATACGCGAACTTGTTGCCGTTCTTCGTATCAACCGTGCAGATTCCCGAGCTTTCTTCACCGCGGTGCTGAAGCGCATGAAGACCATAATAGGAAAGGTTGGACGCTTCGGGGAGATTGAATACCCCGAACACGCCGCATTCCTCACGCAATTTATCAAATATATCGTCACGGCCAATGCCTTCGTTATAGTGATCTCCCGTCCATAGCAAAGGCTCCTGTCTTATTTCATCAGACATGGAATCGCATCCTTCCAGACCTTCTCCAGTTGTTGTACCGGCGCTTGAATGCCGGCTTTTCCATTTACGCTTATGGTCAGGCTGCTGCCTTTAACATTACCGATTTGAGCATGAACAACGCCTTGCTCTGTAAGCCATGCTTGCAATGCCGCCGCTTGCTCCGGTTTAGCCGACAGCAAGATACGGGATTGCGATTCGCTGAACAAGAGATGATCAGCGCGCAGATCAGAAGTTAAAGCGACTTCTGCGCCGAGACGTCCGCTGATGCAGGATTCTGCAACAGCAACCGCGATACCGCCCTCGGACAAGTCATGCGCCGATGCTACGAGACCTTTTTGAATAGCGCCAAGCACTGCATCAAGAACCTTCTTCTCTGTAGCCAGATCAATCTCAGGAGGACGGCCCGCAGCAGCACCCTGCAATACGTATTGCAGCTCGCTTCCGCCAAGCTCCGCTTTCGTCTCCCCAACGAGAATAATAACATCGCCTTCTGCTTTGAAGCCTTGTGTTGTAATGTGATCGATGTCGTGTACGAGACCAACCATACCGATTACCGGCGTCGGGTAAATAGCGCCCTTCGCATTCTCGTTGTACAAGCTCACGTTACCGCCGATAACCGGGGTATTCAAAATCACGCAAGCCTCGGACATGCCGTCCGCCGACTTCTCAAGCTGCCAGAATACTTCCGGTTTCTCCGGATTACCAAAGTTCAGATTATCCGTTACGGCAAGCGGCTCTGCGCCCGAGCAAACGATGTTACGCGCTGCTTCCGCAACCGCAATTCGTCCGCCTACTTCAGGATCAAGATATACGTAACGGCCGTTGCAGTCCGTCGTCATCGCAAGCGCCTTGCGCGTGCCGCGAATCGTTACGACTGCCGCATCGGAGCCAGGTTGAACGGCTGTCGATGTACGGACCATGTAGTCATACTGATTGTAAACCCACTCTTTGCTGGCAACCGTCGGGGAGGCCAAAACCTTCTCCAGCGCGCCAGTCAGATCGGTCACTTCGTCGTAAGCCGCTGTGTCTACTGCAGCATTTTCGCTGAAGTAAGCCGGCTCTTGCGAAGGCTTGTCGTAAACAGGACACTCGTCAACGAGCGCTTTAACCGGCATATCGGCAACCTCTTGCCCTTGGTGGAACAAGCGAAGACGTCCGTCATCCGTTACTTTACCTACTTTGGCGCAAATAATGCCCCAACGGTCGAAAATTTCTTTCGCCTGCGCTTCATGCTGCGGCTCTACGACGAAGAGCATACGCTCTTGCGACTCGGAAAGCATCATTTCATAAGGCGTCATACCTGTTTCGCGCTGCGGCACCTCGTCGAGGTAAAGCTCCAGGCCGTTACCCGCTTTGGAAGCCATCTCTGCGCTGGAGCAAGTAAGACCCGCCGCCCCCATATCTTGAATACCAAGCACGATGCCGGAATCGATAAGCTCAAGTGTCGCTTCCATAACAAGCTTCTCCATGAACGGATCGCCGACCTGTACCGCCGTACGCTTCTCTTCGGATTCCTCGGAAAGCTCAACGGAAGCGAATGTAGCGCCGTGAATACCGTCGCGGCCGGTTGCAGGACCTACGTAAAATACCGGGTTGCCTACACCCTTCGCAACACCGCGCTGAATTTTATCATGATCGATTAGACCGACACACATCGCGTTAACGAGCGGGTTGCCCTCGTAGCTCTCGTCGAACATAACTTCACCCGCTACCGTCGGAATTCCGATACAGTTACCGTAGCCGGCAATACCGCTTACGACATGCTCGAATAAATATTTAACGCGTTCATTCTCAAGACGGCCGAAGCGCAAGCTGTTCAGCAAAGCGATAGGACGGGCGCCCATGGAGAAAATGTCACGAATGATGCCGCCCACGCCGGTTGCAGCGCCTTGGAAAGGCTCAACCGCAGATGGATGGTTATGCGATTCGATTTTGAATACAACCGCTTGGTTGTCGCCGATATCGACGATACCCGCGCCTTCGCCCGGTCCCATCAGAACGCGAGGTCCTGTAATCGGGAATTTCTTGAGGATAGGCTTGGAGTTCTTGTAAGAGCAATGCTCTGACCACATGACGCTAAATACGCCGATCTCCGTGTAGTTAGGCTGACGGCCCAGGAAGCCGCAAATCAGCTCATACTCATAATCGGATACGCCAAACTGGCTGTAAATCTTTTGCTCGGCAATTTGCTCTGCCGTCGGTTCCTTAGCCGTTAACTGCTGCGCCATGTTGTTCCCTCCATGCATTCAAAATCGATGTAAACATACGTTTGCCGTCTTCCGAGCCGAGCAATTGGTCGATCGCACGCTCCGGATGCGGCATCATTCCTACTACGTTGCCTGCTTTGTTGCTAATGCCCGCGATGTTCTCTACGGAACCGTTCGGATTCGTGTCGCCCGCATAGCGGAAAACGATTTGATTGTTTGCTTTTAGCTCAGCAAGCGTTGCGTCGTCGCAATAATAGTTGCCTTCGCCGTGAGCGATTGGTATATTGATCATTTCGCCTTGCGAATATTGGTTTGTAAATGCTGTGCTGCTGTTCACAACTTCAAGCTGCTCTTGCTGGCACACGAACTTCAGTCCGTTGTTGCGGATCAATGCGCCAGGCAGAAGGCCCGCTTCCGTCAAAATTTGGAACCCGTTGCAAATGCCCAAAATATACTTGCCTGCTTCAGCCGCTTTTTGCACTTCGCTCATAACGGCTGCGAATTGCGCGATCGCGCCGCAGCGCAGGTAGTCGCCATAGGAGAAGCCTCCCGGAACTAGAATTGCGTCATATGCGGACAAGTCCGTAGCTGTATGCCATACATAGTCAACCGACTGGCCGATCGTGTCTTCGACAGCTTTGTAGCAATCGATATCACAGTTGGAGCCAGGAAATACGAGAACCGCAAACTTCATCGTCTTATCCCTCCAGCTCAAAACGGTAATCTTCTACAACCGTGTTCGCGAACAGCTTCTCGCACATTGCTTTAATGCGTACTTCCGCTTCCGCGCGGTCAGTCGTATCAAGCTCAACTTCCAAATATTTACCAATACGTACTTTTTCGACCTCGGAGAAGCCGAGTGTGTGAAGCGCGCCTTGTACAGCGGTTCCTTGTGGATCCAAAACGTTTTGCTTGATGGTGACGTAGACGGTTGCCTTCATAATAGCCTCCTGAAAATGTGAGTTTTTCTCGCAACAGATTATTTTAAATGTGGCAACCGCTCGGGCGCGGGGGTTATTGCCTTCGTCGCTTTCGAAGCCAGGAAATTTCGATTACACGCTTTGCGGTAATTTCCTGGTCTTCAAGAAGCGATCGCTGTCGCTCTGCGGCAACAACTCCCCGCTCTCCGAGCTTCACACATTTCCATATAAAACCGCTGCGAGTTTGTCGGTGAAGCAATGGGTGGCGGCCGCGTTGCTGCTTGCCACCTGGTACTTTAATGATTGGCTTGTGCTTACGCTGTCAGCCTGTTTGTTAATGCTTCCCTGCGCTTTCACGCTCAGGTCGCGATTTATGGGGTGCAGCAGCGCTCTCGCTGACTGCCTGCCTGCGAGTCATGCGCCGGGCGGCCCCTATGTCAGCGTCATCGCTTGCGCTCGACGTTGTTGTAAACATATCAGATAACTCAACCACTAAAGCCAATTTGCTGCCAATAAAGGTGAATGTGGAGTTAATAGCTTCATTTCGGCGTCCTAGCTCGATTTGGTGCCACTTAATACCCGCATTTACCGCTTTGTCGATCAGCAATAAGCTACCAGCATCCTGCTCCTAAAGCTCTGCGCCAGTCAGACGGCGGTAAATGTCGCGGTAGCGGGCCGTCGTTTCGGCTACTACCGATTCAGGCAACGGCGCCGGCTTGCTGTCGCGGTCCCAGTCGGAGCCGAGCAAGTACGTGCGCACCGGTTCTTTGTCCATACTGTCGATCTCAATATCTAGCGCGTAATTGCCTTCGGCCCAGAAACGGGAAGAGTCCGGCGTGAAGATTTCGTCAATCAGGATAACTTTGCCGTCGATGAGTCCGAATTCGAATTTACAATCGGCAAGGATAATTCCGTGCTCTGCGCAATAGCCGTGAGCGAATTCATACAGCTTGATGCTGCGGTCGCGCAGCTCTTCAGCGAGCTCGGCGCCAACCATTTCAGCCATTTTCTCGAACGGGATGTCCTCGTCGTGGCCTACATCGTTTTTCGCTGCCGGCGTGAAGATTGGCGCAGGAAAACGTTCGTTTTTGCGCAAGCCAGCCGGAAGCTCGATGCCGTTGATCGCAGACGTTTGCTGATATTGTCTCCAACCGCCGCCCGTGATATAGCCTCGAACGACACATTCGATATCGATACGTTCCGCTTTGCGCGTAACCATAATACGATTTTTCAGCAGCTCCGGTTCCGTTATGAGATCGCCAAGCTTCTCCACATCGGTATGAACGACGTGATTAACCTGAATATCGGCCGTTTGCTCGAACCAGTAAGCGGACAGTCGGTTCAAAACGTTGCCTTTGTCGGGAACGGCCGGGTCAAGCACGTAATCGAACGCGGATATGCGGTCGGTTACGACGATCAGGAAGTGCTCACCCAGATCGTAAAGCTCACGAACCTTGCCTTTGTAAATAAGCGGAGCTTTTATATAATCGACAGCCGTCGAAAGTGCTTGCGTTTGTGCAGTCATCAGGCCAGCCTCCCCTTAGATCAATCCCAAACGTGTGAAAATCGTATCGACATGCTTCAAATGCCATGCCGGATTGAAAGCATCATCGATTTCTTCGGCAGTCAGCACGCTCGTAATTTCCTCAGTCTCGCCGATGATATCGCGGAATTGGCGCTGTGTTTCCCAAGCCTGCATCGCGCGCGGCTGCACCGTGTCATATGCTTTCTCACGGCTAAAGCCCTTGTCGATCAGCTTCGTCAAAACGCGTCCCGAGAACGGCACGCCGTATGTCGCTTGCATGTTGCGCTTCATGTTTTCCGGGAACACAGTCAGGTTGTTGATGATATTGCCCAAACGGTTCAGCATGTAGTTAAGCAGCATCGTTGCATCCGGCAAAATAATACGTTCAACGGACGAGTGGCTAATATCGCGTTCATGCCAGAGCGTTACATTCTCGTAAGCTGTTACCATATGTCCGCGAATAACGCGGGCCAAGCCGGAAATGTTCTCGCAGCCGATCGGGTTGCGCTTATGCGGCATTGCGGATGAACCTTTTTGACCTTTCGCGAACGGCTCTTCGACTTCACGGAATTCACTCTTCTGCAAAGCGCGGATTTCAGTTGCGAATTTGTCGAGCGACGAAGCGACAAGCGCCAGTGTCGCCATATATTCAGCATGACGGTCGCGCTGAAGCGTTTGTGTCGAGATTGGAGCGGCGGAAATGCCGAGCTTCTTACAAACGAACTCTTCAACAAACGGATCGATGTCTGCGAAGGTGCCTACGGCGCCGGACATTTTACCGAACTGCACGCCTTGAGCCGCATGATGGAAACGCTCCAGGTTACGCTTCATTTCCTCGTACCAAAGCGCCATTTTCAGACCGAAAGTCGTTGGCTGCGCGTGTACGCCGTGCGTACGGCCCATCATTGGCGTATCTTTGTACTGCAGCGCTTTGTCTTTCAAAATTTCGATAAAACGCTCGATGTCTTTAACGAGAATTTCGTTCGCTTGAAGCAGCAGGTAGCCGATCGCTGTATCTACAACGTCAGTGGAAGTCAGGCCGTAATGCACCCATTTGCCCTCCGGGCCTGCTTTCTCCGATACAGCGCGCGTGAACGCAATTACGTCATGGCGGGTATCCAGCTCGATTTCGTAAATGCGGTCAATGTCGAAGTCAGCGGAAGCGCGAAGCGCCACTACGTCTTCCTTCGGAATAACACCCAGCTCGGACCAAGCCTCGCATGCGCAAAGCTCAACCTCCAGCCATGCTCTAAATTTATTTTCCTCTGTCCAAATCTCTCTCATTTCCGGTCTGCTGTAACGCTCTAACATTAATCATTCACACCTTCCAAATAGTTGTTTCATCAATCCAGCTAAGCGCAGCGTCCGTATTCTCTGCCAGAACGTTGACATGTCCCATCTTCCGCTTCACGACCGCTTCCTTCTTCCCGTACAAATGCACCTTCGGCGACACCTTCAGACGCTCAGCCGATTCATCAAGGCGCCCCATCAGCGCAAGGAGCGGTTCGACATGCTCGCCGAGCACATTGACCATTACGACCGGACTCATCAGCGTCGTATCGCCAAGCGGCAGATTGCATACAGCTCGTACATGCTGCTCGAACTGCGACGTCCGGCAAGCCTCCATCGTGTAGTGTCCGCTGTTGTGCGGACGCGGCGCAAGCTCATTCACGAACAGCTCGCCGTCCGCGGTAACAAACAGCTCCACTGCGATCAGGCCGACTACGCCAAGTCCCTCAGCAATCCGCATCGCCAGCCGTTCCGCTTCACGCTGCAGGTCCGTGCTGATTCTTGCGGGAACGATAGACAAATGCAATATATTATCGACGTGTATATTTTCCGCAACAGGGAAGGCTTTTATTTCACCCTGCGGATTTCTCGCCGCTATAACCGATAATTCCTTGTCGAAGCGGATAAACTGCTCGAGCACAAGCTGGACTTTCGCGCGCGAAAGCGTTTCGTACGCTTCCTCGATCTCATCTGCGCTGCGAATGACCCACTGCCCCTTGCCGTCATAGCCGCCCATAGCCGTCTTCAGCACGCACGGCATTCCGAAGGCTGCGGCTGCCTCACGAAGCTCGTCCACACTGCAAATCTCGCGATATGGAGCAACCCGCACCCCGGCCGCTTCGATCGCGCGCTTCTCGCGAAGGCGATGCTGCGTCGTATACAGCAGCTCGCTGCCTTGCGGCACATACGATTCAGCCATTAGCATCGCTGCTACGTCTGCGTCTACGTTCTCGAATTCGTAAGTAATGACATCCGAACGCTTAGCAAGCTCACGGGCCGCCTCACGATTGTCGTAGGCCGCAACGATTTGCTCCGCAACCTGTCCTGCCGGCGAATCCGGCGTAGGGTCAAGCGCGATGAAGCGGTAGCCCATCGCACTGCCCGCATTCGCCATCATACGGCCAAGCTGACCGCCGCCAAGGATGCCGATCGTGCTGCCCGGGAGCAGCGACTTCGCCTGCTGCTTGTCCGAATCAATGCTCATAGCGTTTCACTGCTTTCCAGCACTTCCTGTTTGATGCGCTCGCGGCGCGCTTCCACGCGTGCTTGCACCTCCGGATCGAATGCTCCGAGCATTTGCGCTGCAAGCAGTCCCGCATTCGTTCCGCCCGCACTGCCGATCGCAACCGTAGCTACCGGAATACCGCCCGGCATTTGAACGATGGAGAGCAGCGAATCGAGCCCGCTCAAATTCGATGATTTCACGGGAACGCCAATAACCGGCAGAATCGTCTTCGCAGCGACCATGCCGGGCAAATGTGCAGCTCCGCCAGCCCCGGCGATAATCACCTTAAGCCCGCGCTCTACTGCAGTTTCCGCGTATTCAAACATTAAATCCGGCGTCCGATGCGCCGAAACGACTTTTTTCTCATAAGGAATTTGCAATTCCTCCAGAACGTCGCAGGCTAGTTTCATTGTGTCCCAATCCGATTTGCTGCCCATGATGACGCCCACCTTCGCAGACATGCGATCAAACCCACTTTCATATATAAGATGATAAACCATTTAAACCAGCTAAATGACTTAAAGCAACAAAATAGAAAAAGCCCGCCAGCAACCTTAGTAAGGAGGATGCCGCAGGACCGGAGCGGAAGCGTAAGGAACTGACCTGCATTGTTGCGAATCCGAGGTCAATTAAGCTTCACTTCGATGAAACCTGCAAGCCGCTTTGCAATGCCGGAGAGACGAGCAGTAGGCTGCCCCGTAAGAGAGGCAACCTATGTCCAAATGAAAGGGCATCTATATGCTGCAAACTTGCTGTATGGCGATCCGAACCTTGCAATCGTCAGCCGATTTATGAGGCTCGGTTTCGCTTGTCGTTTCATCTTGCTCGTAGTCCGAAAATTAAGGTTTCCGGGTAGAAACATTCGGGCCTTATCCCAAATATATACGAGATGACTTTATAATGAAATTAGTAAGAAAATAATCATTCCGTCTCAAACCTATTCTAGTTTATCTAATCCCCAAACTACTGTCAATGAAATACGAACATTAAAAGAGAATGTTTTATAAAGGTTCGTTTTTTTAAATAAAACAACCGGAAATTCAGTACTGTATACCCAAAATAAGGTGATTCGCCTGCTGCCATTCTGCTTTCAAACCGTATTTTTAATGCGTGCCGCTATTCATACATGCTGCGAACCCGTTATTTTCACTCCTATTCCCGTATTATTCCCATTACTCGGCATTACTTCCCCTTCCAGCTGCATTTTTTTCTGCCAAGCATGCGGACGGCTTCAACTGAAGTTTGCCGGCTTGTGAGAACGGCTCTGCATCATAAGCCGTTCCTTATCATTTTACTGACTAGGAACGGATCCTTTTGAATATGGTTATATTGGAGAGTTATTGGCATACGCGGCGAAAAGGCGGCGAAGCCGTGCAGGCAACAGGTTTGGATTCGAAAAGGAGGTTCGGCAAGGGTGCAAATTCATGTCGTGCAAAAGGGCGATTCGCTGTATAAACTTGCTCAAAAATACGGCGTCTTCATAAATGATATCGCCGATGCGAACGAAATGGACGATGAGAATGTGCTCGTCATTGGTCAAGCGATTATCATTCCGCATGAAGTGAGCAGCCATAAGGTGCGTGCAGGCGAAACGCTGTGGCTGATCGCCCAGCGATACGGCATTACACTTCAGGAGCTGATTGCGGCGAACAAGGTCGCCAATCCCGCACTCCTTCATCCCGGACAGACGATCGTAATCCCGCAGGCTGCGCGGCCAACGATCGAGGTCAATGCATACACGGAGAAATTCGGGCCCGCCGGCATTAAAATCGTCGGTGAAACCGGCCAATACTTAACGTATTTAAGCCCTTTCAGCTACCGCGTACAGGCGGACGGCACCTTTACCGACTTAGATGATTCAGCCCTTATCCATAAAGCCTACGAGAAGCACGCGGCACCGATGATGGTCATTTCGAATTTCGAAAATGGCAATTTCAACCCGGAGATCGCGCATGCCATAGTGGCTAATCCCGCAATTCAACAGCAGCTTATCGCAAACATCCTCGCGACGATGAAACAAAAAGGCTACCTGGCGCTCAATGTTGATTTCGAATACGTGCCTCCCGCCGACCGCGAGCTGTATAACGCATTCTTGCAAAATCTCGTGGACAGCCTGCATCCGCAAAACTATCTCGTATCCTCCTGCCTCGCCCCAAAGCTGAGCGCCGATCAGAAAGGTACGCTATACGAAGCGCATGATTATGCGGCACATGGCCGAATCGTTGATTTTGTCGTGTTGATGACCTACGAATGGGGCTGGGCCGGCGGATCTCCCATGGCCGTTGCCCCGCTGAATGAAGTTGTTAAGGTGGTGAGCTATGCCCTTAGCGTCATGCCGCCGCAAAAAATCATAATGGGCATGCCGTTATACGGCTATGATTGGACGCTTCCATACGTGCACGGGGCGAAGTGGGCGCCAACCGTCAGTTCGAAAGCAGCGGTGAACCTTGCGAACCAATACGGCGCAAACATCAAATACGATGCCGAAAGCCAATCGCCCTTTTTCAACTATTATGATAAGGAAGGCCGCGAGCATATCGTCTGGTTCGAGGACGTCCGGAGCGTACAGGCCAAGTTCAACATCGTAAAAACATTCAATTTGCGCGGCGTCAGCTGCTGGGTGCTCGGGGTTCCGTTCCCGCAAAACTGGTATGCGCTAAATGCAAACTTCACGATAAAAAAGCTTGTTTAAATTTCTCTATTAACGAGGCTGTAAACAAGTATAGGAATCATTCAATAAACAGGGATTCTGGTTATCACGGATAATCGGCATCCCTGTTTTTCTGTTTTTTTCTTATTGCAAACGTGTCTGTATCGCAATCCAAACGATCATCAAAAAAATGCAAACAGCATAAAAGGATTTTCGGGAAATATGTCGAAATAAATCATTATCATCGTGAGCCTGGGAAAAATGACCTACTCGGGCCGGTGTAGTGGCATCCCCCGCAAATCATTGTCTGTGGGATACGGAGGACGGAGCTATTCTAGTCGAATGAGATACTTAGCATTACCCACAGACATGCTCAGAGTACATACATGGGAATAGGGGCTGGTCATTCATGAAATACACCGGTAGAATAGGACTGCCAATACTGGCATTCATCAGTTGGATGTTCTTAATCTTCTATTCAAATCTGGCATATGGGAACATAGACAACATCTATATTGCATGTGCAATACTTTACATTACATTTGGTTGGTTTTTAGGAAAAAACTATGATATTGCGAAGTTCTATTCAGAGAAAGATTTTCTCACCCAGAGCTATACCCGGAGATATGCCTTGAATACATTACCTAAGCTTTTAGCAAAAATAGATCAGAAAAAAAAGCAATTAAGTTTATTTGTCGTGGACGTAGACCGCTTTAAGCAGATCAATGACAAATATGGGCATGATATGGGGGATACCGTTTTAAAAAGCATCGCTGCGCTGCTTAAGGGCTGTACGAAAAAACCGGTTTTTGTTACGCGATGGGGCGGAGATGAATTTCTTATTGTTGCCCCTTATACAAATAAAATCGATTCTTATATGATTCAAAGTAAAATTGAAAAACAATTACAGGAATTGTCGATGAAATTAAATTTAGAGCTTTCTCTATCGATAGGAATTTCTATTTATCCGAGCGATGCGCTGAAGATCGATGAATTGATAACGATAGCGGACCAAAATATGTATGTCATTAAACATGAAAAGTCATATCAACAAAAATCGGAATTAGTAACTACCGCTCCTAACCGATAACGGTTATAGCGAGTAAAGGGTGCCCCTGAAGTCATAACAACTTGCGGGGCACCCCTTTTTTTTGTTTACTACACCAGCCATACCGTCTTCGCAGTAGCTGGAATACGCTGCGGCTCCGGCGCTGTCATGTCTGGATACCCGATATAAATAAAGCCAACGATCTGCTGCTCTCCGCTAAGCCCGAAATTTTCTTTCATAAGCGGATGATACATCGGATCACCGGATCGCCAAATCGCGCCAAGTCCGCTCGCATGCGCCGCGAGCAGCAGATTTTGCACCGCTGCTTGAGCGGCTGCAAGTTCTTCTGCGAGCACCGCGCGCGGATCATCCGACGGCGAACAAACGGCGGCAATGACGACCGGTGCCCGGTACGCTTTCATACGCTCCTTTGCCAGACGCTCTTCAAGCGGCTGGCCGCTCAGCTCAGGAACAGCTGCTGCGGCTACGCGCGCGTAGCCTTCGCCAAGCCTTGCTCTTCCTTCACCCGTCATGACGATAAACGACCAAGGCTGCGTATTATGATGACTAGGCGCCCAAGCCGCCGCGTCCAGCAGCCTTTCAATTAGAGCGCGGTCTACCGGCTCCTTCTTCACTCTCCCTATCGTTCTCCGTGTGCGAATCGCTTCTTCAACGTTCATTTTCCGCATCTCCCCGATTAAAGAACTTTATTCCCATCTCATCATTCGAACAAATGCAGGTACTCGCCGTACCCTTCCCGCTCCAGATCAGCCTTGCCGACAAACCGCAGCGATGCGGAATTAATGCAGTACCGGAGTCCGCCCGGCTTCGGCCCGTCATCGAACACATGGCCGAGATGGGAATCGCCTTCTTTGCTGCGAACCTCGACTCTTACCATATAATGCGAAGTGTCCGTATGCTCTGAAACGGCCGATGCCTGCAGCGGCTTCGTGAAGCTCGGCCAGCCGCAGCCCGCATCGTATTTATCGCGGGAGCTGAACAACGGCTCTCCCGAAACGATGTCCACGTAAATGCCGTCCTCGGTGTGATCCCAGTATTCACCAGTGAACGGGCGCTCCGTCCCGTTGTTTTGCGTCACTTCGTACTGGACCTTGGTCAGCCGCTGCTTGAGCTCGTCCTTATCCTTCTTAACCGTCCAGTTCTGCGCTATAAACGCGTCGCGGCCCGAGCCTTTGCGGTACATTTTGTAACGATAAGGATTTGTTTTGTGGTACCCCTGATGATAGTCCTCTGCCGGATAAAAGGTTTGCGCAGGCTCAATTTCCGTCACGATCGGGCGGTCGAATCGGCCGCTCGCCTCAAGCTCCCGCTTCGAAGCCTCGGCCAGCTCACGCTGCTTCTCATCATAATAGTAGATGCCGGTCCTGTACGATTCGCCACGGTCATGAAACTGGCCGCCAGCATCGGTAGGATCGATTTGCCTCCAGAAAATATCCAGCAGCTTCTCGTAAGGGAAAATTTGCGGATCATACGTAATTTGTACAGCCTCCGCATGACCTGTTGTCTCTGAGCAAACCTCCTGATAGGTTGGGTTTACCGTGTGTCCGCCCGTGTAGCCGGATACGACCGAGATAATGCCGGGCATTTCTTCGAACGGTGAGACCATACACCAGAAGCACCCTCCTGCGAACATGGCTTTAGACTCTATTCGGCTCGCGCCGTTATTGGTGATTGGTTGATCCATACCGATCCCCTCCTAATTGGTCGATTCATAACTAACCTCTCTATTATACATGACGACGGCCGCCAACCACAAAAAAAAGGAGGACCTCCGCCCGTAAGCGGCATGTCCTCCAAACGATTGTTATTCAAAATCCGAGCCTGGAAAAAATACGAATAATATCGGTAATGAGCTTGCTCCCGGCGATGAATATTTGATCGTAACTTCCGGCGGCGGCTGTAATCCGGCAGCCCCCTCCGGTTTCTTCTGCGTATAAATCAGCGCCCCTTCGCCGAGGTTCAAATGTCCCCCTGTCGGCACTGCGACAACCTTCCCGTTAACAGAAACCGCGCCTTGGAATATGCCCGCGCGCGGGTTCAAAATAATCCGGGTTCCGTATGCGACATCCTTGAGCCGAATCGTCGTAACAGCGCCGTATTCGCCTCCGTTGTAAGTCAATCCGCCGGTCAGCGCATCCTCGCCTACCATGCTGGTTCCGCGGCTGCCGATACGGAGCTTGCCCTTCTTAAGGCCAACCTTTTCGTTTACATCTAAATACTGATCCGTATCAAAGAATAAGCCGCGATTTCCGACCTTCTCCAGCTCCTCCAGCTTAAATACGGAGCTGAGCGCATCGGTCGTCTCTCTCAGCGCCATCGTCGAGAAAGTTAACGGGCCGTCCATATCTACGTCCATCAAGCCGGAAAAGCCTTCATCCGGGTTCATGATGATTTTCTCCAGCTCGGGCAGCAGCACTGCTGATATGCCCGGTTCCAAGATCAGCTCGCGCGGTGCGCTCCCCGTTAAGTATCTTGTCACCGCAGCAGAACCGAACTGCATCGCGTTTACGCTCGGACCCGCCAAGCCCCGATTGCCAAGCGTCAGCTTTACAGCTTCGCTATTCGTGTTCGTCACGACAACAGCCAGCTTCATCCTCTCTTGCGTGCCGTTCCGGTGATGAAGGAATAACCGGCTAGGGCCGTCCAGCACATCCTCATATAGTAAGCCCTCGCCGAAGTACCGCTCCGGCGCATTGGACATGTACAAGGTTGTGTAGCCCTTTGACTCAAAAGTAGGAAGCTCTTCAAAGGTATTCATCAGCTTCGCGTCAACCGCGAATTTGTCGCCCGGATTACCGTAGCGCATGTAGTATTCATAAGGCGTATACATCACTTCGTCGGTAACGGTAATCGCCTGCTCTTTTTTCTCGCTCCATGTACCGTCATTGTCGTAAACGGACTGCGTAACCGTGTAAATGCCCGGTTCAAAATACGCGCTCTTGCGTCCTGTCCATTCCGTCTTGATGATCTTGCCGTCCGGATCGTAGCTAAGATCCTCAAATTCCACCGGCTCGCCAAGCTTCACCTGGGGCGGCGCTTTAAAATCCGCTACCGGAGCAACGTTTGGATCCGGCTGAATCGTTATGCTAATTTGCTTAAGCTGCGCATTGAACACATAGCCCGCGTTCCAGAGCTGCTTTACCGCGGATAAAGGCACATGCATCGTACCGCTAATTCGCATCGCTGCTGCAGGCATAAGAATGTAACTGCCGTTGCGCTTAGCGCCGCGCATATTGATGTTAAGCGTCACTTTATTAAAATATGTATCGATATGAGTGCCCTTATTGTCATTATATACGCTTGCACCCACTGAGCTCGCAATCGTACGAACCGGAATCATCGTGACTCCTTTTACAATCGGCAGCGGCGCCGTCATTTTCTGTACCTTGCCATTGAGCGTCATTTGCTTCGAACCGTGAACAAATGTCAGATTTACAGGCTGACGCTCCGCTGCATATACCTCTTCCTTCGACCCAAATCCTGTGCCTACAAGCGAAACCAGCAAGCTCGCTGCGATGACTTGCCTGACCGTCCGCTTGATCCATTTCTCTCTATTCATCCTGTTCTCCTTCCAATTTTGCAGCATAGTCCGCCGCATTCCGTAGGGTTAGACGCAGCTAAGGGAATAAATGTTCCGCTGAAGTTTAAAATTTACAAGAAATTCCCACATGGCACAGACATCTATTCCTCTCTTTGTTACAATAAGATGACATACGCAACTATTTAGCGTCGGTTGATGTCTAAAGTTATGAACCCTAATGCTTGCAGTTCGTTCATCCGATCTTTCATGCAAGTGACCAACAAGAGAGGTGAATGAATAGAATGAACGATTTGATTTTGGAACAACGCACTGCAAGCCAATACGACAAGAAGACACGCAAAAAGAAAGGAAACCGGACCTTCCTCCTTTTCGTCTTCGTATGGCTCATGATCATATGCTCCGGCATAATAGGGGCCAAATGGTATACGGACCGGATCCAGCAGACGCTGTCCGCTGATCTGGAGCGTCAAACCGCCGGCCAAATTTCGGCGATGCAGAAAGACTACGAGGCTCGCATGCTTGAGCTGCAGACGAGCTACACTTCCGATCTTGCCGAGCTGAAGGCCAAGGTCGATGCGTTGAATGAGCTGCTTACGTTCACGAAGGATAACGCTGATTCCAAAACCGACAACAGTAATAAGCTGTACACGCAATTGAACGAAGTGAAGAAGCAGCTGAACGAGCTGCAGAAGAACCTGGATGTGCTCAAATGAACATCACCGTCAAAGCGTTAAACCGTACAGCACTGCTTGCCATCGCGCCTTTTCTCGGCATTATGATTTGGCTGCTGATATCCGATATCGTCATTCAATTATCTGCAGAAGCGTTTCCGCTGCCTGTAACCGAGCAGGCAAGACTCCCTCAAGCCGATATTGCGCCTGCCGCAACAGGCCTTGATCACGCCCGGGAAACCGCGTCGCAAACCCGCGAATCGATTCAAAAGCAATTGAAGCTGTATAAGCAAACAAATGCCGAAATGGCGAAAATTTCATCAATCGCCGCGTCGCAAGCGGTGAGGCCTCTGATCATATATGACCGCAATATAACCAGCAAGCTAGGCAATGCCGCGGCTGCATTCGAATCGGACAAGCTGAGAGCTCAGCTGTTTTACATCAAAGCGGAAAACTTCTCGGCGTATGCGCTCAAAGTGAAGCTGAAGAGCAGTGACGCGATGACGATGTCGCTTGGCGGGGATGAGCTCGGCAAGGCGGAGACAACGCTAGCCGCCGTGAATCGTCACCACGCTGTCGCAGGCATTAATGCAGGAGGCTTTGCCGATGGCCGCGGCAAGCGTTACCCGCTGAGCACGACCATCGTTGACGGCAGCTATGCTACAAGCTTTGAGCCGCCTCATGCGGATCTGTTTTTTGTCGGCCTCAACGAACAGAATAAGCTGATCGGCGGGAAATTCGCGAGCCGGCAGCAGCTCGATGCCCAAAATCCGAAGTTTGGCGCATCCTTCGTGCCCGTCTTGATGCGCGGCGGAGCTTTGCAGCCCATTCCGGTCAAATGGCAAACCAGCCCGAAACGCGCTCCCCGCACCATTATCGCCAACTATAAGGATGACCAGCTGCTGTTTCTCGTGGCCGACGGGTACAACGAATCCGGAAGCTCCGGCGCTACGCTGGGCGAAATGCAGCTCTTGCTTCAGCGCTATGGCGCCGTTGACGGCTACAACCTGGATGGCGGCGGCTCTTCCTCGCTCATTTTTAACGGCCGCGTCATTAATAAGCCTTCTGACGGACAGCTTCGCAAGCTGCCGACGCACTTTCTGTTTTTCAAATAATTAGGCTTGCATAGCGCGATAACGATGATTTCTGAATATACTAATAATGGACTCCTTGAATCAGACTCCTACTAACGCTTTTTGGAAAGGAGCAGCTCGGATGGGCATCGGATCGAAGTGGTATCGCAAGTCATTATTGACGATTACAGGAATTCCGCTAGTAGAGAAGCTCTCAACGACCTTTGGCAAAAGACTCGCCAGCAGGTTTATTGCAGGGGAAACGCTGGAGGAGGCTTTGGCGGAAATCAAGGTGCTCGGCAAGCTCGGCATTATGGCTACGCTCGATCATCTTGGCGAGGGCATTCGGGATATAAGCGAGGCTGCCGCATACAAAGAGCAGTACTTAAAGCTTATCGAAGGCATTGCCGCCAGTAAAGCAAGCTCTAACGTATCGCTAAAGCCGACCCAAATGGGACTCGCTCTGGACCAAGAGGCGTGCTATGCCAATATTCGCGATGTGGTTAAGCATGCCAGACGCCACCGGAACTTCGTTCGGATCGACATGGAGAATACGCCTTACACGCAGGCGACGCTCGATATCGTAAAACGGCTCCATGCCGAAGGATTAACGAATGTCGGGACCGTGCTGCAGGCTTACTTATTCCGGACAGAGCAGGACGTTAAGGATTTGCTGCAAGCGCGCATAAGCCTTCGCCTCGTAAAGGGAGCTTATAAAGAATCGGACGAGGTCGCATATCAGAAGCCGGAAGAGGTCATAACCAGCTTCAAAAGCATGATCAAGCTTCATTTGGACAAAGGCGTATATACGGCGATCGCCTCGCATGACGATGCGATCATCAGCTGGGTGAAGGCTTATGCGCGTACGCATCGGATTTCTAAAAACGCTTTCGAATTTCAGATGCTTTACGGTCTTCGGATGAATGAGCAGGTCCGGCTAGCCAAGGAGGGCTACCGCATCCGCTGCTACGTCCCTTACGGCGTCATGTGGTATCCCTATTTCACCCGCCGGCTTGCAGAGAAGCCTGCAAACCTGATGCTGGTGCTCAAACACATGTCCGGTCTCAAGCGCTGAAGCCGCTCCTGCGGCGGCTCGGCGCTTTTTTTCATACATGTCATCAGCCGGGCACATGTCCTCTGCTTACATGACTAACCGGCAAGCAAATTGACAATAACCGTCGTTCCTTGATCAGTCTTGCTGTGAATTTCAATCGTTCCCTTGTGAACGTCTGCAATCCACTTGCATAAAGACAAACCCAATCCGCTTCCGCCTTGGCTCCTTGTCCGCGAATCATCTGCCCGATAGAAACGCTGAAATATAAAGGGCAAATGCTCCTCGGGAATTCCGATCCCGTAATCCGTCACTTCAATCTGGATAAATTCATCTTTACGGCATGCCTTAATTTCGACTGTTCCGCCTTCTGGCGAGTATTTAATGGCATTTTCAATTAAATTAATAAATAATCTTCGCAGCAGATCTTCATCCCCGTTTAGCGTAAATGAATCCGGGATAAGCACGTGCAGCTCGATTTGTTTTTTTACTGTCAATGACCATAAATGATTGGTTACATATTGAAATAGAAGCGTGCCGTCAATCTTTCTCAGCTTGATCTGGTTTGGATTTGACGTTTTTGATAAATATAAAAATTTCCCTACCATATCAGACAAATAGATGACCTCTTCCAGAGCGGAATGAAGCACAGCCTTATATTCCTTCACTGATCGATCCCGGTTTAAAGCGACGTCCATTTCTCCGCGGATAATCGTTAAAGAAGTGCGTAGCTCATGTGAAACATCCGAGGAGAATTGCTGGATTTGGGCGAAAGAGATTTCTAATCTGTCAATCATACCATTAAGAGTTTTAGATAAAATCTGCAATTCATCTTCCGGACCTTCAATTGGCAACCGCTCATGCAGATTTGTTGCCGTAATTTTATTGGTAGTAGTGATTATTTTCTGTATCGGCCGCAGCGTTTTTTTCGAAATCAGCCATCCCATCACGATTGAAATACCTACGAATCCGACATTGCAGATGAAAATAATGTTCCGCAGCTGATCGATAGCAAAATGCCTTATCCCGTCGTAGGTAGCAACCGTAATTTTGTATGTCAATTTATTCGTTGATAGCAGCGGGAGGGACATCGCACGAAGCGGCATTCCATTCAGCTCGGGATCCCAGCAGAAAATATTTTCGTCAATCTTCTCCAAAGTTCCTGAGACATTGATGTGTTGACCGTGCAGATTTTGTGAGGCTGCGATGACTTTTCCCTGATCGTTTTCAATATGCCAGTATATCTCTTCTTTATTAATTGCTGCTGAAACAGGCAATCCATTCATATATTCTTCGATTTCAGAAGACGAATATCCATTCTCAATATAATAGGCAATCCTGCCGCCCTCTCTGGCCAACTTCGAATCCACTTCTTTGGTCAACGAATTGGAAAATGAAAGATATAATAATACGCTAAATAGAGATAAAATCGAGATAAAGACAACGGAATGCCAGGTTGCAACCTTCCGGCTCATACTCTTGGGAAACATCATTGCTTTATTCTTCTCCTTTAATGACATAACCAACGCTATAAACCGTTTGGATCAGCTTCACATCAAACTCCTTGTCAATTTTATTTCTCAAATGATTAATATAAACATCAACCACATTCGTCCCTGTATTGTAAGCATCCATCCATACATGTTCTAGAATTAACGTTCGGGACAAAATCCTGCCTACATTTCTCATCATAAATTCCAGAATCGTATATTCCTTATTTGTCGTAAAAATATGGCGTCCGCCCCGGATCACTTCCCGCGTGGAAGGATTAAGCGTCAGGTCCGCTACTTGTAAACATGGGGATGCATTCTCTTGATTTCGCCGCAGCAGACAGCGGATACGGGCAAGCAGCTCCGAAAAAGCAAACGGCTTTGTCATAAAATCGTCCGCTCCTGTATCGAGTCCCTCCACCTTATCCTCTACGGAATCTTTCGCGCTCAAAATAAGAACAGGCGTTTTTGATCCGTTCGCCCGCAGCTCCCTAATGAGCCGAATCCCATTTTTCTTTGGAATCATAATATCCACAATCAATAGATCATAATCTTCCACGTAAGTCAGCTCCGAAGCCGTCTCTCCATCGTTCGCCACGTCCACGACATAATTATGCTCTTTCAACCCTTGCGATATAAAGCGCGCTACTTTTTCTTCATCCTCAACCAATAAAATTCGCATCTGTTTAACCCCCGCAAATAAGCCCCTGCATCTCGTTGATAATCATTATCAGTTATATTGTGTATCTTAGACTAATCCTCGCACCTCGTCAATCAGAGAATTAATTACCATGGTAAATAACATGACACAAGCCGCCTCTTAGAGGCGGCTTGTGTCGGCAGCTGCTATTATTGTTTTTTATATTCGGCCGTATATTTAAACTCTTGCTTTGGCCACCATTCATCCACATTGTGATAACCGAAATTTTCCGTATCCAGCTCCACCCAGAAGGTGAAATCATACGTTCCTTCGCTCGGCATTTTTACGTTTAAGCCGTAGTGCGGGCCGTCTGCAGCCGTCATCGGATAAAGACGTCCTTCGATTTTGTCGCCGGTTTCCTGATTCACTGCTTCATAAGTGAGCTTCAAGCCCGGAATCCAGTCCCCGGGAGCGAATCCCCATTTATTATCTTCAATCGCGTGAAAATCTCCTTCAAGATGGACATCCGCATCTTTGTTTCCAGGCATGCCATGATACATCGAAGGGTGAACATCTTTGGCCATAGGAATATATACGAAAGCAAATTCCGTTCCAAATTTGTTTTCCTTACCGATCGGCACGTCCGCAGGACCAGCCGCAGCGTCAACCGGCTGCACTTCCGCATTAGCGGTTTCCGTTGCTGCCGCTTCTTCCGCCGGATGGTCGGAATGATCCTCCGCTTTCGAACCGCAGCCGGCAAGCAGCAGCAATCCTAAAAACAATACGAGAGTTGATAACAAATATTTTTTATGAAGCATGTGTAGTTCCTCCTATAAATTTTTTACGTAAGCTGATAGTTAACCCTATAAATAGAACGATCAATAAACCCGCTTGAGCCGTCACTACTTCGATCGTCGGATAGATGCCCAGCAGACTCAAATCAGGCATTCCGACAATTTCCGTTGCGTCTAATGTTCCTGCGAATTGCAATTCGCGAATTCCATACCCCAGAAAACGGAAAGCCATAATATTCAGCAGAATGCTTGTAGCCAAAAAGTAAGGTTTCATTGGGATTTTTACCGCATAGCGGTTGATCAGATAGTACACTAACCCTAGTAAAGCCACTCCCAGCGCGAGTCCGCCTATAACGGCCGTTAGATGTGAACTGCCCATTGCAAATATCGCCTGATAAAAGAGAATGGTCTCGAAGCCTTCGCGATACACGGCAAAAAAAGCTGTCAGTCCAAGAGTGAATACACTTCCCGTTGTGATCGAGGCTTTCATTCTGCCCTCAACAAATTTTTTCCACCGCGAGCCTTTCGCTTTATTCACGAGCCAGAAGCTGATCCAAATCAGAATCGCCACGGCTACCAGCATCGTAGTCCCTTCCAGCGTTTCCCGGCTTGCTCCGCTAATCTTAAAGACGGTTTGCAGTAGAATGGCTGTAATGACGCTGGCCGCAACCGCTGCGCCCGCTCCCCAATAAATGCCCTTCAGTTTGTCCCTATGATCGGATTTGATCAGGAATGACGTTAGAGCTCCGATAACGAGAATCGCTTCAAAGCCTTCCCGCAAAATAATCGTCAAGGAATCCAAAAAGGATGCGAATGGATGAGCCGGTGCTGTGAGCATTTGTTTAACGGTCTGCAAATCGGTTTTGAGAGAATCAATCTCGCTTTGCACCGCTTCAGCACCCGGTTTTGAAGAACTGTAATCTCTTAATTTCGCAAACTTTTGTTCCATTTGAATAAGCAATTTCTGATCTTTGGCAGCGATACCGGATTCGAGCGGACCGAACAAAGCATAAGCGTTCATTGCCTCTGCCAAAGCTTCTTCCACATTGCCGCCCTGCTGCTGCTTCTGAACGTAACTGTCCAATGACTTATTGATCTCTTGAATGACCGTTTCCGTATCGTCATTGCTTTGCGATAGGCCCACCACTTTCAAAAGCTTGGTAGACAGTTCCGCAGATAAAGCAACAATTTGATCCGGTTCCTCTCGGTCATTAATTTGCCGGGTGAGAACATCAAGACCCTCCTGCACGTTCTTCACGGCTTCCTTATCGATTTCCGATAACGCGTCGCTAATCGATTTGAATTCGGCTTTCGCTCTTCCCACATATATTTTCGCTTCCTTATATTCACCCCAATTAACGACTTCCCTCTCCTTATTAACCCCTAATGTATACTCCACAGGGATCGTGTTAATAAAGCGGGCGGTCTGGACAACCTTTTCATTAAGTCCATCGTTCTCATAAGCGAATACTTCCTGTGAAAAAACGGTAATGAGCAAAGTTAAGACAAAAAGAATGCTAACGGATGTTTGTCTTACAGATAGCTTCATACTGCTGTTTCACCCCCTAACCTCTTAATTGATAATAATTATCTTTTTCATTCATTCACTTTAACAAGACAATCTAAAGTATTAATTAAAAAAAAATTAAGAAGTTTTAATGATTGATTTCAGATTGGCGGAATAAAGCGATCATTAACATTTTTTAATTTTGTTTTAAATAGTTTTTAAATATTTTCTTATAATATAGCCTTATTACCGAGTTGTTGATAATGAATATCATTATTATATATTTCCGGTTTCATCTATTTATTTTGGGGGAGATTTTTTATGATGCAAAATGCAGCTGTTAAAACGATGCTCGACTCACCAACCGGGAAAAAGCTTGGACATTGGGGAGGTCTATCCATCGTTGTTTTAATTCGCGTTCTTTTCGGAACGGGTTGGCTACTGGCGGGAATGACGAAGATTTTAGGGGAAGCCGGCTCTTCCGGACATTCATGGTTTACCCAGCCTGGCGTGTTTATTACCGATTATTTGATAAAGGCATTGGATAAACCGAATGTCGCACACTTTTATAAAGATTTTATTGAAGGCACGGCATTGCATCATATCACATTTTTTAATTATACGATTCCGCTCGTTCAGGTCACTGTCGGCGTGTTTCTCATCTTAGGCTTGTTTATACTGCCTTCCATTTGTATTTGTCTCTTTATGCATATTAACTTTCTGCTTTCAGGCAATATCAATTTAATTAGTCTCACGCTTTATACAAGCGCATTTGCCTTGTTATTAAACGGAAGACGTATGTATGCGTTAAGCTTGGATCGTCTTTTTAAATTAGAGAAATTATTTACACGCAGGAGCAGCAGTTCCAAAAACGCCAGTATCATTGATAAAAATGAAGCTTTACCGCAGGAAAGTCTCGAGAAGCTGCTGCAAGAGAGCGCAGAGCAAATCGCCAGCTCAGTTGAAAAAGCGCACGCCTCTCAAAACGAGCGCATCGAGCAATTCATTTCTTATCTTCAAGAAACCTACTTTAATGAAAATGGTTATGTTGAACAAGAACATAAAACCACGCCGGCTATACGAAAAGTTAAATAAGCTCCCTAGCACGCTATAGGAAGCTTCAGTCCAATGTCTCCCGTTAGTTAGCGGAATTAAATTTTAATGTTATTGCCGCTTCCAGCATTTTTAAGTCGCGCTCGTTGTCCAAATAAAGCTGCTCCGCTTCATGCTGCGAGATCGCTTCAAAGCGAAAGCGGTCGCCTGGCTTCAGCTGGGCAAACACCGGGATATCTACCGAAGCGACCTGGGCGATCCGGGGATATCCTCCCGTCGTCTGCCTATCGGCCAGCAGCACGATCGGATCGCCGCCCGGAGGCACTTGGACAGTTCCATTTACGACTGCCTCCGACAGCAGCTCAAGAGGCGAAGCAATTATCAGCTTCTGCGAGCCTTCGAGCCGGTAGCCCATCCGATCGGACTGTAGGGCTATTTGAAAAGTTTGGCTGAACAGCCTCTCCTGACTCTCCGCTGTAAACCGCTCATAATGAGTGCCAGGCATTGCGCGAATAATCGGGTCCGCCAAATTGCCCGCTATGGCAAAGTGACTCGCATGCCAGCCCGGAACTGCAAAGCTGCCATTCATGTCTTTACCCAGGAAATGCTTTATGCGCTCTGACAGCCGTCCGGGAGTACGTGCAGCCAGCACATCTCCCGACCTTAGCGCTCTTCCCTTGAAGCCTCCAATAGCACCCCGCAAATAAGTGCTTTTGCTTCCCATAACCTCCGGCACATCAAATCCGCCCGCTACAGCTAAATAAGATCGGCAGCCGGACTGGCAAGCTCCGAACTTGACGGAAACGCCTGCGCGAACCAGCACCGGCCTCCATAAAGGGAGGCGCTCCCCGTTTGCCGTTACGGACATATCCGCGCCGCATATGGAGAGCAGCGTATCCGTTTCGATAAGCAGCTCTGTTCCGGTAAGCGTCATTTCCAGCACTGCTTCATGATCTCCGTTGCCGACTAACAGGTTGGCTGCGCGTGCCGCTCCTGTGTCCATTGCACCGCTTGCCACAACTCCGTATTTTTGAAACCGATACCTGCCGAGGTCTTGAATGGTAGCCATCAAGCCTGGACGAACGACGTATATACTCATAGCACACCCTCTACATAAAGCTCATATTGCTTGCTCGATATCGGCTTAAACCGCACCGAATCGCCCGGTTGCAGTAAGCTTGGAACATCATCTTGAGGCCGGAACAGCGCAACCGGAGTTCTGCCGATCAGCTGCCAGCCGCCCGGCGTTGCAACCGAATAGACACCCGTCTGTCCGCCGGCAATGCCGACGCTTCCTTGCGGAATGCTCGTTCTCGGCGTTTGATGCCTTGGCGCGGCAATCCTTCCGGACATGCCGCCCAAATAAGGAAAGCCCGGTGCAAAACCGAGCATATAAACCAGATAAGAGCCTCCGGCATGAATGGCGATAACCTCTTCTTCCGTAAGTCCGTTAAGTGCGGCTACAAAGCCAAGATCCGGACCATGCTCTCCGCCATAGCAAACAGGGATTTCTATCGTTTTTCCTTCCTTATCCGAATCGCTCTGCTGCTCTGTTATGGCTAGGAACGGCTGCAGACGCGAGCAGACCGTTTCAAAAATCGATGTGTGCTGAAGCTCTGTGGAAATACGGCTTCTCTTGACTAGCAGCGGGTCATAATGGATAGCCAGCGCCGCAAAGGATGGAACGCATTCAATGAACCCGGCAAATGGCCGCTCCTCTATATAACGGCTGAGGTTCATTACAATTCGGTTCGTTTCTGCGTCGATGACGCTGCCCAAACGAATGATGACGGCACAATCGCCGAGAGCTTGAAGCTCATGCTGAATGCCCGAACCGGTTATCTCCTTCTCCATCCTCATCCCCCCGCCTTCCTAACGGCAATGCCTTCTGCCTCTAACGCTGCGCGCAGCTGCATAACATGCGAGGCAGCGCCTGGCGTGTCCCCGTGCACGCATACCGTTTCCGCTTTTAAAATATATCCGCTCTGCTGCCGTGTACGAACCTCGCCGCGCTTGATCATTTGGACCGCTTGCTCTGCGGCAAGAGCAGGGTCGGCAATGACGGCTCCTTCCGTCCCGCGCGGCGTAAGCGACCCATCCACTTCATAGGACCGGTCTGCGAACACTTCATTGACCGTATGCAGCCCGATCGCATCTCCCGCCCGGATGAGCTCGCTGCCCGCTAGACCGAACAGCAGCAGACTCGGTTCTACCTTATAGACCGCTTCCGCTATCGCGTCAGCCAGCGGCCTGCTCTTCGCAGCCATATTATACAGTGCGCCATGCGGCTTCACATGCGCGACGCTGCCTCCTTCGGATTTAGCGAAAGCATATACGGCCCCAAGCTGATAAACGGTCAGCTCATACGCCTCCTCCGGTGTAATCGCCATCTCCCGCCTGCCAAAGCCGATCAAATCAGGCAGCCCGGGATGCGCGCCAATCGCGACTCCGTGGGCAAGCGCCAGCTTGACCGTGCGGCGAATCGTCGCAGCATCTCCAGCATGAAAGCCGCACGCAATATTCGCTGACGTAATATATTTCATCAACTCGCTGTCAGGGCCCGTCCGGTAGACGCCGAAGCCCTCTCCCATATCGCAATTCAAATCTACGTGATGCATATTGCTCCCCTTCCCGCCTGCCGAAGTCCATTTCCAAAATTATAACAAATTAAAGCTGAAAATGATCTAGCCGGTGAAAAGCATGAGAATTTGCAAAAAAAAGAAGCGGCGCCGGCCCAGCGCTGCTTCTTCCGTTATTTGATAAAAAAGGTATGACCTATTCCCCGCCCATAAATACGTAACGGCCAATGATCAGCACCGCTAAAATCCACATGAGCCAGTGTATCTTATACTTGCCTTTGCCGGTCGCGTTAGCAACCGTTGCAAGCAGCACGAACGATACGATACCGAAAGAGATACCGTTCGCGATGTTGTACGTAAGCGGCATTAAAGCCAGCGTCAGGAAAGAAGGAATCGCGTAAACCATATCCGAAAAATCGATATCTTTTACCGATTGCATCATCAATACGCCTACGATAATAAGTGCGGCAGCCGTTGCCGCACCCGGAACGAGCGCAACGACCGGCGATAAGAAGATAGCGAGCAGGAAGCATATGCCTGTCGTTACGGCCGTTAGTCCCGTACGTCCGCCCTGCGCAATGCCTGCGGAGCTCTCTACGAATGCCGTGACCGTGCTCGTGCCGAGCACCGCGCCGCCGCTGACGCCGATGGCATCCACAAACATCGCCTTACCTACCCGTTTTTTACCCGCCTCCGCATCCTTCATGTAACCGGCGCGGTTTGCCGTACCGACCAGCGTACCGAACGTATCGAACATCTCGACGAATGTGAACGTTAGAATGACGGTAACAAGTCCGACCTCGAACACGCCTGCAAAGTCAAAATGCCAGAAGTTCATTTTCGAGAAATCAGGCACCCAGGTTTGGCCAGTAAATGCGGCCTTCACGTCAACATGACCGATCAGAACCGCAATAATCGTCGTGCCAAGAATACCGAACAAAATCGCGCCCGGTACACGGAGCACCATCAGCACGCCGATGAGAAGCAAAGCAATAATCGTAAGCACGACTGTTTCATTGTGGAAGCTCCCCAGCTGAATAACGGTTTCGGGACCGCTAACCGGTGTAAATTGTCCCGCCTTTATATCCGTGAAGCTCGATACGGCGATCGTCATGATGCCGCTGTTCTTCAAGCCGATAATCGTAATAAACAAGCCGATACCGACTGTAATCGCATGCTTCAGGCTGTCAGGAACAGCGGTTATGAGCATTTGGCGAATTTGCGTCAGCGTCAAAATGATAAAGATAATACCTGAAATAAAGACAGCTGTCAGTCCCATTGCAGGTGAGATCGGCGTATCCGTTGACGCCGATGCGATAATGACCGATGCAAAGTACGCGTTTAGCCCCATTCCCGGAGCAAGCGCGACAGGAAAGTTTACGAACAAGCCCATCGCGATTGTGAAAATGCCGGCGGCAAGCGCCGTAGCCAAAAACACTGCCGTCCAGTCCAGCCCTGCTGGCGTGAGTATGATTGGATTGACGGCCAATATGTATGCCATCGTCATGAAAGTCGTCAGCCCTGCCATAATCTCTGTTCTGACATTTGTTCCGTGTTCCTTTAAGCGAAAGAAACGTTCCATTTTGATTACTAACCTCCCAAAAATGTGGTGGAACAAACAAAGAAGCCTAGAAAAAATGCAATAAAACACATTTCTCCTAGGCTCTGCAAAAAGGGGAAAAGTATACCCGCCGGACCGCTGCGGGCTTTTCCGCCATTTTCGTAGCCTGATCATTTACGGTGACCGAGTAGAGACTCTCAAGCCGATTCTTGAGATTATACGAAAAGATATGCTGTTGTTGTTTTCCGTATACAATTTTAATGAGAATATATCCACTTTGTCAACAGCATTCACGAACGTTAATGACAACAAATACCTTGATTATTCGTCTCTCGCATTATTTTTTCAAAAATATTACACCTTCTTGATGAGTGACCGATACATGAGGAATAGGAAGTAAGGCGCTCCGATCAGCATGATGATAAGGCCTGAAGGTATTTCCTTTGGCGCCATCACCGTTCTTCCGAGCGTATCGGCGATAACCAGCAATAACCCGCCGAGCAGTCCCGACAATACAATCGAGCGTCTCGTATGATGCCCGATCATCATCCGCACCGCATGCGGCGCCATTAGGCCGAGGAATCCAATCGTTCCTACGCTCGCAACTGCACCGGCTGCAAGCAGCACGCCGATGATCATCGCCCAAAGCCGCGTTCCCCGAACCGGCAGGCCGAAGCCCGTTGAGCTTTCGTCGCCGAAAGCGAGCAGATCAAATTTTCTGCCCAAGTAATACGCAACCGGCACAAGGATAAGAAGAAAAATAAAAATGCTGTTAAACTGGTTCCAGCCTCGTCCGTAGGTCGTGCCGGTTATCCAGACGAAGGCAGTGCTGCTCCAAAGACTCGCCTTAACGATCAATGCTTGTATCCCCGCCGAGCCGATCGCCGACACCGCGATTCCGAGTAAAATAAGAACCGATGGGTTCAGTGATTTGCGCCAAGCCAGGAAAAATACAAAAGCGGCAGCTATAATACCGCCCGCAACAGCAGCAATCGGAAGAACAAAAATCGGCAGGGTCGGCCATAGAACCAGCACGACTAACGCGCCAAAGCCCGCGCCCGAGGTAACCCCAATGATAGAGGCGTCCGCAAGCGGATTCCGGACAGCGCTTTGGATGAGAACACCGCTGATAGCCAGCGCAATTCCGCCTCCTGCAGCGACGAGCGTACGGGGCAGACGCAAATTCAGCAGAACGGAGTAAGATGAATCTCCTGCTCCCACGAGACTGCTAAGCAAATCAGCGATTGGAATTTTCGTCCCGCCAAGCGACAGGCTGATAATGATGATGACGGCTAACAGCACCGTCATAAAAACAGCGGTCGGAACGAAGCGCATGCGAAGCACGACGCCCCCAACGTTCATCGAGGACTGCCCCGTACCGGAACCGGAGATATGCTTCATTTTGCTAATCACCAGCCATATGAGCCAAGGCGCGCCAATGATCGCCATCACTGCGCCTACCGGCATTTCACCCAAGCTGCTGCGAACCATGCGTGCAAGCAGATCCGCTGCCGTAATAAGCAGCGCTCCCCAAAGCGCGCTAGCAGGAATGAGCAAGCGATGCTTGCGAATACCGGTAAGCCGAACGAGATGCGGAGCTACCAGCCCGACGAAGCCGATCGGTCCAACCACGCTGACCACTATGGCGGCCATGAAGACCGAAAGCGCCAGTCCCGCAGCGCGGGTTAGGCCAACGCGCTGCCCTAACGAGCGCGCGGTCGATTCATCAAGCTCAAGCGCATCGAATTGCCGACCTCCGAATATAGCCACGGCGAGCAGGGCGACGACAAAAGGCCATGCATATTCCACACCGCTCCAATCGAGCTGAATCAAGGTGCCTGAGCCCCATAAAAACAGCGACTGCGTTTCCGTTTCTTTAAAAATATGAATCGCCGACGTAAACGCTCCAAGCACCATCGAGACGATCATACCGGCTAAGGCCAGCCGAACCGGCGTTGCCGCCTTGCCGCCGCCGAGGAAATACGCGGCAAGCGCCGCGAGGAACCCCCCTGCTGCCGCTAATAAAAAAGGAAATTGATCCTGCAGCGCAGGAAATGCAACCATGCCAAGCACGACCATAAAGTAAGCGCCGGCATTAATGCCGAGCGTATCGGATGCAGCGAGCGGATTTCTCGTTATCGTCTGCAGTAACGCGCCAGCCGCCGCAAGCGCGGCCCCGGCAATAATGCCGATAATCGTCCGCGGCATCCGGATATCCCATAGCAGATTATGATCCATCACGTCCTGCCGATGCCATAACCCTTCAAATACGGCGGCTGCCGGAATTTGAGCTTCCCCGAAGCATAGGCTCAGTACGGACAGAACGAAAAGGGCGGCAAGGCCGCCCCCGAATATACCGATCATTCGCCAAATCATTCCCAACGAGGCTTCGTTTTTGCTGCTCTCCATTATGCCGCTCATTTCGTTAACGCGTTCACGACTTGGTCCACGATCACTTTAGAAGAGAGCGGGCCGCCGAACACCCATGTTGTGCCGTCTAATCCGAATGTGCGTTTTTCCTTCACAAAGTTAAGGCCGTTCCATACGGAATTATCCTTTAAGTTGTTCGAGAAAATATCGTCATTGCTTTGAACGATATAAATCAGATTCGTATCCTGTACCGCCGGCAATGCTTCAACCGTCGAGGTTGTAAAGCCGTAAAGCTCGAAGTTCTCCGATTTCCAATCATTTTTGAGGCCGATGCGGTCCAGCGTTTGCACCGCCAAGGAGTTGTTTGTGAACAAGCGCATTGTCGCTGCGTTCTGGTAGCTGAATGCTTGCGTCAGCACGTAGTTCAAGCCTTCCTTGCCGGCTGCAGCCAGCTTCGCTTTCGCATCCGTATAATGCTGATCCAAATCGGCGAGTACTTTATCCGCTTCCGCCGTCTTGCCGACCGCAGCGGCGATCGATTTGAACATGTCTTCCATTTGGCTGTATTGCTCGCCTTGGCCTTCAAGCGGGTAAAGATTAAATATCAGCGTCGGCGCAATGCCCTTCAGCTGTTCGTATATAGCTTCGTGGTTATCCGTATTCGCGATAATCAAATCCGGCTTAAGCGCTGCGATCGTCTCCAGGTTCGGTTCATGACGGAAACCGACGTCAGTAACGCCTGCATCCAAAGGAGCCTCAGAAGTAACCCACAGCTTGTAGTTCTCATTGTCGGCATTACCGATAGGCTGCATGCCTAACGCAATAATATCTTCTGTAAAAGTCCATTCCAATACAACGACCTTCTGGGCCGGCTTATCAAGCTTTACTTCGCCTTTAGCATCCTTCACGACGATCGGGCCGCTTGCCGCTTCGCTGCTTGCGTTTGTCTCGGCCGCATTGCCGCTTTTCCCGCTGCCCACTGCCGTATTATTCGCTTTGCTTGCACCGCAGCCAGCCGCGACCAGCATGATGGCGATGACCATAATCAGACTCATTAAACGTTTATTCATTTCCTCTTACCCCCTATTTTTTTCAAACCCTAACTCACTTTGATTATGTATGATATTCGCTCTCATTTATTTGATAATGATTATCATACTCAACAACAATAGTAATCTTATAATCGTTTTTCCATAATGTCAACATAAAAATGAATATAAATTTTAGGCCGAAGACCGCAGCTATGTTTACAGGAATCGAATATAGCTAGAAAGTAGATCTATTTCTTTCCTTTTCCCTGGTTTTGAGGAAATAGCTCTACTTTATAGACCTCACTCTGCAGCTTCTCTCTTGTAACGCCTAACAAGCCCTCTGTATCCATCCCGCAGATCTAATAGACCTATTTAATCCCACTAATTAAAATGGCACTAAATAGATCTAAAAAATAGATCTACGTTTCCCAATAAACGCCTGCGTGGCGTAAACAGCCATCAAGACAAGCTTGAAATCGTTATCTGCTGCCATATGGGCAGACTGCTTTCGTTAATTTTTGAAAAAGTTAGGCAAATATGCTTTGTTCGCCTCAAGCATCTCCTCAAGCAGCAGCTTCGCGGCAGCAACGCCCGGAACGAGCGGATGATGCACCAGCGCTTGCAGCGCGATGCCTCTGTCTCCGCTAATGGCGGCCTGGATCGTCAGCGATTCGTACGTTTTCACGGCATGCAGAAGTCCTTTAATTTGCTCGGGAACACGCTGCAGCGGAATCGGAATCGGGCCCTGCGCCGTAACGACACAGTTGACCTCAATGCTTGCATCCTCCGGCAGGAAACCGATAATGCCTCCGTTTCTCACGTTCAACGTCTGAATATCCCGCTTATCCGTGTACAGAGCATGCATCAAATTAACAGCTGCCTCGGAATAATAGGCACCGCCGCGCTTCTCCAGCTGCTTAGGCTTCTCTCTTAGATGAACATCCTTGTACAGCTCGAACAATTCCTCCTCCACCCGGCTCACGATATCCGCACGCGTACCGTTTTTACCGAGCGACTCCTTCATATCCGCAAGCATCGCATCCGGCATATAGAAGTATCGAAGATAATAAGTAGGCAGTGCGCCTAACGAGCTAAGAAAATCCGCGTCCCAATCCAAAGCCGCTACGTTCGAAGCTGAATAATCGCGGCCGCCGGCGATCATCTCCTGCAGCTTATCCTCGCCATTCACGTAGGCGGCCGTAATCCAGTGCAAATGGTTGATGCCCACGAACTCAGGCAATACTTCACGTTCGCTGACACCGTATTCCTTGGCAAGAAATTTTTGAAAGTTAATGGGAGAATTACAGAGACCGACCGTCTTCACGCGGCTGTGCTTCTGTACGGCTTCCGTCACAATTCCTGCCGGATTCGTAAAATTAAGCATCCACGCATCCGGCGCCAGCTCTTCAATATCTCTGCAAATGTCAAGAATAACAGGCACCGTTCGCAGTGCCTTGAACATGCCGCCCGGACCCGTCGTCTCCTGTCCGATTACGCCGTGAGAAATCGGGATATGCTCATCGCGGCGCCTTGCTTCGAGCAGACCAACCCGCATTTGCGTCGTTATGAAGTCGGCTCCGGCAATCGCTTCGCGGCGGTCTAACGTCATCTTCACTTCTATGGGCAATCCGGCCTTCTGGACCATCCGCCTCGCAAGCTCGCCGACGATAGCCAGCTTATGGCGGCCCTCCTCGATATCAACGAGCCAAAGCTCGCGGATCGGCATCTCGTCGTATTTTTTGATGAAGCCTTCTACGATCTCGGGCGTGTACGAGGAACCGCCGCCGATAACGGCGACCTTTAATGGGTTTTGGGGCATCATGGGTTGGTGGGCCTCCTTCAAAGTATTCGAGTCTATGAAAAGGTTCAACGCCGACATCAGCGTTTGATTGCTGCCCTGGTATTGAAATAGCGATAGCAACTTTCTCTATTCATCCGGAATTACGCGAAAGGTTATTTTCCTCAATGCAGCGTCCACGTTTGCGTTAATCGCAAAGCCGCTGCTATCCATCGCGCTCATGACCGCTCCGACGACCGGGTCAACCGTTAGCTTTACGGTTTTCGCATAGGGTGCGACCGCTGCGAGCTCCTCCTGAATCGCGTCTACCATATGCGGCGTGCTACCGCGGGACAGCACGCTGCCAGCCAGCACAACGTCAAAATGTTCTTGCTCCATGCCAAGACGCTTGATGAGCGCATTTGCCGCATTCGCGTGCTCTCTGCCAGCCTCCTGCAAAATACGAATCGCCACCGCATCGCCCTGCCCTGCAGCCTCGAACATCACCTTAGCAAGAGCATGGCCTGGCCGTTTGCCGTTATAGAGCGCATCGTCGTACATATCTTGTATCGTATGATAACCAAGCCGCTGCGGCACCAGCTCGCTCAGCAGGGTCGCTTGCTCCCTGCCCTCTGAGGCGCGAATGGCCGTGCGGAAGGCGTGAATGGCCAGATCGGTGCCAGAGCCTTGCCCGTCTCCGAATAAATAGCCAAAGCCTCCATACTGAAGCTCATCTCCATGCGGGCTGCGGGCCGCCGCGTTAAAACCGGTGCCGCTAATGATTACCGCCCCGTACGGCCGGTTTGTTCCGGCACGCATGCCGATCATCGTATCGCACGCGATCGCATGTTTTTTGAAGTCAAGCGAGGCCATCATCGGACGCAAAATCGCATAGTCAGGCTCGCGGTCCGCTCCAGCGAGTCCGAAATAAGCGAACGTCACCTGCTCCTTCGTCACACCCGCTTCGTGCAGCGCTTGCTGACAAGCATCAGCAATACTGCCCCTCGCTGACTCAAACGCTGTCTGGTGATTCCCATTTCCTCCGAGCCCTCTGCCAAGCACATGACCAGTCTCATCTACGAGCAGGGCATGCGTCTTGCTGCCTCCTGCATCTACCCCGAGAAAAATCATAGAGGTCACGCTCCTCATTTTTATTTTCTTATCCTTCAAGAGCAAATGGCTGGAGCCTTCCTTGCGGCTAGGCTCGTTTCACGGCGTAATAGAAGCATGGAATAAGATTCGGATTTATACTTACTTATATTGTGAAATAAAAAACACCGCTCTTCTAATGAAAAAGAACGATGTTCGCATTAATCAGGCAGCAGCCGCTCCCCTTCTGAATATTAGTTTATTTCAGGAGCCTTATGCTAATGCAGCCTTTGAAATTCGGACTGCGAGATCATAATCGCAAAAGCCGGCGGAAGTCGATCCGGCCTTTGCTGATTGGAGAGCATTGTCACATTGAATTTAAAGCGATCGCCGAGGTTTGCGAATGCTGCTATCACAAACTACAGCAGAAGAAGACATATTGACAACATCTGTCAGCACGCGATAAAATATAACCATCGGTTAGTAACCATTGGTTATATTTTAATATAAGGAGGGTTCCCTATCGCTACGAAAAAAGAAATGCGTTCTGAGGAAACGAAACGCTCGATTGTCGCTGCAGCCGAGAAGCTGTTCGGCGACCGCGGCTACGAGTCGGTAACGATTAGAGAAATCGCAAGCGAAGCCGGCTGCTCCCATACGACGATCTATATTTATTTTCAAGATAAGGAAGCCTTGCTTCACGCCCTGTCCACGCAGCCCTTGCAGCAGCTTAAAGCTGAGCTCGACACGATAGCCGATGATGCATTTTTGTCCTCGGACGAGAGGCTTCAACGGTTGAACGAACGGTTTATCCGGTTCTGCTTGAACAACAGGAGCATGTATGCCATTTTTTTCGAGGTGAAATCCGTTCGCGTTGATGAGTTGAATCCTGATCTCGAGATCAACCGCTTACGCAATCAGATGTTCAACATTATTGTGCAGCTGTTGAAAACCAATCTTAATTTACCTGAAGGCGAGCAGCTCCTAAGTTTCTCTCGCATTTATTTCTATATGCTGCGCGGGATTGTCGGCACGTATACCCATTCGGAAGAGACCGTCGATTCGATTATGACCCGCCTCTCCTCCACCTTCGACGATGCTTTTGAGGCGTTGATGTTCGGATTCGGCAAGCAGCTTAGCGAAAGAAGGGTTGAGAATTGACATTCTTATTATTCCTCTTTTTGTTTACCGTCGTATGCGGCTGGCTTGATTCGCGAATAAACACGAAGGAGGCCAAATAGATGATAGCCGGACATTTTGGACTTGCGGCTGCTGTCAAAGCGATGGAACCAAAGGTTCCCTTATGGGCAATAATGGTCAGTACGCAGCTTTTGGATATCGTGTTCATTCCCCTTCTGCTCACAGGCATTGAAACCATAGAACCGAATGAGGAAGCCGGTTATGGCAAAGCTGTCATTCATGCCGACTACACGCATTCCCTCGTTGGAGCACTTCTTATAGCAGCTTTCGCCAGCATCATCGCATGGCGCGTTTGGAACAGACGCAGCGCGATCGTTATTGGCTCGGTAACCTTCAGCCACTGGCTGCTTGATTTGCTTGTGCATCGGAGCGATCTGCCTATTTTGCCCGGGAATAGCGGAGAGTGGCCTCTGCTCGGTCTCCGGCTTTGGGAACATCCGGCCGCTAGCGGCGCCGTTGAGATATCGATTGTTCTTCTTGGTGCTGTGATGTATTTCAGATCGGTCGTCGCAAGATCCGGCGGGCAGACGGTGCATGGGGCTGCGGCTTTAAACCATGCAGGTGCAAGTTTGAAGCGTGCATATTGGACCGGTTCATTGATGGCTGCCCTGCTGGTATTATCATTCGTTACCGATTTTTTTGGATAATGATGAATGCACAACAACAAATAAACCGCCTGGAGCTTGTCCGGGCGGTTTATTTCTAGTTCATGCTAATTTAGATAGGTACGACTATTCCCACTCGATGGTTGCAGGCGGTTTCGATGTAACGTCATAGACGATACGGTTAACGTTGTCTACTTCGTTGACGATGCGCACGGAGATTTTCTCAAGCACATCCCAAGGGATACGCGCCCAGTCCGCTGTCATGCCGTCGATTGAAGTTACAGCGCGGATGCCGACAGTGTACGAATACGTACGGGCATCGCCCATAACGCCTACGCTCTTCATATTCGGTAGCGCAGTGAAGTATTGCCAAATTTCGCGGTCAAGACCGGCTTTTGCAATTTCATCACGAAGGATCGCATCAGATTCGCGGACGATATGGAGCTTGTCCTCCGTTACTTCGCCAAGGACACGGATCGCAAGACCCGGACCCGGGAATGGCTGACGCCATACGATTGCTTCCGGAAGGCCGCATTCTTCGCCGACTTTCCGTACCTCATCCTTGAACAACGCCTTAAGAGGCTCAACGAGCTTGAACTTAATGTCTTCAGGCAAGCCGCCAACGTTATGGTGAGATTTGATCGTTTGTGCCGTAGCTGTACCGCTCTCAACGATATCCGTATAAAGGGTGCCTTGAGCCAAAAATTCAAAGTCATCCAATTTATCCGATTCTTCTTGGAACGAGTATATAAATTCGTTACCGATAATTTTACGTTTTTGCTCAGGATCCTCTACGCCTCTCAGCTTGCTGAGGAAACGCTCTTGCGCATCGATTTTTAGAACCTTCATATCGAATTTGCCGACGAATGTTTCCATAACGCCTTCAGCTTCGCCTTTGCGCAGCATGCCGTGGTCGATAAACATACAAGTAAGCTGATCGCCGATCGCTTTGTGAAGCAGAATCGCCACAACGGAAGAGTCTACGCCGCCGGAAAGCGCGCACAGCACCTTTTTGTCGCCGACTTGGTTACGGATGTCGCGAATCGTATCTTCAATGAACGATTCCATCGTCCAAGTTCCGTCGCAATCGCAAATGTTGTAAAGGAAGTTGCGGATCATCTCGTTACCGAATTCGGAATGGCGAACCTCCGGGTGGAACTGAACCGCATAAAATTGGCGCTCCGGATGGCTCATTGCCGCAACTGGAGCATGCTCCGTGCTAGCGTCAACCTGGAAGCCCGCAGGCAGCTCAACAACGTGGTCGCCATGGCTCATCCAAACCGATTGAACCTTGTCCAGACCAAAGCCGATTTGAGAGCCTTCCACAAATTCAACCTCTGCTTTGCCGTACTCGCGTTTGCCCGCGCGCTCAACCTTGCCTTCGAGCTGGTGCGACATCAGCTGCATGCCGTAGCAAATACCGAAGATAGGTATGTTCAAATCATAAATAGCCGGGTCTACCATTGGTGAGTTTTCTTCATAAACGCTAGCCGGTCCTCCCGAGAATACGATACCCTTCGGCTGTAATTCGCGGATCCGTTCTACCGACGTGTTGTAAGGCAGCAGCTCGCTGTATACGCCCAAATCACGAATACGGCGTGCAATTAGTTGATTGTATTGTCCTCCAAAATCGAGAACAACGATGATTTCATTTTGCTTAGTCATTACCGAGCCTCCCTCAAATTATGTAGTAATTATATATAAGGCGGTTTGAGCGAGTCAAGGCGAATCAGCGTGACAATTCGTAGGAGAAGGTGCAAAGGTCAATTCGAGAGCCGGTAAACCTGCACAAACAGAGGTTTATGTTAAACGCCGGCGCATACCGAATAGACGAAAATAACGAGACGCTTCACGCGATTGAAGCTCGCGGAAAGCGTCTCGGGAGATGTGACAGACTGATGGAATAATACTCTGACCGGCAGACGCTATTTTACAAGAAAAACATCATATCCGGTACCCGTTTGAAGGGCAAGCTTCATAGCGGCTCCTTTACAGGAAAGCTCAATCCAAACCGGCGCCCGTTTACAGGAAAAACTCCATCTAATTTGCTCACAAACAAGTTCGCGCATGATTTATCAGGAATTACTCCCTCTAATTCAACGCATCATCACGTAAAAGGGCTGCTTTCTCCAAATAACATGGAGAAATTCCCGCTAAATGAGACTGTTGAGCGTATAGAGGTAATATTAGCAGGAGCTATTCCTGTTAATCATGCAGCTCGTTTGTATAATTTGGTTGCTGCACGATGTCGGCTCACATAATACATGCAAATTTCTTGGTTCATCCTCCATTGCTATGCGGACAGCGGATGCTCGACGATTGCCCATAGACTGTGGCTAATTGGGAGCTTTGACAGCAGAAGGCCGCTTCGTTTTGTGAGCCGGCTGCTTATCCAGCACACGCAGGACGGTTCGCAGCGCGGCTGGCGTCGGCGCGCCCCGCCATGGTCCCGGAGCACCGAACTGCGCTTCCTCAATCCAGATGGTAAGCTGGCGGAGCGCATCCTGCTGCTCGGCCGCAAGCAACGGTTCGGCGGCAAGCGCGTATTCACGCGCTGTCTGCCCCTGCGCATACTCGCCGAAACGGCGATGCAGCAGCGGCTCAAGCGCCTTGGTGACAGCCATAAAGCTGCTGCGCAGCCGCCCTTCTTCGCCGCGCGGCGCGGTGGTCTGACCGCGGCCGCGCGCTTTGGCGTAGCGCGCGCGGGCATTTGTATCCGTCACAGGCTCATGTGACGGATAGGGCGCGGCTGCGCTAGCATGAGCCGCGCCATATCGGCGCAGCGCCAGCGCAAGGCGGAGCCGCTGACGCTGCGCCGCAGCAATGGCCGCGGCTGCAAGCGCTAGCGCGGCCGCGCCTGCGGCTGCTGCAGCGGCCGGCGATGCCGCCGCTGCGCCTTTGGCGGCGCTCTGCGCCGCATGCGCGAGGGCGTCTGCCCCTCGCGCCACTTCAGAGGCGGCTTGCTCTGCCGCCGCCTCGATCGAAGCGGCGAGGCCTGCAAAGCCCGCCTCGCTAAACCCAAAGGCTTCGCTGCCTACTCCGCTCGCCGAAGCTGCTCCCATTACGGGAGCAGCGAACGCGCCGTCCGCAGTGCCGGCGGACGCGACATTCACGACGCCGCTAAATCCCGGCGTCGGATCGAAGGGCACCCAGCCTGCGCCTGGGAAATAAACCTCAACCCAGGCATGTGCATCGGAGCCTCTAACCTCATAGTCCACCATTTCCAAGCTGTCCGCGCTTAGCGCATCACTCTCTCCAGTTTTCACCGCGCTTAGCGCACCACTGCTCGAGTTCGCCCCATCAGCGCTTCCCGCGCTTAGCGCATCGCTCTCTACAGTATTCACTGCGCCCAGCGCACCACTACCGCCTGAATTTCCAGTTCCTAACGTACCTCCGCTCGTGCTCGCACCCACCGGAGTGCCGGTTGTGAAGCCCTTCACCCATCTGGCCGGGATGCCCTGCGTGCGGAGCAGAACGACCATCGCTGTTGAGAAATGCACGCAGTAGCCTTGGCGCTGCTCGAAGAGAAAATGATCGACGAAGTCGCTGCCTTCCGGCGGCGGCGCACTGCCTTCAAGCGTGTAGGCATAGCTCGTTTTCAAAAAATCCTCAATCGCTTTAACTTGATCATAACGGCTCGTTACGCCGCCGCCCGCCACCTCTGCAGCTAATGCCGTTACTCGGCCGGGCAGCGACTGCGGCAGCTGCAAATAAACCTCAAGCTCCGCTTCCGTTAAACCAGAAGCGGCAGAAGCCTCTGCTTCGGATGCAACCGATCCCTCGCCAGATGCCAGCCCGCCTTTCGAATCGCTGCTCAAAGCGCGCAATTGATTCTCATCCGTTACTGCAAGCACACTTTCCACCGTGTAGCGCTCCACCTTCGCCGTATCCGATTGAGGGTACAAGGAGCTCTGCTCCGCATTGTATACGTAGCTTCCCAGCGTACGGCGGGGATCAGCCGCAACAAGCTCCGTCACGTGACCGAACAAGCCGGATGTAAAGAGCGGCATCCCCGCTGTCGGCTTGGACCATACGACCTTTTGCTGGATGACCGGCCCAAGCTGCTTGTTCCCTGCCGCCATGGCAGCTTCAGTCGATGCCGCTGCATCTGAGCCGCGCACCGGCTGCAGCACCGAGCTGCTGCCTTGATCACTCCAGCCGCGTCCATCATACAGACGCTTGGATTCACCGCGCCAATAGGCTTTTACGGGGGAGCTCCCCGTAAATATGATGCTGTTATCTTTCCGTACCGGCGCACCCAGCTCGCTATCGTCAAAGCCATAGCCTGTGAACGCGCCGCCTAATTGATCGAAGACGGTTTGTCCCATTACGGTGACCGAACCTTGCTGATGACCAAGTGAATTGACGGCTTTCTCAATCCGATCGTTTAAGGATGCTGTCCAGCCCGCGGGCGGCATCGAAGTCTCACGCCCGCCTGCAAACAGCAAGCCGCAGCCGATGATCATCAGCACGACAAAAGCCGAGCCCGCCAGCCAGCGCATATCGAGCCCCTTCAGCTTGCCGGCACCTGTATCAATGATCCGCCCGACACGCGGAACGGAGACAACCGCACCAAGCAGCAGCCCTTCTGCAACCGTCCGCAGCATGCCGTCCATCACATCCATGCCGAGCCATACATGCAGCGTAATTAAATAAACGATGGTTATACATGCGATGCCAAGCGCAGTCTGACGCAGCCATAACAACGCCTGCAGAGCGGGAGCAAGCATCGCCCAGCCGATAAACAGCAGCAGCGTCCGAAGCTCTCCCGACATGGCCCACAGGCCGTTTTCCGCTATCAGCGCAATTTGCTCTTTCAACATAGCCGGAAGTCCGAGAAGCCATTGCAGACTGCTTTGATTAGCGCCTTTATAAAGCCACATGATACTTAATACGCACAATAAAACGTTCATAAACAGTGTAACGGCAAGCGGCAAACGGAACAGACCCGCCAGCATAACGAAGCCAATGACAAGAAGCAGCGGCTCCGGGTTATAAATAACCGACCATTCGCCGGCATTGACCCAAGGCAGCAGCCATTCCGCAAGTAAGCCAAACAGCAGCAAGCTCGTGATCAACCGGTAGCCAAAAGATTCCTCGATAGCTGCGCCTGGCGTAATCTTACCGCCCTCCTGCAGCCCTTTTCCCGTTCTCCCTGCAACGTCGCTTTTATGCAAGCTCATGCGCAGCGCCTCCTTCCTCTGCATAAGGAAGAGTGTCCATCCTGGAAGGAACATGAAGCCACGTCACTTTAACGCCGCCGCTCTCCAGCCACTTCTGCTGCTCGCGCATAGCGAAGGACGGTACGCTGCTGCGTGTAACGATGAATAGCTCCAGCCTGCAGCCTTGCTCTGCGGCATATCCGGCCAGCTCGCCCCAGCTTCGTCCGCCTCTCCAATCGGCGGTGAACGCGAGTATCGTGCAGCCGCGGGTAATCGAATTCACTCCTTTTGCAAGGCTGCCGGCAAGCGAGCCTTTTCCATCCGCACGGAGCAATGCCATGGCATGCAGCATGCCGGATATGCCCGTATACTTATCTCCGTCAAAAGGGGATTGTATAGCCGCCTGATCCTGCCCAAGCAGCAGCGTAACGGCACCGCCGTACGAAACAGCCTGCGTAACCGCAAGCGCCGCCCAGCCGACGCAAGCATCGAACAGCCGATCATCCCTCTCATATGCGGAAGCCAGCGTATCGACGGCTATGACCGTTTTTACGGGCTGCTCCAATGTATGGACCCTCGTCTGCAGGCTGCGACCTTTGGCCGCGCTGCGCCAGTCCAGGTGACGCAGCGAATCTCCCTCTCGGTAAGGACGGCTGTCCGGTCCAATTCCCGCCGCTCTCACCGCTGCTTCGATTTCCGCACGCCCCGCTTCTCCGCGGTGATCCGGAGCTTCGCCCGCCGGCAGTGCAGGCGCTGCTTGAGCAGCAGCCCCTCCTGCGCGTTCTGATTGATAGGGGATGTCCGCCTGCGGAAGTCCCGGCAGCACGACAAACTCCGCCTTGCTCTCGATTCGCTTTTGAATGGCCGTTAAGCCAAGCCAGTCTCCTACCGTAACGGATACATGCCCGAAGGGATGTCTTCCGCGCCGTAATTTGTGCAGTGTATAGCGGAAGGTCATCTCTTTGCCAAGCAAAGGGGTGAACACCGTACGAACGCTTATTCCGCGATTTGCCGCCGAGCTTTCATTTACCGTCTCGTCGTGCACAGCTAACCAGACAAAAGGGACGGGCCAGGAGCGTCTGAGCGTTAAGCATACGGCATGCTGTCCACCCTCACGCGTCACTTCCCCGGACAGCACCCGCACGGCGCTTAAGCCGGACGCAGCCATTATAGGCGCTATACCGCTAACGGCAATAATCATAGTAAGTACCGCCATCATAAACGACTCTACCGCGCCGCCCCGCAGCAGCACGGCAGCCAAGCAGCCTGCCCAGCCCGCCGCGATGACAGCCCATGCGAGCCATCTCGTACGGTACGCTCCGGCAAGAGCCTCATTCTCCGAGTCCGCTTGCCCTGCTTTTTTCACGTGCTTTTCAGCTGCCTGTTGCCCGCCAGTATGCAGATCGCTTGTCCGCTGCTCTCTGCTTCGCGCCTCCTGCGAAGATATCCTTTCGTTCTCATCGGACTCCGGTATTCCGGCTTGCAATATTCCATCCTGAAAAGGTGCTTTCATCGGCGTTTCCCGCTTCCCGCCGCTGCCGGCACCCGGCATTCTCGAATCGTCCGCCTAATGACAGCAGCCGCATCGGCGCCTGACGCGACCGCATTAAAACGAAGCGACAGACGATGCGGCAGCACAGCGTCAGCTGTCGCCAGCAAATCATCAGGAACCGCATAGCCCCGGCCTTCCATGTAAGCATTGGCCTGCGATGCCCGCAGCCAATCGCGCAGCGCGCGCGGACTTAACCCAAGCATGACCTCTGGCGCACGGCGGGTCTCGTCGGCCACCTGCACCATATACTCTAACAGCGTAGGATGCATATGCGTTTGGCGCGCCTCCGCCTGCATCTGCAGCCATTCCTCCACAGCTATGACGGGCCGCAGCCGCTCCGGCTCGATCCGATTACCGCCCGCATATTGCTCAAGCATCCGTTTCTCTTCCGCCAGGCCCGGATAACCGATCGTCAGCCGCATCATAAAACGATCCAGCTGCGCTTCCGGCAGCGTGTTCGTTCCTTCAAAGCTGAGCGGGTTCTGCGTCGCGATCAGCATGAACGGAACCGGCAGCTTGCGGGTCTTACCCTCTACCGTGACACGCCTCTCCTCCATCGCTTCGAGAAGCGCAGACTGCGTGCGCGGCGAAGTCCTGTTAATCTCATCGGCCAGCACCACGTTGCCCATAATCGGACCAGGCCGGTAGACGAGCTCGCTCGTACGGGAATCTAGTACGACACCGCCTACGATATCTGCAGGCAGCATGTCGGACGTAAACTGAATTCTTTTAAAATCTCCGCCGACCGCTCTCGCGAACGCCTGCGCGAGCAGCGTCTTGCCAACGCCGGGCACATCCTCTAACAGCACATGTCCGCCCGCCAGCAGCGCAATTAACGTATTTCGAATAACCTGCTGCTTGCCTAGCAGCACGCTCTCTACCTTTACTAGCAACCGGTGCAGCAGCACCTGCGGCGCTTCCGGCCAATGGCTATCCCGCTCCTCTTTCGCTTCCTCTGAAAATTGGGGAGAAATCATCGTATAAATCGCCTCCTGAAAAATAAATCTATCTATTTTTCAGTGTCCCCAGCTTCCTCTCTCTTTAGACCTGATAGAACCCTTTCCGTTACTCCGTTACCCAAATTTCACGCTGTTGATCGTTATAGACATAGCTTGTAATTTCGATTCCGAATTTTTTCAGCGTCGCACGAACCGGAGCAACGGCCGGCTCTGCCTTCCCGTCAACTGCTTTGCCGGCCGGACTTGGCCCCGGCAGCACCCCGTCTCCGCTCGCATAGACTTTACTCGCGCCATCGTCCAGCTCAGATTCCGGCTTGCCCTCTACCCACTCGGTCAGCTTCAGCAGCGGCACCTCAATGGTGCCCTTGCTTAAACGATATTCGCCAGCTCCAAACACCAGGCTTTCCTGTCCACGGTGCACAATAAGGTCAGGCATGTCTTTTTTCGCTTGTGCGGGCTGAATGGGCTGAACGGGCTGAATGCTTCGGCCCAGCTTTTCCGAGAATTGGACCAGCTTTATCTTCTCCGGCCGCGATACCTGTGCCCTGCTCCACTTCAGCTTTTTAGCGACCTTGAAATGAATAGGCTCTACCTGATCTGTTATGGGAGCAAAAGCGTAGCCTTTGCTCTTATAATATTTAATGATTGCCGGCAGAGCCTTAACCGATTCTGCATGCCCTGCGCTGTCATGAAGCAGCACAATCAGCTTGTCCGCAAGCTTAGAGCCTTTAACCGATGTCAAAATCTCAGAGGCTGGCACGCCTACCCGCTTCGAGTCCCCGCTGTCCACATTCCAGTCATACACCTGATAACCTGCTGCGGCCATCGCATCAAAGTAGCCCTGGTCAAAGTTGCTGTAAGTGCCGCCAGGTGCCCGGAACAGCGTCGTTCTAACGCCGGTCGTGCGAAAAATGGCATCGTCGGTTTTCATCACCTGCGCAGAAAAATCGGAAAAGCTGCCGTATAAAATCTCATATTTATGATTAAACGTATGATTGCCGATCGAATGGCCTTCCGCAACGATTCGCTTGGCAATTTCCGGCTTCTTCAGCACATGCTCCCCGAGCACAAAAAATGTCGCCAAGATGCCTTCCTGCTTTAATATATTAAGCACCTGCTCCGTATTTTCGCTTGGACCGTCATCGAACGTTAAATACAACAGCTTCTGATTCGTCTCCGGCGGTGCTGCGGAAGCCTTCACAGGCTTGTCCAGCTTCAGCCGCTTCCCTTGTTCATAGGATGCCTGCTCAGCCAGTAACGGCTTGGCTTCATAATGAGCAGCGGATGCCGCTGCCCCGCTCGCCTGCACGACCTCAAGCTCTCCCATTGCTCCGCCTTCGTACATAGCAAAACCGCCAAGCTCAAACAAGCCAAACCATACAACCATTGCACAAATCGCCGCCTGCAACAATCGCCGCATCTACTCCGCCACCCTTCTCTACCTTTGAATAGAAACTCTCGTTTATTCTGATAGATTATATGAGCGTCTTTCTAGTAAATAACCCGGATATTCTTTCGTGAATCAAAAAAAGCCAATCACAGCTGCTGCTTATCATGATTGACTTCAGTCTTATTTGTTTTGTCCTCGGATCAATTCTACTTAACTATATTCAAGGTCTCAAACCAATTCCCTGCCGTAAATTCCGTAATGCAGTTATGCAAAATAAAAAATAAAGCGCCCCAGCCGAGACGGCGGGGCGCTTCTATTCTGCCGGCGCTTAAAATGCAGCTACGATCGCGCCTTTATACGTATCCTCTATAAATTTCTTTACTTCCGGCGAACGAAGCGCCGCCGCAAGCTTTTGCATCGCTTCGGAGTCTTTGTTGTCCGGACGAGCCACAAGAATGTTCACATACGGCGAGTCGCTGCCTTCGATAAACAGCGCGTCTTTCGTTGGTACAAGATCGGCTTCAAGCGCATAATTCGTATTGATAAGCGCAAGATCTACCTCGCCCAAGACGCGCGGCAGCGTCGCCGCTTCCACTTCCCTGATATCGAGCTTTTTCGGGTTTTCGGTAATATCTGCAACTGTGCCGTTAACGCCTACGCCGTCCTTCAGCGTCAGCAGGCCGTTCTCTGCCATAAGCGCCAGCGCGCGTCCGCCGTTTGACGGATCGTTCGGAATGACGACTTTCGCGCCTTCCTTCAGCTCTTCGATCTTTGTGATTTTTTTCGAGTAAGCGCCGAACGGCTCGATGTGAATACCTGCCACGCTTACGAGATCATAGCCCTTATCCTTGTTGAATTGCTCTAGATAAGGCATATGCTGAAAGAAATTGGCATCGATCTGTTTTTCATACAGCTGTGTGTTTGGTTGCACATAGTCGTTGAACTCGATGATTTCCAGGTTCACGCCCTGCTCCTTCAGCATCGGCTTAACGACTTCCAACAGCTTCGCATGCGGCACCGGAGATGCTCCTACCTTGAGCGTAACCTCCCCTGATGATTCAGTTCCTGCTTCTGCGCCGTTCGTGTTGCCCTCGGCATTTTTATCTTGTCCGCAAGCGGCTAACGCGAACATCAGCATCATAGCTACGATAATATAGCTTGTCTTTTTCATGTTTATTCCTCCATCGATATCATTTTATCTAAGTTATCAAAGCTGTTCTTCCTCTAAGTACTTACTTTCTGCTGTAACGGCGTACTAACGAATCGCCGATCGTTTGCAGCACCTGAACGAGCACGATGAGCAGGGCTACTGTTACGAGCATAACGTCGGTTTGGAAACGCTGATAGCCATAGCGCAGCGCCAGGTCACCAAGCCCTCCGCCGCCGATAACGCCTGACATAGCCGTATAGGAGACGAGCGTAACCGCCGTTATCGTCACTGCGGCCAGCAGGCTTGGGCTCGATTCCCGAAGCAGTACGCGCCGCACGATATCCCATTTCGAAGCACCCATCGCTTGAGCCGCTTCAATAACGCCGCGGTCCACCTCGCGCAGCGACGTTTCCACCAGCCTTGCGAAGAAGGGCGTCGCCGCAACGACGAGCGGCGGAATCGAGCCTTCCACGCCAAGCGTCGTTCCCGTAATCAGCTTGGTGAGCGGCATGATCATAATCATGAGAATGACGAACGGGACCGAGCGCAGCACGTTAACGATTAAAGACAGCAAGCCGTAAACAACCGGCTGATGCAGCAGCTGCCTGCGGGAAGTTAGAAACAGAATAATGCCGATAATCAATCCGAAAATAATCGTAAACACCAGCGAAGCCGCCATCATATAGAGCGTATCCTTGGTCGCATCCCATATTTCCGGCAAGCGTACGTTTTCGAAGCTCATCATAATGCTTCCACCTCCAGCCCGTCCTTACGAAGTACGGCAATGACCCGCTCGATCTCCGCTTCGCTGCCGATCAGCTCCACGATAAGCTGGCCGTAAGGCGTCTGCTTCATTCGCGATACAGTACCTTGCAAAATCGCAAACTGCACCGACGTTGGCTTGACCGCGTTATAAAGAATCGGCTCATACGTCAAATCGCCGATATAGGACATGCGCAATAGACGCCCTGCGCGCTCGCGCAGCAGCTGACCGATCCCGCCGCTGTCCGCCACTTGATCGACAAAGTCGCGGGTTACGGGATGCTCGGGCTTCAGAAAGACATGAAGCACGTCGCCCATCTCGACGATTTCGCCCTGATCCACGACGGCCACGCGGTCGCAAATCGAACGAATGACGTTCATTTCATGCGTAATGAGCAATATCGTAATGCCGAGCTTCTCATTAATATCAAGCAATAACGATAATATCGAATTCGTCGTTTGCGGGTCCAGCGCCGATGTCGCCTCATCGCACAGCAGCACGTCCGGATTGTTGGCTAGCGCCCTGGCAATGCCGACTCGCTGCTTTTGACCGCCGGATAGCTGTGCCGGATATTTATCCGCATGCTCCTCGAGTTGAACGAGCTTCAGAAGCTCATCCACACGCTTATTCAATTCAGTCTTTGAAAGCTTCGCCAGCACAAGCGGAAAAGCGATATTATCCCTGACCGTAGACATCGACAGTAAGTTGAAATGCTGAAAAATCATCCCGATACGCCGCCGCTGCGTCTGCAGCTGTCTCTCGGACAGACCGGTCAGCTCTACACCGCCTACGGTTACCTTACCCGACGTCGGCTTCTCAAGCAAATTGACGCAGCGCAGCAGAGTGCTTTTTCCCGCACCGGAATGACCGATGATGCCGAATATTTCACCCTTCTGAACCGTCAAACTAACGTCCCGGACCGCTTCGACCGAAACCGCCCCTACCCGGTAAGATTTTCTGATGTTATTTAACCTGATCAGTTGTATAACCCCCTATCGGACAAGCAAAACCATATTGTATAAATGTGTCAGCATCCCGTCAATGGTTAAATATTACCATATTTTAAAAAGCCGTCATTTTTATACGTATGGAGGATCATAAGCGAGCTTCCCCCTATTGTTTCCTTGCACCATATTTTTACTCTGTTAAGGATCGTGCAAACGACAAAGAGGCATATCCGGCCAGGCAGCAGGATACGCCCCTATTCATCTTCACCATTAACTTATCGTCAGACAAACCCGGTCATCCTGAAGATAACTTCAAGAGCAATCTTACTTTTAGATTCGCTTTTTTAACGAGCAGCTGCGGGCTGCAATTGCTGCACCGCTTCAAGCACCTGCTGCGTATGCCCCTTCACCCTCACCTTGCGCCACTCCTGCACCAGCTTGCCTTCGGCATCAATCAGAAACGTCGACCGGACAAGCCCCATATACTCTCTGCCGTACAGCTTCTTTAACTGCCACACCCCATACAGCTCGCACACCGCGTGCTCCGTATCGGCTAATAATAGAAAGGGCAGCTCCTTCTTCTCAATAAAACGCTGATGCGACTTTACCGTATCGGTGCTGATACCGAGAATAACCGTATTGTGCTTCAGCATTTCCGCATTCGCATCGCGAAAGTCACACGATTCCTGCGTGCAGGCCGTCGTCATATCCTTCGGATAAAAATAAAGAACGACATTTCGCCCGCGGTAACCGCTGAGTGAAACATTTTCTCCGTTTGACGCCGGCAATACGAAATCCGGCGCCAACTCTCCAACTTGAAGCTGCGTCATCTAACTTCCTCCATAAACAGTTCATAATCGCGGCTCACATCATATTCCCAAAGCGGGTATGCTATGAGCCCGCTCCACGGTAACGCTTTACCCCGGTATTCCAAAGCCACAGCCCCAACGAGAAAACGATTATGCCCATAACCGGCGTCAGAAGCGCCAGCTGAGACAGGTCATCTGTCTTCTTTTCGAGGAAATAAGAGGCTGGAATGACGCCAACGAAAGCGAACGGCAGCAGCCATGTCAGCACGAACCGAATCATCTTGTTATAAATGTTAACCGGATAGCGCCCGTAGTTTTGAATATTATACATGAGCGGGGCGATGCCGGTCGGCGCGTCGGAATAAAAGGAAATAGCGCTAATCGCCGTATACAAACCCGCGTAAATCAGCACCGCGCCCAGTACGAGCAGCAGAAGCATAAGTACGTCAAGCACCTGAAGCGGCAAATCGAGCTGCGTCCAGCAGAGCGCCATAATGATCGCGCCGACGAAAGAGCCGATTAGTGACGGCGGGTCTACATTTTCGAGCAGCACCTGATACAAGCTGTGAGCCGGCCGTGTAAGCACGCGGTCCATTTCGCCTTTTACAATGTAACGCTCGCTGAAATTCCAAATGCTGAAGAACGTGCTGAACACGCCATATGGAATCATGAAGAAGCCATAAACGAACACAACCTCGGCCTCCGACCAGCCGCCAAGCGACGGCGTATGCTGGAACACGATTAATATGAAGATTAGGTTCATCCCTTGGAACAATAAATCCGACAGCACTTCGACCCAGAAGTCGGCCCGGTAGGTCAGCCTGGTTTTCGCGTAGTTTTTAATGTATTCCCAGAACAATGATGCATATCTCATTTTTATTAACCCCCCTGCACGAACAGCCGCTTACGGGCGGCACGCCATGTGAGCCAGATCGGCACCAGCAGCCCCGCGAACCATAACACCTGAATGCCGAACACATGCAGCACTTCGCTGCCCGGCGTCCGCCCCGTGAATACGGAGCTTGGCAAATAAGTGATCGCTTGGAACGGCAGCCAGTGCATAATTGCGGACAGCCAACCCGGGAAAAAGGCGATCGGCACAACCACGCCTGAGAACAAGTCGACCATTACCCGCTTCATTCGCATCATGCCTTCGTTGTTTTCGACAAAAAAAGCGAACAAGCCGGTCAAAATATTAATTTGCGAATTGATTAGGAAACTAAAGAACAGCATGACTAAATAAACAAGCCAAGTCATCGGATCAGTCGGAAGTGTAACCGGGAAAATGAGACAAACGATAATCATCCCCGGAACCATGAACAGCAGCATCCGGAAAAGACCTTCGCCGAAGCCCTGCATCATTTTTACGAATAAATAGGAATAGGGCCTAATCAGCTGAACGGATACGCTGCCGTCCCGGATTTCATTCGCGATCTCCCGGTCGAGGTTATTAAAATAAAAGGCGCGCGCCATCCACGATACCGCAACATATGTCGTCATCTGGGTTACGGTAAAGCCCGCGAGCGTCTCCTTGTCTCCGTAAATCGCCTGCCACAGAAAGTAATATGCGCCAATGTTAATGGCGTAAATAATAATACCGCTGTAATAGTTAACGCGGTAGGCAAGCATCATAATAAACCGGATTCGAATAAAATCGATGTACGCGCTCATCATGGCTTAGCCGTCTCCTTCGCGGCAACCGCAGAGCCTGATGAATAGATGCTGCGAACGATATCGTCCGTGTTCGTTTCAATAATTTTGATATCGCGTATTTCCACGCCGCCTACCACGCAAGCCAGCGCATCCGAGACATTAACCGCATGCGGCAGCCACATTTTTGCGGTCACTTCATTTTCCATCGTCCATGTTACAGCAAGCGTCTCGGTAAGCTGCTGCAGCTTTGCAAGCGCCGTGTGTCCCGCGAATTGGAACTGTATCTCCCGCCCTTTGCTCCACCTGTTTTTCAGCTCGTCGAGACCTCCATCATAAATGATGCGTCCGTCATCGAGCATAATGACGCGCGAGCAAAGCGCTTCGATATCTTGAAGATCATGCGTTGTCAGCAAAATCGTCGTTCCCTGCTCCTTGTTCATTTGCATAAGAAAGTCGCGGATTTCTGTCTTCACGACGATGTCGAGTCCGATTGTCGGTTCATCCAGAAAGAGGATCGACGGGTTATGGAGCAGCGAAGCAACGAGCTCACAGCGCATCCGCTGCCCGAGGCTCAGCTTGCGGACAGGCCGGTTGAGCAAATCGCCTAGCTGAAGCCGTTCGACTAGATCGTTCAGCCGTTTGCGGAAATCAGCCTCCGATACGCGGTATACCTTACGCAGCAGCTGGAACGATTCGATAACGCCGATATCCCACCATAGCTGGGAGCGCTGTCCGAATACAACTCCTATGCCGTTTACGAATTTCTCGCGATCCTTAAAAGGCACATACCCGTTCACCTTAAGCTCGCCTGACGTAGGTACCAAAATACCCGTCAGCATTTTAATCGTTGTCGACTTGCCGGCCCCGTTCTCTCCGATATAGCCGCATATTTCTCCCTCCGGAATTTGAAAGGAAATATCTTTGACCGCCGTAACCTCATTGTACTCGCGTTTAAACAAGTCCTTGAGGGCGCCGGATAAACCTTCACGGTTTTTCTGAACGCTGAATTGCTTGCGTAAATCTTTCACATCAATAGCTGGCATCTGGTTTTTATAGCTCCTCTCACTTCGACATTTCCTAGGAAATAGCGATCTTTTTTCGCTTAAAACGATAAAACTTGCTTCTGCATGTCGTTCAGCTTTATAATTTTATGATATGTAATCATACATTAGTTCACGCCTAGCGTAAACGGCTGGCTCTGCCGATGGCACCGCGGCTTTCGTTTGCTGATGAAATATAAGCTATGATAAAGCACTTCCTTATGCGTTCTTATATTTCTAGCATAAACAGCTCCGCTGACTTTTTTTCGGGAAGCGGACCATTCTCTATGCCATCGTTGCTCATGCTTACATTTGTAATGTATCCTCTCTGGTACAAAAAGATCAGGCATCATCTGAAAGGAGCACGTCTAACGAAATGCGTAAACAAACGAATAAGAAAAAAAGATGGAAATGGTTATTTATCAGCCTCTCTGTAATTGTTGGCGCAACAGCAGCATTTGTCATTTTCTGGAGCGTTGGAATTTATAATGCACTGGATAACTTCAGCGACACGGGAGATTCTAAGACGCCAACTGAGGGCGCGGAAGCATCGCCTGTTCCTATACCGGAATGGGAAGGTACGGAACGCGTTAATATTTTGCTGCTTGGCGGCGATGCCCGTGGTGTAGATGAGGGTCAGGTCGCCCGTTCAGACTCCATATTGGTCGCTTCCTTCGATCCCGTTACAAAAAAAGCGCATCTGTTCTCCGTTCTGCGGGATACGTACGTTAATATAGAAGGACATGGCAGAGGCCGTATTAATACGGCGCTTACGCTGGGTGACTTTCCGCTTGCGATGAAAACAGTCGGCGATCTTCTCGGACTCGACATCCAATATTATGTATATACCGATTTCGAAGGCTTTAAAGCGATGATCGATACCATTGGCGGCATTTATTTCGATGTCGAGAAAGATATGGATTATGTAGATAACGCAGACGATAACCGCTATGATATCCATCTCAAAAAAGGCTATCAGCTGCTCGACGGCAACAAGGCGCTGCAGTACGTCCGCTTCCGCCATGATGCCATGAGCGATTTCACGCGTACCGAACGTCAGAGAAACTTCCTGCAGGCGGTGTCGAAAGAGCTGCAATCAACTTGGAACATTATCCGCATGAAGAAAATTCTCGACAGCGTCGAGCCTTATGTGAAAATGAATATAAGCGTTACTGATATGCTGAAGCTCGGACAGCTTGGCGTCAAAAGCCATGTAGCCAGCACGACGCAAATACCGCCGATGGATCTCATCGCGGAAGACCGTGTCGGCGGCGCATCCGTCATTGGAATAAGCGACGAGGACGAGCTGCGCTCCTACGTGCAAATGACGCTGCAGCAGGATGATACTGTGCCTGAGCCTACAGAAACGGCTGTACCGGAAGACGGCGCGACAAATAACGGCGAAACGGGCAGTTCAACTGCCGGCAATAATCAGCAGTAACTTATAAATACACGCAACGGCGCTTTGATGTTGCGTGTATTTTGCTGCTAACTTACTACTACCATTACTGTTGGAGGCCTCATTCCATGACGATACAACGACCAAATTCCGAACAGCTTTATACAGAAGCGCTGCAGCATATTGTCGGGGGCGTTAACAGTCCCTCCCGTTCCTACAAAGCGGTTGGCGGCGGTGCTCCGGTGTTCATGAAACGCGGCGAAGGCGCTTATTTCTGGGATGTCGACGATAACCGTTACATCGACTATTTAGCCGCTTACGGCCCGATTATAACCGGACATGCCCACCCGCATATTACGGAAGCCATCGTACGCGCCGCGCAAAACGGCACGCTGTACGGCACGCCTACGGAGCTTGAAATTACGCTCGCCCGTATGCTGAAAGAAGCCATTCCGTCGCTCGATAAGGTTAGGTTCGTCAACTCCGGCACAGAGGCAGTTATGACGACCATCCGTGTTGCGCGCGCCTATACGAAGAAAACCAAAATCATCAAATTCGCGGGCTGCTATCACGGCCATTCCGATCTTGTGCTCGTCGCGGCCGGCTCCGGTCCATCCACGCTTGGCATTCCAGATAGCGCCGGCGTACCGTCAAGCATCGCGAGCGAGGTCATTACGGTTCCGTTTAATGATCTGCCAGCGCTGAAGGCTGCCTTGGAGCGCTGGGGTGACGAGACAGCCGCTGTCATGGTAGAGCCGATAGTCGGCAACTTCGGCATGGTGATGCCGCACGAGGGCTTCCTTGAAGGGCTTTGCAAGCTCACTCGCGATGCAGGCGCACTCGTTATTTATGACGAGGTGATCAGTGCCTTCCGCTTCCACTACGGCGCGGCTCAGACGTATGCCGCTTTCCCTGATCATCAAGCGATCGAGCCGGATCTGACCGCGCTTGGCAAAATCATCGGCGGCGGACTTCCCATCGGCGCTTACGGCGGGCGCCGGCAAATTATGGAGCAGGTCGCACCGCTCGGCCCCGCGTATCAAGCGGGTACGATGGCTGGCAACCCTGCCTCCATCTCGGCAGGCATCGCCTGCTTGGAGCTGCTGCAGGAGCCGGGTATTTACGACAGAATGAACGCGCTCGCTGCCAAGCTGGCGGCAGGCTTACATGCTGCCGCGAAGCAAAACGGCATTCCGCTTACGATCAATCAAATCCGCGGCTCGTTCTCGGCACATTTCTGCGACCACAAAGTGACGAACTATGATGAAGCGCAGGACACGGACGGCGAGCTGTTCGGCAGATTTTTTAAAGCTATGCTGGATCAGGGCATCAACCTTGCGCCATCCAAATACGAAGCCTGGTTCTTTACAACCGCGCATACCGAAGCTGACATTGACGAAACGATTGATGCCGTTAATCATGCTTTTGCCAATTTATAATTAATGGTCTAAACCTTACCTGTCGTATCCACTCCAATCTCCTGATTGGGGTGCGGGTATAGCAGATATTTTCGCGCTGACACGAGGGCTATAGTGTAAATTAGCAGTAACTTTTCACATTTATGACTCGGATGACAATCTATCTTGTACATTTGCAATATGGTACTTAGTTCCGGCGACCATTCAGCGCATTATAGTCCGCTACCTTGCAAAAGTGCAGGATAGATCCACGCATGGCAGAGAAAGCGTCTCCTGTACTGCAAATATACAATATAGCCTCAGAGAACGTGAAATAGCGGTCTTTCGCTAGATTACCTGGCAAGAAGGGTGTCCCAGCAGCTGTAACGCTGCCGGAACACCCTTCTTTTTTCCTCCCGTAAACATCGGATTTATCCGTTTATACGATTCAACAGCAGCAAACGATCATCCGTCTCCGACGGAATGCCCCTACCATCGGTATTGTTCGTGATAACGTAGATGCGGCCGTCCTTTATTTTCACGTCACGCAGTCTGCCTTCGCCTTCGAATATGACTGCCATTTCCTTCGTTGCCGGATCATAACGGTAAAGAGCGCCACCCATCAAAGTCGCAATCAGCAGACGGTTACGCTCATCGAACGCCGTACCAGAGGGCGCAATCGCTTTTTCCCCTGTGTTGTAAATCGGCGAAACCATGCCTTCCTTCCGGGCATCTCCATAAATGACCGGCCAGCCATAATTTCTTCCCGCCTCTATGATGTTGATTTCATCATGCCCGCCGGGGTCTCCTGAGGGACCATGCTCCGTATTGAACATCACGCCCTTATCATTCCATGCAAGCCCTTGCGGGTTGCGATGCCCGTAAGAATACACGTAAGATGCAGGGAACGGATTATCAACCGGCACCTTGCCGTCAAGCGTCATCCTTAATATTTTACCTGCTAAGCTATTAACATCCTGCGCCAGCTCCCGCTGCTGAGCGTCTCCTGTCGTCACATAAAGCAGCTTGTCCGGCCCTATTGCCATCCGTCCGCCATCATGGTTGGCGGCTCCCGGTATGCCTTCGAGCAGCGCACGCACCTCGTCCCATTGCCCGCCATTTTGCTTAAGCAGAACGACTCTATTCAAAATACGGCCATTTTCCACATACGTATGATAGGCGTATGCTGTTTTAGACTGTGCAAAATCCGGCGCCAGCAGAAATCCGAGAAAACCGCCTTCTCCGTTGCCGTGTACTTCTTTATGCAAATGAACGGATTGACGCGTCAGCTCTCTGCCCTCAAGCTTCACAATGCTGCCCTCCCGCTCGCTGATGTAGACAATGTCGCCATCGAACGTTATGACCCAAGGAACCCGCAGTTTTTCCGCAAGCACATCATAGGCTGCTGCTGTATCATCCGGTTCCAACGTTTCTCCGCTCGTTTCCGTTTCTTCCTGCTTGCCGGTTGCCGTATCCGCCGGAGCATTTGCCGATGGGGGTGATGCGGACGGTTCGTTTGATTCACAAGCTGCCAGCATGCCTAAGCACACCGTAATCATGATTAGCGCGGCTATCCGTTTCTTAGCAGTCATCGTCCTTTGATTCCTCCTCCCTATATCAATCTCTTTTTTGTATTTTAAAAAAAGAGAAGGACAACGAGTCTGCAAATATTGCAGGACCGCTGTCCTAAGTGTTTATTCGGTTGCATCCGCATCGGCAAGCGCCTTGATAAGCTCATCCTGAATATGTCCGTTCGACGCTACAACATTGCGAACGCCCAAATCGTATGGCTTGCCCAGCGTATTGCTTACAACTCCGCCAGACTCCTGCACGAGCAGCGAGCCTGCAGCCAGATCCCAGCAGCTAAGTCCGATCTCCCAAAATCCGCTTAATCGTCCTGATGCGACATAAGCCATATGCAGCGCGGCAGAACCGGCGATACGAAGGTTTCGAACCTGCGGTGCAACCGCCTGTATGCCTTTCAGGTTGAGTGGAAGCGCGTAATGGTGATCGGCCGGCAGTCCGGTTGCAACCAGACTTCCGCGCAGCGTATCCTCCTTGGACACCTGCATCCTTTTCCCATGGACGTAAGCTCCTTTTCCTTTTTCCGCGACAAACATCTCATCCTTCATCGGATCATAAACGACGCCGACAATAACCTCGCCGTTATGCGCAAGCGCGATCGAGACGCAGAAATAAGGGAAGCCATGCACAAAGTTGGTCGTGCCGTCGATCGGATCGACAATCCATAAATATTCAGCGTCGCGAATATTCTCAAGCGCGCGCGTCGAAGCCTCCGGACCGGGCTCCACACCCTCCTCGCCCAAAAACGAATGATGGGGAAAATGGGTCATAACTAAATTTTTAATCAGGCGCTCCGAGCCTTTGTCTACTTCCGTTACAAGATCATGTGAGGAATACTTTATATCAAGGTTCGCATAGTTTCCAAGCTTCGTCTTAATCCATTCTCCTGCTTTCGAAGCGCAATTGATAGCGACAGCTGTAAAACTTTTCCCGCCTACAACGGAAGCGTTATTCTGGTCACTCACGGTCCATCACTCTTCCCTCTATGTAAATTCACAAACATTCTATCCATGCAGTGATCTATTACGTATGAAGCTCGTATCAAGTTTCGCATACGATTATTCTCACAGTATCAAAACGATCTCAAACCTTCAATAATTAATTGGCCGGCCAGCAAAATAAGCGTTACTCTAAGCAGCCATAACAAGCCCTTGCCGCTCATTTTCACCGCGATTGCCGCCCCCAGCTTTCCGCCGATCCACGCGCCAGGCACTAATGCAAGCACGAGCAGCCAATTCGTCTCTCCCAAATAGGCGTGCATGCCGCTTCCAAGTATGGATGACAAAAAAATGACGAACATCGATGTAGCCGTCGCCATATGCGGAGGAAAACGAAACAGCAGCACCATTAACGGCACGAACAACGATCCGCCTCCGATCCCGAACAAACCTGACATCAGACCAACGCCAAAACCGATGGCTAACGCCGGCATGATTCCATAGCTGTACGTATGAACCTCTCCCGTTGCATCCGTTATCGTACGGACGATCGGCCATTGTTTGGAAAACGGTTTCATATGGTCTCGAGCAATTAAGAGCGATGCCATCAGCAGCATAAAAACCCCAAACACGAGCTGGAATATGCCTGCCGGAAGCAAGCCCGTCAGCGCAGAGCCTAGCAGAGCAGCAGGACCGCTCGTTATAAAAAATAACCAACCGCTGCGGAAATCAACGATTTTTCGTTTAGCATAGCTCAGCGTTGAAGCGAGCGCCGTAACAACCAGAACCGTTAACGAAATGCCGACCGCCGTTGCATGTCCGATCATTCCGCCCGTCAGCACCGGACCGATCAGCATTAAAACTGGAACGATAATAATGCCGCCGCCCAGCCCGACGATGCTGCCGAACATGGCTGCTACGACGCCGAGCAGTACAAGAAGTATCCATTCCATGATAATATCACCTTTTTTTCAGAAACGTAATAATTGGCTTACTGAGGGGCTGTCGATACAATAACACCGTCAAGGACTGGCCTTGACGGTGCTTCCATACAACCGTTAATGCTGATTATGAGGGGCAATTTCTACGCGTCCGCCATCCAGCACCGTGACGCCTTCGCCGCATGCTTCCATCTGCTTCAAATCCTCGATGAGCTTGATCAAAGCTTCGTCCTTGCTCTTGGCTTCCAGCATGCAGTCCAAATACTCGGTGCTGCGGGCGGCATGGCGCAAAAAATGAACGAATGGCTCCGCCTCCACAAAGTTCGCATGGCTGCGCGGATCGGATATGCTTTTGGGACTGGATGCGTGGATTTTGGGAGGAAGCTGGCTCGCACTCGTGCAGCCCAGCCGCTCGCGTTCCTTCTGCCAGGTTAGCACAATTCGCGGCCACAAATTATTGTATAGCTCGTCCTCACCGATGTCTCCCGGATTAACGGCATGATGATGAATGTCGAGCACCATAGGTACTTCCGCCTGCTCCGCTGCCTCAAGCGTCTCCCTTGCATGGAACGTTTTATCGTCATTCTCGAGCGTAACCCGATGCTTAAAACGAGGCGACAAGGCGCTAAACTGACGAATGAACCGTTCCCCAGCTACAGCCTTGTCGCCATATGCTCCACCGATATGTATGTTGCACTTTGCCGTCTCGTCCAGCCCCATTGCCTCCAGCATGAGAATATGATTAAGCAAATCCAGCTCCGACTTCGCGAGCACTTCCGGCCTCGGCGTGCTGAACACGCAGAAATGATCCGGATGAAAGGACACTCGCATGCCATTTTGCCGGACAAATTCGCCAATCTCCCGAAAGGAGGGCGCTAGCGCCGGAAAAGGATTCCAATCAGCTAATTCCTGATGTGTAGCAAGCGGAATGAGCTTGGACGAGAATCGGTACATTTGAATGCCGTTAGCTTTGCAGAGCTTCAAAATCCGCAGTGTGTTCCGCAGGTTCTCCTCCGCAATTTTCTCCAGCTTCCGGATCGCCGCTTCGCGGTCGTCCAGCTTCGAGAAATTTGTGAACGTCATCGTTCTGGACGGAGATGCATTCTCAAGCTGCAAGCTCATCGCGACAAAGCCTAATCTAACGATCATCGATTAAGCCTTCTCTCCAAAAAACATTTCAAAGGCAAGCGCTGTTTGAATCCTTGCTTCTTCCTCGGTCAGCTTTCTCACGAGCTCCATCTCCACCTGTGTTACTTCCTCGCCTTGAAAGTTAATTTCCGCGATAGAAGCTAAGATGCGGACAATCGCAATCGCCTCATTGGCTGGCGTATAAGCAATAACCTTCTGGCCAGTCGGAAATACTCGAAAGCCGCTCTTAACCATTTTGCCCCGACCGTACTCCATCAATTCATACAGCTCTTGTTCGGACTTGAATTTGCAGACAGAATTAAACTCAGTTGCAAAACCCATATTGTTTCCCTCCTTTCAGTGAAATTTCTACCAGGCCTTCAAAGGTTTATACGAAACCTTACCTTTAAGGACTTAATACCAAACTTTTAAAGGCTTAATACCGAACCTTATACCGAACCTTCAAAAAGCTTTTCGAACCCACCCAAACCCTCCCTTCCAAGGGAGGGTCCCAAGGGTTGCACCCTCTGGACACCTGCAATTGGACTAACGCGGGAGGTGCAGAGACGCTAACAAGTTGCGTTTGCCAAGGATCGCTTTCGTCCCTGCGGGACACGCTTAACTTTTGGTGCAACTGATTACTTTATTAACCTAACAGAACTAACGACGGAGGTGCAGAGACGCTAACGAGTTGCGTTTGCCAAGGATCGCTTTCGTCCCTGCGGGACACGCTTAACTTTTGGTGCACCTGATTACTTTATTAACCTAACAGAACTAACGACGGAGGCGCAGAGACGCTTGCAAGTTGCGTTTGTGGTGGATCGCTTTCGTCCTGAGGGACTCGCTTAACTTCTCATACCCCTTGCTGATACAAACGCTATCGCTGTACCTGCGGGACATGTTAAGCCTGTCCTGTTATTGGAATCAGATTATTATTTAGTTTCATTTTGCGAGCTTACTTTTGGAACTGTTAGATATAAGTACTGTTTAGCTTCATTTTACGAAACTAAACAGCACCTTTTAATCTTGACTGCTCATATATGGGCATTTAGTTCGACGAGATACAACTAATCGCCCCTTGTGTTAGGATCGGCTTGATTTAGTTCGATCATTTGCATCTAAAGCGCGGTGAGAGCGTTCGATCGCATTCAAGCTCAATCTATCTTAAGAAGCCATACCGCATCACCCGCTATTATACCGAGTCGCCAGTGTAGTCTATACGTTGTTTTTCGGCGTGGCGCGATAGGGCCAGCGAGATTAAGGAATCTAACAATTCTTTATATGGAATGCCGGTTTCCTTCCACATTAGCGGGTACATGCTGAATGGCGTGAAGCCGGGCAAGGTGTTGACTTCGTTGATGAAAAGCTGGTTGTCGTCTTTACGAAGGAAGAAGTCTACGCGCGACAAACCGGAGCCGTCGATCGCCTGGAATGCGCGAACGGCCATTTCACGGACGGATTCTGTAATTTCTAGCGGCAAAATAGCCGGAATTTGCATCGTCGATTTCCCGTCGATATATTTGGCTTTGTAGTCGTAAAACTCGTTCGACGGTGCAATTTCACCGGGTACGGATGCTTTGGCATCATCGTTGCCCAGTACGCTTACTTCAATTTCACGAGCGTCCACGAACTCCTCCACAATTACCTTCCGGTCAAAACGGAATGCATAGTTAACGGCAGCAACCAGCTCTTCGCGGTTTTTAGCTTTGGAGACGCCGACGCTGGAGCCCAGATTGGCCGGCTTGATGAAGCACGGATAGCCGAGCGCGACTTCGCATTCCATGATGAAGAAGGAAGCGTCTCTTTCCCATTGCGTCCTGTTGAAGTAGCGGAATATGCATTGCGGCAAGCCCTCTTGGGCAAACACTTTTTTCATCATAATCTTGTCCATCCCGACAGCAGAAGCGAGAACGCCCGCTCCGACATAAGGGATATTAGCCATTTCGAATAGCCCTTGAATGGTGCCATCCTCGCCGAATGTGCCGTGCAATAACGGAAATACGACATCAATGCCTGGTTCGCCGCTGGCAGCGGCCTCTCCTGCGTTTAGGCCCGCAAACAATGGAGCGAGCGCGAAGCCCGTTTGCTTCGCCTCGCTCGCTGTAAAGCGGAGCTCATCCACGCTGCCGGGACGGGCTTGCAGAGCATCTCCCGTTTTCCATTCGCCTTGTTTCGTGATATAGAAAGGTTTGATTTCATATTTGTTATAATCGAATTCACCCATTACTGCGTAAGCCGTTTGCAGAGAGACCTCATGCTCTCCCGATTTCCCCCCGTATACTAAACCTACTCGAACCTTGCTCCCCATGGCATATCCTCCGGTACAATAATTTATAATAGATCAGCAATATGAAAAAAACGATACTTCGTTTGTTCCGTCCATGCATAGGAATCACGATAATCCCAATAACGATGCCTGCTGGAGACAGTGTTGGCATTCACTAGCGGCATTCCGAACGAGTCAAAGGCAGTTACGATTGTGCTGTGCTGAAAGCGTTGATCGCCATTCCAGTCATACGTAATGACATCGCCAAGCTGCAGCTCATCTGCGGATTGCACAACTTCCGCGCGCAAGCCCGTAGACTTGGAGCCGCTCAAATAATTGGTAAATGCATTGGATACCGCCCAACTGTAGCTCCACCATTCGCTGCCTTTATTTCGGCCTTTATACCACCAGCCCGTTTCCCTTTTACCAGTATAGTTCATCGGAGCATTGCCTGCAAAGATGCACTGAGACACGTAATGGGTACAATTCACCTCAAAAAGCTCGTATGACGGGTTCCCTTCGTTCCACCAGCGGTCCGCATACGCAGCAGCCAAATCTCTCCTGTAACGAATACCCGACGGCCGGTTTTTGAATTGCTGTAATAGGTCATAATTTAAGTATGGTGTTGACGGTGACGATAAATCGCCATATAGCTCCGAATGGTCATCGACGGTCATCCAGTTATCTGTAGCTGTGCCAAATCGCGGCCTGCGCTCCGCTATGATCGGTTCAACCCGCAGGACATCCCAGGCACCGCCTGACAACCCAAGCCAGAGACGCTCGAATTCGGATCTTTCCTCCATGTAAAAACGCCCAGACTGCTCCATCCTTCTTTTGATGTGGAGCCGAATGAGCACAGAAACTTCACTGGACGATTCATTAACGCGCATGAGTTCTGCTTTCGTCTCGCTGCCTGCCGGCAGGGCGCCTCTTAGCAAATCGCGTTCGCGCAGACGTTCAAGCCTGCAACGGAGACGGTCGCAGTGCTCATGGTCGGTCACGTAATCGGTCAGCACGGTCGCATGCTGATTCGCTTCGGCTTGATTGTACAGGCTCACATAGCGATGAACGGCAGATTTCCAGCCCTGCAGATTCCCTTGCTGCCTATGCTGATCGTAATCGGATGAACGCAAAAGCGAATTAAGCTTTGAAGTTTGTTGTCTGACGGACTTTGCTTCTTGATTAGCCCTTTCCTGATTCTGAAGCGCATGATTAGCCGTTTCAGCATGTCGCTCCGGTTGCGGCCCGGATGGCGACAGCTGTTTTGGGACAGCATGTGCCACAACTTTTTGCTGCGGCTTGCGCTGAGATGCTATCGGCTTGGACGGTGCTTGATTATGCTTTTGGCCCTGAATGCCCTGTCCCCGGTTACCCGTTCGCGGCATAGCAATCCCTCCTTGACCATGTTGTGAATGCAAAAAACGTTTCGCGCAGAAATATAAGCCGATGATCAGATTTATCCTTATTCATCCTTATATTTCAGGCGCAAACACTGTAAACAGCCTTAGGCTGCATGAGATCACCAGCAAGCTCTCTTGCCTTAAGCTTAACGCTGATTAACTGCTTCATTATATGAAGCCGTCATTCGTTTCATGTAACATTCGTTCAGTTCGATTTTCATGCCGTTTACAGGCGCGATAAGACATAATTGGACTTTACGGAAGGACTATTTTAACGATATACTATAGATATAGCGATTTTGAAATCGTGTTTCACAGAATGAAACATGAATTCCATTCAAAGAGGAGAATGACGATGTCTACACAAAATCATTATTCGGTTCGCACAACGCTGGACGCTGGTGGCAAATCTTACGCTTACTACCGCCTGGGCGGACTTGAAGAGCAAGGACTAGGCGACATTTCCAAGCTGCCTTTTTCCATCAAAGTATTGCTTGAGGCTGCTGTTCGTCAATTTGACGGCCGCGCCATTACACCTGAGCATGTAAAGCAGCTTGCTACATGGGCTGACGGACGCGAAGATAAAGAAATTCCTTTCATCCCTGCCCGTATCGTATTGCAGGATTTCACAGGCGTACCGGTTGTCGTAGACTTGGCGGCTATGCGTGATACTGTGAAAAAAGCAGGCGGAGACCCGAAAAAAATCAACCCGCTCGTACCGGTTGACCTTGTAATTGACCACTCCGTAATGGTTGACGCATTTGGCACGCCTGAAGCGCTTGAATATAACACGAAGGTTGAATTTGAGCGTAACGAAGAGCGTTACCGTTTCCTTCGCTGGGCACAAACAGCATTCGATAACTTCCGCGCGGTTCCGCCGGGCACAGGTATCGTTCACCAAGTTAACTTGGAGTATTTGGCATCCGTTGCCGCTACTAAAACAATCAATGGCGAAACTGTCGTATACCCTGATTCCCTCGTTGGTACGGATTCCCATACAACGATGATCAACGGTCTTGGCGTTGTAGGCTGGGGCGTTGGCGGTATCGAGGCTGAGGCTGGTATGCTGGGCCAACCGCTTTACTTCGTTATGCCTGAAGTAATCGGCTTCAAATTGACTGGCAAGCTGGCAGAAGGCTCCACGGCGACTGACCTTGCGCTTACTGTTACACAAATTTTGCGTAAAAAAGGCGTTGTTGGTAAGTTTGTCGAGTTCTTCGGCCCTGGCTTGTCTAACATCAGTCTTGCTGACCGCGCAACGGTTGCCAACATGGCTCCGGAATACGGCGCTACAATCGGCTTCTTCCCTGTCGATAACGAAACGCTCAGCTATCTTCGCCAAACAGGCCGCTCGGAAGATCTCATCGAGCTTGTTGACTCTTACTATAAAGCTCAAGACATGTTCCGTACGGATGAGACTCCAGATCCTGTGTTCTCTGACATCGTTGAGCTCGATCTTTCGACGATCGTTCCTTCACTTGCAGGACCGAAGCGTCCTCAAGACCGCGTTGAGCTGACTGCAATGAAAGAATCCTTCAACAGCATCATCCGCACGCCAATCGAAAAAGGCGGATACGGTCTGACTGATGAGAAAATCGATCAATTCGTTACGGTTAACCACAATGACGGCCAAGTGAGCAAAATGGGCACTGGCGCAGTCGTTATTGCCGCGATTACAAGCTGCACGAACACTTCTAACCCAAGCGTAATGGTCGGCGCCGGCCTTGTCGCTAAGAAAGCAGTAGCACTTGGACTTAAGAAGCCAGCTTATGTAAAAAGCTCCCTGACGCCGGGCTCGCTCGTCGTTACAGAATATTTGACTAAAGCAAACCTGCTCGAGCCGCTTGAAGCACTCGGCTTCCACGTTGCCGGCTATGGCTGCGCGACATGTATCGGTAACTCCGGCCCGCTTCCGGACGAAGTAAGCAAAGCAATTGCCGACAACGATATGACGGTATCCGCTGTTCTCTCCGGTAACCGTAACTTTGAAGGCCGCGTTCACGCGCAGGTAAAAGCGAACTACTTGGCTTCTCCGCCGCTGGTTATCGCATATGCGCTTGCCGGTACGACAAACATCGATTTGACTACCGAGCCAATCGGCTATACCGAAGACAACAAGCCGGTATACCTGAAAGATATTTGGCCAACTTCGCAAGAAGTTAACGATGCTATGTCCGCGGCTCTTACACCGCAAATGTTCCGCGACAAATACGAGAACGTATTTACACAAAATGAGCGTTGGAACGCTATTTCGGTACCTAAAGGCGAAAGCTACGAGTGGGATGCAAAATCGACTTACATCCAAAACCCGCCGTTCTTCGAAAACCTTGGTTCCGATCTATCGGATATCGAAGATATTCATTCGGCAAGCGTGCTTGCGCTTATGGGCGATTCCGTAACGACTGACCATATTTCGCCTGCCGGTAACATTACTGTTAACAGCCCGGGCGGCCAATACTTGATCGAAAACGGCGTTAAACGCGAAGATTTCAACTCCTACGGCTCCCGTCGCGGTAACCATGAAGTCATGATGCGCGGAACGTTCGCTAACATTCGTATTCGTAACCAAGTGGCTCCAGGCACAGAAGGCGGCGTAACGACTTACCTGCCTACTGATGAAGTAATGTCGATCTACGACGCATCGATGAAATATCAAAAAGACGGCAAAAACCTTGTTGTTCTTGCCGGTAAAGAATACGGTACAGGAAGCTCCCGTGACTGGGCGGCAAAAGGAACTTACCTGCTCGGCGTTAAAGCCGTTATCGCTGAAAGCTTCGAGCGTATTCACCGCTCCAATCTGGTTGGTATGGGCGTATTGCCGCTCCAATTCCCAGAAGGCCAAGGCTGGAAGACGCTTAACATTACTGGCCGCGAGACGTTCGATATCGCTGGCTTGAACAACGATGTTACGCCAGGCTCGCAAGTTACTGTTACAGCTACTCGCGAAGACGGCACGTCGTTCGATTTCCCGGCAATCGTGCGCCTTGACTCGATGGTTGACGTTGATTACTACCGCAATGGCGGTATCCTGCAAACGGTACTTCGTCAAATGATCGCGAACATGAACTAAGCAGCATACATGCTGCGCAACCAAGCGTAACCGGCTTTTGCAGCCTAAAGACGGCAAGAGCTCGTTTCGCGGTGAAATAGAAGCATTGTATAAGTTTCAAAAAAAGAGCTTTGCCGTCCTTTCGGCAAAGCTCTTTTTTTTCAGCTGCAGAACGCGGCAAGCCCTTGCGTCGAGAAAGTACCATCCGGATAAGTTGAAATTAAATTTGGCAGTACGCTGAGTCGTATAAGGATAGACGTACCGTCTCAATGAAAACGAGCTCCTATCATGCGGCTAAACAATATAGCTAATTCTGATTGGGATAACACGCGATGACATAGCCAGCATGCATGAAGCTCTTTCAATCATTCCTACAGCTTAAATAGCTATAAAAAAACAGCAGGTTTGAGGTCCGCCTCAGCCTGCTGTTTCTTCACTGCTATAAAATCATCATTCCCATCCGCTTGGCGGATTCGATCATGACGGGTGCGTATTCCTTCATCGTCTGCAGCGTGAGCCTGCTTGCTGGACCTGATACAGATAATGCGGCCGTCAGCTGCCCTTTCCGGTTAAAGATAGGCGCGGACAATGCCGCTGCTCCCGGCTCGCGCTCCTCGAAGCTGGTGGCGTATCCCTGCAGGCAAATCTCTTCAAGCTGCTGCTTGTATTGATCCAGATCAATCGAGTATAACCAAGCCGGATCTCCAAAAATACTTTCCTGCGTGATCGGATCGGAATAGGCAATGAGCACCTTGCTCGACGCGCCTGCATAAAGCGGCAGCCTTACGCCGACAGGCGCTACCCGCCGCACGGGCTGGTTGCTCTGCACCGCTTGCATGCGGATCCTCTCGGAGCCGTCCCTTACATATATGCTAACTGTCTCTCCCAGCTTATCGCGAAGCCGCTCCATTTCCGGCAGCCATATCGTTGCTTGATCGTCTGACCGCGATAGATTGGCGGACAGCTCCCACATTTTCAAACCCAAATGATAACGGTCAGTCGAACGATCCCGCTCGATGAAGCCCTTCTCCTCTAGTGTAGCGAGCATCCGGTGAACCGTGCTTTTGTGCAGGCCGACATGTTCGGCAATTTCCGTCATTGCCCAGTCCGTTTTCGAAGTAAAGCACAGCAATATATCAAGCGCTCGATCCACTGCCCGAACCGTCGATTTCCCATCTTCCATGCAGCCGCACCTCTCTTTCTAAAAGTTTCATCCAATGAAACCGATTCTCATTCAGTATAACTCATCGCTTCCATTATCGTAAAGAAAAGATCTTTACGTTACAGCAATATTACAAATGAATAACATTACCTCGACATCAATTGACAGGCCTTTAGGACCGGACTACGATAAAAGGACTAGAAATGATAAGCGCTTTCAGCCTTGGGATGAATTAGTCCGACAGCCGGTTGCTTGCAGAGGGAGGAATACGACATGAGCACAACTATAATGACACCACTGCCACTAGAAGGCGGATTTCCGCAAAGCCTTCAGCCCTTCCCTTTGGGAGATTCCGACAGCCTTTTCCTGCTTCGCAAATCAAGAAGCCGCGGCAAGCACCTGCTGGTTGCTTCCATCGCTTCCCTGGCTGCTATGTGCCTGCTTGCAGTCATTATTTTTCATGGATATGTCGCTTGGATGCTTGCTTTTCCTTTTGTCGCTCCCCTTTCCTCTAATCCTCAAGCGGCTATCGGCCTGGATTATGAGGATGTCGTATTCCCCAGCAAGAGCGGAGAGACAACGGTCAGCGGCTGGTTCATTCCAGCAGAAACCGATGCGGGCGGAGCCGCAGCCTCGGCGCGGACTGTCGTATTCAGCCATGGCTATGGCGCTAATCGCGAAGAATCATGGGTGCCGATGTATGAGCTCTCCAAGCTGCTGCACGGCTTAAACTATAATATTTTGTTGTTTGACTACGGCTACGCCTCGAAGGAGTACAAAGCTCCGGCCACCGGCGGCCTTGAGGAATCGCAGCAGCTGCTCGCAGCTGTAGATTATGCCAAATCCCGCGGCGCCGGGGAAATCGTCGTCTGGGGCTTCTCAATGGGTGCGGGAACCGCCCTGCAAGCAGCGCTTCAGACCGATGAGATAGATGCGATGATACTCGACAGCTTATTTATACCGAGCCCTGAGGCGTTATTTGATAATCTGAATCAGTTTGTTTCCTTGCCGCGTTTCTCGCTGCCGCTCATTGAATCGATGATTCCGCTTTGGACCGGTACAAGCTTTGGCTCTATTCCGGCAAGCGAGGTAATCTCGAACGTCTATGATATACCGCTTTTCATTATTCATGGTACGAACGATGTTAAAGCTTCATACAAAACGGCCGAAGCTATTGCTGAGGAGCAGGGCAATATGCTTTCCCGCTCATGGATCGTGCAGGACGGCAAGCACGAGCTGCTGTTTCAAGTTCATCCGAGTGAATATATCCAAAGAGCCGCCTTATTTCTAAGCCAAGTCGATCAGCAGCTCCAGTCAGAAAGAATATAGTCAGGAAGCACGACATAAGCCCAAATAGCAACGAATACATCTAACATAGATGCACATGTTGCGACATAGGAGGCGATGGTCGTGCTTTTTGTTTATGGAACGCTCATGCCCATACGAGTAATGGAATTAATCCGGCATTGGAAGCTGCAGGAGAAGGAGCATGCCACCGTTATTGTCCAAGCGGCTCCGGAGCTGGAACGCCAGTATGTGCAGCTTCTTAAATCTTGGGAGCCGATCTTCTCTCAAACCGCGCTTTATACGAACCAATGGCTGGACGAATGGCTGCCCTTCCCGTCTCGTCTGCCGTCACATGTGGAGCAATCCGTTGAAGCACTCGTGGATGCTGCGCTTGAACAATCGCTTACGTACGTAGATCAACTGAGGCAAATAACAGAGCGAACGGCAGCCGTATCTTCATCCATATCCAAAACCGTCATTTCGCATTCCATCCGCGAATCCAACTATTATATCGGCTTAATGAGCGCTTATCGCCAAGCTGCGAACAGTCCTGGCAACCGCGAGCAGCGCCCCCCTCTCCAGCAAGTACCGGTCGGCGGACATACGCTGCCTCCCCTGCCTTATGCTTATGATGCTCTTGAGCCCTATATCGATGAGCATACGATGCGGATTCATCATGATATGCATCACCAATCCTACGTCGACGGCTTAAATATAGCTGAGCTTCAGCTGCAGACAGCACGCGAAACCGGCAATTTCGAGCTCGTAAAGCATTGGGAACGCGAGCTCGCTTTCAACGGTGCCGGCCACTATTTGCACACGCTGTTTTGGAACGTGATGTCGCCCTACGGCGGCGGCGAGGCGACGGGGGCGCTCAGCAACCAGATCCTAAACGATTTCGGCAGCCTTGCTGCCTTCATGAAGCAGTTCAGCGAGGCCGCAGCGAAGATCGAGGGCAGCGGCTGGGCTATTCTGGTATGGAGTCCGCGCAGCAGACGGCTCGAAATTTTAACCGCAGAGAAGCATCAAAATTTATCGCAATGGGATGTCGTTCCGCTGCTTGCGTTAGACGTATGGGAACATGCTTATTATTTGAGGCATCAGAACAGACGCCCCGAGTACGTGCAGGAGTGGTGGAACGTGGTCAATTGGCCTTATGTGAATGAACGGTTTGAGGAAGCTCGAAAGCTCGTGTGGGTGCCGTTCTGAGAAAAGTTTGGTGATCGCGAACCATCAATTAAAAAAAAGTCCGTCAGGAGCAATTCTCCCGTCGGACTTTCTAATATAGGCCAGCTTATTGCTTCAGCAATGCAAGGAACTCCGAACGCAGCGCCGAGCTGCTGCGGAACTCGCCGCGCACAGCGGACGTAACCGTCTTGCTGCCAGGCTTCTTCACGCCGCGCGCGCACATGCACAGATGCTCGCCCTCTACGACGACCATGACGCCATGCGGCGCAAGCTCCTGATCGAGAATGTCGGCGATTTGCGACGTTATGCGCTCTTGGACCTGCAGCCTGCGTGTAACCGCCTCAACGAGACGCGCAAGCTTGCTGAGCCCCGCTATCTTGCCGCTAGGGATATAACCGATATGCGCTTTCCCGAAGAACGGCGCCATATGATGCTCGCACTGGCTGTAATATACAATATCTCTGACGATGACAAGCTCCTCGTGCTGCTCATCGAAAGTCACGCCAAGCACCTCGCGCGGATCAACCTCGTAGCCGGCAAAAATTTCCTCATACATCCGGGTTACGCGGGCAGGCGTTTCCAGCAAACCTTCACGCTCTACATTTTCGCCGATCAGCTTCAAAATTTCTTTTATATGGTGTTCAATCTGCTCCCGGTTGCTCTCTACACTCGAATTGACGTAATCTTTCCTTCCCGCCATTTCTTAATTCTCCTTCCGGCCCCCCTCACGTTTTATCTCCGAGGCATTTTTTGATTTCGCATCATGTGCTGCGCTTTTTGCATTTGCTGCTTATTCAAGTTGTAGCCCATTTGCTTAGCCATCTTTTGAATCATTTCAGGATCGTTTTGCATCTTCTCAAGCTGCTTCCGCAGATAGAATACGCCAATAAAGAAGCCCCCTACAGCTCCCGCTAATAAAGTAACGATTGGCACTACAATGTTAACCCAAGACATACCTGTCACCTGACCCTTTCTAAATCTCCAGCTGTGTATAATGTTCCCATGATAGCATGTTCACCCTGTGTTCGCAATGAACAGCTTAGCGCTTAGCGCAACCTTTATAAGGCAGCCTGTAAGCTTGTATTACGCTTTCTTCTCCAGCTCAAGCAGCGCGATCTTAATCGGCAGTCCTCCGCCATAACCGACCATTTGACCACTAGCCCCGATCACGCGGTGACAAGGCACAATGATCGATACGGGATTGCGATTGTTTGCGCCGCCAACGGCTCGCATCGCGCCCGGCTGGCCGAGCATCACCGCAATGTCTTTATAGGTGCGCGTCTCGCCATACGGAATTTGCTGCAGGGCTGCCCATACTTTCTGCTGAAACGGCGTGCCAAACAGCTGAACCGGAAGCTCGAACTGCCGCAATTCTCCTGCAAAATAAAGCTGCAGCTGCCTGTCCGCTTCCTTCAGCTGCGGATGGGCTGACGCTTCAATGCGCCTGATGTCCGCAGCCTGCGGTCCAATTTGGCGCAGCGCCCACTGCCGGAGTCCTTCCCCTGAATCTTCAAAGGGAGCGAAATCCAAATGACAAATATGTTCGTCCGCTGCCGTGAGCGTCATCGTCCCGATAGGCGAGCCGATCTCAGCCGCATAAAGCTGTTCAATCACTTGTACCAACACCTGCTTCCGGCTGCTGCTGCGTATTCTTGGCAAGCGAATTTATTTGATCGATCGCAGTCGTTATAGCCTGCAGCGCTTCCTCATCGCTCTCTTTATGCGAAGCTGCAAGCAGCGCCGCCTCCGCCTGCTCGCCGCCGATTCGCGCGAGCGCCCAAGCTGCCGTGCCCCGCAGAACCGGCCTCGTATCCTGCTCAAGAACGCGAATCAGATCCGGTACCGCGCTCGCCTCTTTAAAGTTGCCGAGCGCGATGACGGCGTTGCGCTGGATCGGCTTCTTGCCGCGCCATGCGGAGGAGGTGCTTCCATATCTCGCTTGAAACTCTTTGTTTCCTATTGTAAGCAATGGAACCAGCAGCGGCTTTACGAGCTCCGGATCGGGCTGCAGCTCCGGCTGATGCGTCCAGTTTTTGCCGCGGTTAACCGGACAGACGGTCTGACATGTATCGCAGCCATATAGCCGATTTCCGATTTTGCGCATAAACTCATCCGATAGCATTCCCTTTGTCTGTGTTACATAGGAGATGCAGCGGCTGGAATTCAATTGGCCTGGCCCAACTAACGCGTCCGTCGGACAAGCGTCAATACATTTTGTGCATGAGCCGCAGCTTTCCGTGACCGGTTCATCCGGCTCAAACGGCACATTCGTGATCATCTCTCCGAGGTACATCCATGAACCGAGCTCAGGGGAGAGAATGGAGCAGTTTTTCGCGCTCCAGCCAATGCCTGCACGCTCCGCGACGGCACGGTCCGACAAGGCGCCGGTATCGACCATGCTCTCTACGCGCAAATCCGGCACGCGCTCCCTCAGCCATGCTTCCAGCTTCGCAAGCCGGTCACGCAGCACCTTATGGTAATCGTCTCCCCAAGCTGAGCGCGACATAATGCCCCGCCTCGCTCCAGGCTCCGATTTAGGAGGATCCTTCAGCTTCGACGGATAAGCAATTGCGATCGCGATGATCGACTGCGGATTATCGAATAGAAGCGCCGGATTCGTCCGTTTCTCGATATCCGGCTCCTCAAAGCCGGATTCCCTGCCAAGCTCGCGGTGCCTAAGCAAGATATCCTTTAATGATACGAACGGATCTGCGGATGCGATCCCGATTTTGTCGATGCCTAGGCTTGGCGCGGCCCTCAGCATCTCTTCCTTCAGCTTTGCCCACTTGTTTGTCATCATCTATAACCGTTTAACAGCTTCACGAGCGAGCTCGTCACAGCGATTGTTCCATTCGTTATCGCTGTGGCCTTTTACCTTCACGTATTCGACTTTATGCTTTTTCATAAGCTCCCACAGCGCTTTCCACAGCTCTTGGTTCTCAACAGGCTCCTTCTTGCTGTTTTTCCAGCCATTGCGAAGCCAACCGTGAATCCAGCCCTTCTGGAAGCAATTCACAACATATGCTGAATCACTATAAACCTTGACCTGACAAGGCTCCTTCAGCAGCTTCAAGCCCTCGATCACCGCCTGAATTTCCATGCGGTTATTCGTCGTATGTTTCTCGCCGCCGGAAATCTCCTTCTGATGAACGCCAAAAAACAGCACCGCGCCCCAGCCGCCCGGACCCGGGTTGCCGGAGCAGGCCCCGTCCGTATAGATCATAACGTCCTTCATTGTAGCCCCTCCTTAAAGGTTTCCGGATTTTGTGGACTGCAACCTGCTGCTCTCCTGATGCGGACAGCGATTAAAGCGATTTTATCTGTTTGTACGGCCACAATATATAATCGGCTCTGCCCCGGATCAGCTCTTCCGGCACAGCATGAAACGATCTGCTGTCCAGGCTGGCTCTAGCGTGGCGATTATCTCCCATGACAAAGTAATGGCCTTCACGGATTATCTCTGGCCCGTAGCTCATATCTTCTATTAAAGTGTCCGTGTAAGGCTCGTCCGCCAGCTTGCCGTTACGGTACAACCGCTTGTTGTGAATCTCAATGCGGTCGCCGGGAACGCCGACTACCCTTTTCACGAGATACTTCTCTTCTTTTGCGCCCGTATTCGGTTCCTTCAAAATAACGACATCCCCGGTCTTTGGCTTGCCGACCAAATAAACGAATTTATTAACAAAGAGCCACTCATGCGCCGTTAACGTCGGCTCCATCGAATGCCCCTCGACTTTGGATAAGTTAAATACAAAAAAGTGCAGAAGCATGACAACCGCAAAAGCAATAACCAATGTTTTTGTCCAATCTAACAGCTCCGCCAGCCATGTGGAATGGTCGCTCGCAGCAGCTTCGGCAGACAGGCTTTCCTTGCCCGCAATTCCTGCCTTATTTTCGTCCAGCTCATGTTCCCGGCTCAGCAGACTCATTGCTCCACCTCATCGTTTCGTCTCAGCCAATCCTCATAATAATGCGTCACAATCTGATCCTCAAAAGGAGACCGCGCTTGATCGATTCGGCCAAGAAGCGCTTCGAGCCCCTCCTGCACCTTGTCATCGACCATTTTCGGATAGTGATAGGCTGCTTTATGCATTTCGTATTCATCTTGATCAACTACGAACCTTCCGCCGTCTACCGTGCGGATAACATCCAAATCATAATCGATATAGGTCAGTACATTCCCTTGCAAATACGGCGGTGAGGCAATATTGCAATAATAACGAATGCCTCCTTCCTCAAGCAAAGCGACGACATTAAACCATTGCCCTGGTATAAAAAAGGAGACTGCCGGCACGCGGCTCACCCATATCTTACCGTCAGATTCTTGAATTGGCGTTTGGCGGTTAATGAGTACGATCATGGACTCCTCTTTATGCCCGCCAGCAAGCCGTTCATCCGGAACGAGCCAATTCTGCTGCCATGTACGGTGAAGGTGACCGTTATGTTTGAAGCTTTTGATGACACAGTGCCGGTATGGTTCCATCCCGTTCTCCTCATAAAAGTGTATAGTAATAAGAAAAGCATATCTCACCGCCAAAAGCAATGGCGATGCAGATATGCCCTGCGTACAAACTAACATGCAGTAAAGTTCGCGTTAACCCGCTACAATGCTCAGTTTCTGAAACGATCTGATAAAATCGTTGGCTACGTACCCCATCGACTCATACAAAGGTAAGACTGGCTCATTGTGCTCGTCCGCGGTAATTAGTATCTTTGTAACATGGCGCTGTTCGAAACGCTGGCGCAATGCCTGGATGAGCGCTTTGCCGATTCCTTTCCGCTGGTGGAGAGGAGAGACGGCAATTCGATAATAATAACCTTTGTTATTATCAATCGTACCGATAATCATGCCCACAATTTCGGAATTTTCGACAGCGACTAGAACTAAATCGCTATCCCATGACAACTGGCGGGCAAAAGCTTCCATCGTTTGTTCGTAGCACTCTTCTGTAAGAACATCTTCGAGAAGTGCTGTAATTGGTCGGTAATCGGACAACTGGAAGGAACGAACATTCATATAAATTACACCTTCTATACCATGTCATAGTACTGCATTTAGTTTATATTACGACAAAATTTAACGAAATCCTGCTTCTATCTTTAATATTCCTTAAAAAAATTAAACAAATCATCGATTATCTCTTGAAAACGCTTCATTTTAAGCGCTTACATGATTTTGATCTGTTTTTATGTAAACTGGCTCAGGTTCTCTTTACCTAATTTGCATAATTTTGATAGGACAGTGATAACCTATTGCAGGTTATGTTTGACATCCCTGCCCTTCCGACTTTTGAAACAATAATGTTGATTTATTCGATCGGATAAGGGATAATGGATTTGGATAACTACATATCATTTAGGAGGCTGTAAAAAAATGGCACATCAACTACCTGCTTTGCCGTACGCGCACAACGCACTTGAGCCGCATATCGATGCGACTACTATGGAAATTCACCACGGCCGTCACCATAACGCATACGTGACTAACCTTAATGCAGCTTTGGAGTCCGCTCCAGAATTGCAAAGCAAATCGATCGAGGAATTAATCTCCGATCTTGCTAGCGTTCCTGAAGCTATCCGTACTGCTGTTCGCAACAACGGCGGCGGACATGCTAACCACAGCTTGTTCTGGGAAACGATCGCTCCAAACGCTGGCGGAGCACCTTCTGGCGCTCTTGCAGCAGCGATCGAAAGCGAGCTTGGCGGCTTTGAAGCTTTCAAAGCGGACTTCGCTAAAGCAGCAGCAACTCGTTTCGGCAGCGGCTGGGCATTCCTTGCGGTTGCAAACGGCAAATTGAAAGTATACAGCCTTCCTAACCAAGACAGCCCGATCATGGAAGGCGAAACGCCGATCCTTGGCCTTGATGTATGGGAGCACGCTTACTACCTGAACTACCAAAACAAACGCCCTGACTACATCGCGGCGTTCTGGAACGTAGTTAACTGGGATGAAGTTAGCAAACGTTACGAAGCAGCTGCAAAATAATATTTTTTTCCAAAACGGCGCTTTCCTCACCTATGAGGAGGCGCCGTTTTTTGCGTTTCGTCACCTTCTAAGTCTTGGACAGTCATGCTGATGACCTTTCATCCAAAACTTGCGAACACCGGATGGGCATTTGCCGCATACGATAAATAAGGATAAATGCCTAATTTGTTTCGTGAAGGAGACTGAATGCTTGCATGGACTATACTTACGCTAACGAGCAACAATTTCTCGCGGATCCGCAGCAGCCAGCTCGAGCCGGCAGCGATTGCGGCTGCGGGGGACCGCGTATGATCATGCCAGGTGGACCTGGAGGGCCGGGCGGACCGGGCGGCTTATTCCCGCCTGGACCCGGGCCGTTCCCTCCTGGACCCGGACCGTTCCCTCCTGGACCCGGACCGTTCCCTCCTGGACCCGGACCGTTCCCTCCTGGACCCGGACCGTTCCCTCCTGGACCCGGACCGTTCCCTCCTGGACCCGGACCGTTC